>QBXO01000007.1 GCA_003284565.1 SAR116 cluster bacterium AG-321-K23
GAAAACACAAAATGGAAAAACCCTCAACAATGATGCTGAAATTGTAGAATGGCTATTAGAATCTGCCGAAGTTGCTGCAGTACCTGGTGTAGCTTTTGGTTTAGAACCATATTTTAGAGTATCTTATGCAACCAGTTTAGATATTTTAAAAGAAGCAATGAACAGAATTGAAAAAGCTGTTTTAACTCTTTCTTAAATATTGGAATTTAAAAATGGCATTTTATAAAAGAAAAGAAGTTTGGAGATTAAAAGATCACAACGTTACATCTGAAAACTCTTACAATACTAGAAGAAATTTTTTAAAAAACATTGGTGCAGTTTCATTATTTTTACCAGGTGCCTCATTAATATCTCGTCCTGCGTTTAGTTCGCTCTATCCTCCAGCAATCAATAAGTCTTACATAGCAAGTAGACCTTTAACTGCTGAGAGTTTGGCTACTACTTATACAAATTTTTACGAGTTTGGATCAAATAAAAATATTTGGAGAAGGGCCTCTAAGCTTAAGACTAAACCTTGGTCAATAACTATTGATGGATTGGTAAATAATCCATTGGTTATTGATGTAAATGACTTAATAAAAAAACTTGGTGGTATTGAAGAAAGAGTTTATAAATTTAGATGCGTTGAAGCTTGGTCCATGACAGTGCCATGGGCAGGTTTTCCTCTGAATAAAATTTTATCATTAGTTGAGCCAAAAACTAATGCAAAATTCTTAAAGTTTGAAACTTTTTATAACCCAGAAATAGCGCCTGGACAAAAACAACAATGGTATCCCTGGCCTTATCAAGAGGGCATTACAATCGAAGAAGCTAAAAATGAACTAAGTTTTTTAGCTACTGGGATTTATGGAAAACAGTTACCTAATCAGAATGGCGCTCCACTTCGCCTGGTCTTGCCATGGAAGTATGGATTTAAATCGATAAAATCAATCGTAAAGATAAGTTTTTTAAGTGAGAGACCTATTGGGATGTGGGAAAAACTTGCACCAAAAGAGTATGGGTTTTGGGCTAATGTAAATCCTAATATTTCTCACCCTAGATGGTCTCAAAAAACAGAACAGCAGTTGGGCATTGATGGTAGAATACCTACTACTAAATATAATGGTTATGAAGAGCAAGTATCTTACTTATATAAAGGTTTAGAAAAAACTTTGCAGGATAATCTCTTCAGATAAAATATGATAAGATCTATTTATGATAAATAAAGCAAAAGTCGTAAATAGCCATTTTAATTTAGGTGAATCCTTTTATGATTTTACAATCCCGGCAAAGTTCCCTGACCATATTCTAAGATTCAGAAATAACCGAGCTGCAAAATTACTAGGCTTAGATCATTTAGACGATAATCAGTGGATAAAATACTTTGGTAAATTTGAAAAATTACCAGTTATTGTTCATGAACCATTAGCATTAAAATATCATGGTCATCAATTTGGTTATTATAACCCAGACTTAGGAGATGGAAGAGGGTTTCTTCTTGCACAATTTTTGGATAAAAATAATGTTCTATGGGATTTAGGTACAAAGGGATCTGGACAGACAAAATATAGCAGAGGAGGTGATGGTAGACTCACTTTAAAAGGTGCCGTACGAGAATTGTTAGCAACTGAATTTTTGACTGCCTTAGGTGTACCTACAAGTCAAACTTTTTCAATAATTGAGACATCAGAAGAATTGCATAGAAATGATGAACCTTCTCCAACTAGATCTGCTGTTCTTGTTAGAAGAAGTAATAGTCATATTAGAATTGGTACCTTTCAAAGATTAAAATATTTAAATGATTACGATAGTATTGCTTTACTATTAAATCATATCAGTGAGAATTATTTCACCAATATAAAACCTAATAAGAATATAAAAATATTAGCTGAAAATATATTTTTAGAGAGTGTTAAAAGGATAGCAGTATCTATTGGCAGAATGATTATTTCTGGTTTTGTCCATGGAGTTTTAAATACTGATAATTTTAATGTTACTGGTGAAGTGTTTGATTATGGCCCTTGGAGATTTATAGAATTTGCAAATACTTCTTTTACAGCTGCTTATTTTGATAATAATGGAAGATATTCTTTTGGAAGGCAACCTGAGGCCGCATTATGGGCACTAACGCAGTTAGGAAAGAGTTTAGGTGAATTTATAGAGGAAAATATAATTATTGACACGTTGAATCAATTTTCTAAAAGCTTTCATGAGTCGTTAAAAAAGCACTTTTGTTGGCGGATGGGAATACAAGACATTGATAGTAAAAATCTAAATGAAATAATGACAATATTATTAAATGAAAGTGAAAAAAATAAAATTGTTTATGCTGACATTTTCTATGATTTCTATGGAGGAAAGGATTCCATTATAGATTGCATTAAAACTAATTATGGAAAAAAATATAAAATTAATAAATTCTCAAAAGTTGTTGAAATTTTAAAAGAAAGTCTTCCAGCCAAAGGAGTTTTAGAAAAAAAACATCAGTTAGATAAAAACAGACAAAATCTATTAATTGGAGAAATTGAAAGTATTTGGAGAGAAATAGACCAAAATGATAATTGGGAAGTCCTTTATAATAAAATTTTTGATATTAGAAAACTTGGTTATTTACTTGAATCCGAAAAACTTGTTTACTTGTAAGGCAGTAATTTTGTTTGTTTGGAGTTTACTTTTTTCAAATTTAAATAAATTACCTTCATAGTCTCGGACAATATTTAATTCTTTGAGATTTGATATAAAAATTGAAATTTTTCTATTTTCTTTTGAAAAGTGTGAAATAAATAATGGTTTTGAAAGCGTTGACAATTCTGAAATCATGTTAACGCTGTCACTTGTGACAATAGTGTAATCAATTATTTCTAAAATTTTTGGATAAAGGTTATTTTCGTCTGAAGAGAGTATCTTAAAGTCACTTAAATGTTTTGAAAAAGTTGACTGTAATATTTTAATCGCTTTATTTGGTGTTCTTCTGGATACGGTAACTATCAATTGTGCATTTAAGTTTTTAACTCCTTCTATTACCTTTGAACTTAAATTAAAATATTCGCTGTTTTGAGGTTTTTGTTTTTTGCTGTTACCTCCAACCATTAATAAAACAGTATTTTTTTTAGTTTTAATTTTATTTAAATTTGGTTCGTTTAATTTTTTTATATCTTTTTCTTCAAAAAAACAAAGAGCACCTTTTGTTTGAATTACATTTTTACCTTTTATCCTGTCATGTTCTGGAATTAATAATAAATCGAAATGGTTAAGTGGTAATTTAGGATTTTGAATATGAATAGTTTTAACATTATTCTTTAAAATAGATTTTAGGGCAATAGACGTCCCAGCCATCCTCCTACCAGTGGTAACTATAATTGAGGGTAGTATATCTGTATCTAATTTTTGTCGTAAATAATATGGAACATAGAATTTTCCTAGAATAGGAATTTTTTTTAAAAAATATGGAGGATTATAATCAATTAATTTAAAATTAGCATTTAATATTTTTGCTAAAGCAATTGACTGATTTTCCATACCCTTGGTACTGTCTGACAATATCCAAGTTTCGTTTTTAATTTGTGTCTTTATCTTTTTTCCTTTTATGTTCTTTGAAATATAAGTAAAAATTTTTTTATTGAAATAAAATTGTTTATTTTCGGACTATACATTAATATTATTACAAAAACTTTATTGTAATTAATATAAAGAAGTATTTATTAAATGAAAAATGAAAAAAACAAATTAGATAATATTGATTTAAAAATACTTAATGAGTTACAAATGAATGGTGATATTAGTAATGTAAAGCTTGCTAATAAATTAAAGATATCTCCCCCATCTTGCCTAAGAAGAGTTAAATCATTAGAAAAAAAAAATCTAATACTTGGTTATAATGCTATCGTCAACCCAGAATTATTAGGTTACAAGGTTACAGTTTTTGCGTACGTGGGGCTTGAAAGTCAAGCTGAAAACGATCTAAAGACATTTGAAAACTATATATCTAATTTCCCTGAGGTTAGGGAGTGTCATATGTTAATTGGTGAAGTTGATTTTCTATTAAAAATAGTTGCAAAAGATTGGGATGACTTTCAATCTTTTTTGACAAAAAATCTTACCCAAGCTCCAAAAGTAAGTAATGTCAAAACTTCGTTAAATATAAGGAGTGTTAAAAAATTACCAGGCATTCCCATTGAAACTATGATTTAGAAACCTCTATAGTTAAAATCTCATAATTTCTCGTACCACCTGGAGTTGTTACTGCTACTGACATGCCTACTTCTTTTCCTATCAGAGCTCTTGCTATTGGTGATGCAACAGATATTAGACCTTCTTCTAAATTTGCTTCGTATGGTCCTACAATTTGATAATTTGTTTCTTGGTCACTTTCTTCATCCACTATGTTAACTTTTGTGCCAAAAGTAACAGTTTCTCCTGAAAGTTTAGTTAGATCAATTACTTCTGCTCTGCTAGTTACATCTTCAAGCTCAGTAATACGACCTTCTATAAATGCTTGTTTTTCCTTTGCGGCATGATATTCAGCGTTTTCTTTTAAATCACCGTGTTCTCTTGCAACAGAGATTGCCTGAATTACCTGAGGTCTTTCAATTTTCTTTAAATTATCTAATTCTAGCTTAATTTTTTCTAATCCAGAAAATGTAAAAGGTACTTTATCCATAGATATGATTCCATTAATTATAATAATCTAAATATAATACAGAAAAATTTTTTATTCAAAATATGATTGTAGAGATTTGATATTTAATTTTAAACTTTTCAATGCTTTTATAGCAAGAGTTGCTGCATTCGCACCTTGAATAGTAGTATAATAAGGTATTTTGTTAGAAAGTGCAGTTTGTCTTAAAGAAAAACTATCTTTAATTGAATTTCTTCCTTCTGCTGTATTTATCACAAGTTGAATCTCTTTAGATAACATTGCATCCACTGCGTTTGGTCTACCTTCAATCACTTTTTTTATATATTGAGTTTCGATTTTATTATCATTTAAATATTTTGCAGTTCCTGAAGTTGCGCATATTGTAAAACCTAAATTTTTAAGATTTTTAGCAATAGGCACTACACTATTTTTATCATCATCTTTTATTGAGATGAATACTTTACCTTCTAAAGGTAAATTTATACCTGCCCCAAGTTGGCTTTTTGCAAAAGCTTCTCCAAACGTTAAACCTATACCCATTACCTCGCCAGTAGATTTCATTTCTGGACCAAGTATTACATCAGTACCAGGAAATCTTGCGAAAGGAAAAACTGCTTCTTTAACCGAAATATGGTTAATTTTTCTATTTGATAATTTAAAATCAGATAATTTTTTACCAATCATTATTTGTGATGCTATTTTGACAAGTGGAACTCCAGTAGATTTAGCTACAAAAGGAATTGTTCTACTTCCACGAGGATTAACTTCTAATATAAATATTTTTTTATTTTGAATTGCAAATTGTATATTAATGAAGCCAATAACATTCAAAGATTTTGCAAGCTTTTTAGTTTGTAAAGTTATTTCATTAACTATTGTTTTATCAATCGTTTGTGGAGGCAGAGCACATGCGGAATCTCCAGAGTGGATCCCTGCTTCTTCTATATGTTCCATAATACCTGCAATAAAAGTCTCATTACCGTCAGAAATAGCATCGACATCAACTTCTATCGCATTTTTCAAAAAACTGTCAATCAAAACTGGATTATCACCAGAAACCTTTACTGCTTCATTAATATATGTTTGTAATTGATCTAGGTTATGTATTATTTCCATAGCGCGACCACCAAGAACATAACTAGGTCTAATTACTACTGGGAAACCAATTTGATCTGTGATCTTTGAGGCTTCATCTTTACTACTCGCGACGTCATTTAGAGGTTGATTTAATTTCAAGCTCTTTAATAATTCTTTAAAACTTTTTCTATCTTCGGCTAAATCTATTGCTTCAACTGAAGTTCCTAAAATTTTAACACCGGATTTTTCTAAACTTTTAGCAATCTTGAGTGGAGTTTGCCCTCCTAATTGAACAATTACACCGATTACATTGCCATTTTGCTTCTCCTTTTCTATAACAGAAAGTACATCCTCATGATTAAGAGGCTCAAAGTATAATTTTTCTGAAGTATCATAGTCAGTTGAAACAGTTTCAGGATTGCAATTAATCATTATTGTTTCAAACCCAATTTCAGATAAACTGTAGGCTGCGTGAACACAGCAATAGTCAAACTCTATACCTTGGCCAATTCTATTAGGGCCACCACCAAGAATAATAACTTTGTTTTTATTTGATGGGTAAACTTCACACTCATTATTATTATTCTGTTCATAGGAGCTGTAAAGATACGCAGTTTCTGAAAAAAATTCAGCTGCACATGTATCAACTCTTTTATAAGATGGAAAAATACCAAATTTTGATCTAAGTTCATAAATTTTTTGTATACTAATCTGAGTTATTTCAGAAATACGTGCATCAGAAAAACCCATAGATTTGATACTTCTTAAAAATATCTCATCCAAAATATAATTACTGGTTTTTAGATATTCTTCAACTTGAACTATACCTAAAATCTGTTCTAAAAACCATTTATCCCAGCCAGTAATGTTAGAAATTTCTTCAATTGAAATTTTATTTCTAAACGCAGTTGCTATTCTCAATATTCTTTCTGGAACCTGTTCAGCTAACCAGCCAGAAATGTTGTCTTTGTTATTTAAATTTTCTTTTTGAACTGGGAAATAAACATCATCAAGTCCATACAAACCTGTTTCAAGAGATCTTAAAGCTTTTTGAAGAGACTCCTGAAAAGATCTTCCAATAGCCATTGCCTCTCCAACTGATTTCATAGAAGTAGATAAAAGATTATTTGATCCAGGAAATTTTTCAAAAGTAAAGCGAGGAATTTTTGTAACAACATAATCTATTGTAGGTTCAAAACTAGCAGGTGTGGATTTTGTAATATCATTTTGTAATTCATCTAATGTATATCCAATAGCAAGTTTTGCAGCAACTTTAGCTATTGGGAAGCCAGTGGCTTTTGACGCTAACGCAGAAGATCTACTTACTCTTGGGTTCATTTCAATTACAATTAATCTTCCATTATTTGGATTAAGGGCAAATTGTACATTTGATCCACCAGTATCAACTCCAATTTCTCTCAAAACAGCAATGCTTGCATTACGCATCTTCTGATATTCTTTATCTGTTAAAGTCAAAGCTGGTGCTACAGTAATAGAATCACCTGTATGAACTCCCATTGGATCAACATTCTCAATAGAACATATTATTATACAGTTATCTGCATTATCCCTTACTACTTCCATTTCATATTCTTTCCACCCTAAGAGTGATTCTTCAATTAGCACTTCAGTAGTTGGAGATAATTTTAATCCGTTAGTTACAATTTCAATAAATTCTTCTTTGTTGTAAGCTATGCCCCCGCCTTCACCTCCAAGAGTGAAGGATGGCCTTATTATTGCTGGCAAACCAACAAAATTTAACGCAGAAATAGCTTGATCAATATTTTTTGCAATTTGAGCTCTTGCAGACTCTAAACCAATTTTATTCATACTCTCTTTAAATAATTCTCGGTCTTCTGCCTTATTTATTGAATCAGGTTTTGCACCAATGATTTCAATATCGTATTTTTTTAAGATACCAGATTTGTATAGATCTAACGTTGCGTTAAGAGCTGTTTGACCTCCCATCGTAGGTAGAATTGCGCTTGGCCTCTCAATTTCTATGATTTTTTCAATAGTATTTTTTTCTATTGGTTCAATATATGTTGAATCAGCCATAATTGGATCAGTCATGATGGTGGCAGGATTAGAGTTTATTAGTATTACTCTAATTCCCTCTTCTTTAAGTGCCTTACAAGCTTGCGCCCCAGAGTAATCAAATTCACAAGCTTGTCCAATTACTATAGGACCAGCACCAATTATTAAGACTGATTCAATATCTTTACGTTTTGGCATTCTTTGTTTCTTTAATTAAGTTTAAAAATTCATTGAACAAGTAAGATGACTCGGTTGGTCCAGGAGAAGCTTCTGGATGGTACTGAACTGAAAAAATTGGTAATGATCTATGTCTTATACCTTCTATTGAATTGTCAAATAAAGAAGTATGGGTTACTTCTAAACAATTTGGTAAAGAATCTAAGTCTATCTGATACCCATGGTTTTGACTGGTAATCTCTACTTTATTTTTAGATAGATTTTTGACTGGATGATTAGCCCCTCTATGACCTTGAGGCATTTTATTTGTTTTCGCCCCAAACGATATCCCAATTAATTGATGACCAATACATATTCCAAACACAGGTATTTTAAGTTGAAATAAAGCACTCAATAATTTTCTACATTTTATTTCTGTTGCAGATGGGTCCCCAGGACCGTTTGATAAAAAAATACCATCTGGCTTGAAATTATTTATATCCTCAATAGGTGCATTTTCTGAGAATACACTAACTTCTGCATTTAAGTTAACAAGATGTCTAAGTATGTTTTGTTTTACACCAAAATCTATAACAGCAATTTTGGGTTTGAAGTTTTTTAAATCATACACCTCTGATGATATTAGTTCATGCACACCTTCAGTATACTTATATTGTTTTTTTGTGGTTATAGATGATGAAAGGTTTAATCCATCCATTTTTGGATGTTTTTTTAGTTTATTTTTCAACTCTTCGATTTTAAAATTTCCACTTTTCTCAAAACATATTAACGCATTACAGCTTTTATATTTTCGAATTATTTTTGTTAGCAATCGAGTGTCAATACCAGAAATACCTGGTATATTATTTTTTATTAACCACTCATTAAAACTGATCTCTGATCGCCAATTAGACTCGTTTGTTGGATGTTGCCTAACTACAATGCCTGCAATAGAATTTGTATTTCCTTCTTCATCAAATTTGTTAGAACCTATGTTACCAATATGGGGAAAAGTAAAAGTAATAATTTGTCCCGTATATGACGGATCAGTGATTATTTCTTGATAGCCAGAAATGGAGGTATTGAAGCATATTTCACCTAAGCATTCCTTTTTAGAACCAAACGATCTTCCTAAAAAATATGATCCATCATCTAAAATTAATATACAATTTAATGTATTATTTTTATTAATTGGATTAATATTAAATGGTATATAACCAATATCTTTAAACTTTTTATTAACATTATCCATTACACACCTTTAGGATTTTAAAAAACTTGTTTTTAAAATAAATATTTATTGAATTATCGGGGTTTAAAGAGAAATAATTTTTACACAAAATTTTCATCAAACTTTAATTAGATTGTATTATTAACTACGTCAATAAAATTTAAAATTATTTAATTAAAATTTTATAGATTATGTTATCAAATTTCTTAAATTAGAATCAGTTAATATATATAAACAAATTTTATTAGGAAAAATTAATGAATATTAGAGAAAAAGTTTCAAAAAATTTAAAAGATGCAATGATTAAAAAAGACACTGACTTAATTAACACTCTTCGGCTTATACTGGCAGCTATAAAAGAAAGAGACATAATATCTAAAGGCAAAGGGCATGATGTAGAAGTAAATGATAAAGAGATTATTTCCTTACTTCAGTCGATGATAAAACAAAGAAAAGGATCAATAGAGCTTTATGTGCAAGGCAATAGAGCCGATTTAGTAAAAAAAGAAGAAAATGAAATTAATATAATCTCAAATTTTCTACCAAGCCAACTATCAAAACAGGAGATTGATGAGATAATAAATAACACAATTAAATCAAATGAAGTCAATTCTATGAAGGATATGGGTAAAGTTATAAAGATTATAAAAGAGAAATATGACGGAATGATGGATTTTGGTTATGTTAGTAAAGTTATTAAAGAAAAACTATCTAACTTATAATGTTTAATTCATTATATAAATAAGAAAAAATATGGATTTAAAAGAAGAAATTAAAAACTCTATCAAACTTTCTGATGTTATAGGTAAAAACTTATCTCTGAAAAAACGTGATAATAATAATTATGTCGCTCTTTGTCCATTTCACAAAGAAAAGACACCTTCTTTTAATATTTCAGATGATAAAGGTTTCTATCATTGTTTTGGTTGTGGAAAAAATGGAGATTTATTTAATTACGTTATGGAGACAGAAAATTTGTCTTTTTTAGAGGCATTAAAAAAATTAGCTGATCAAGCAGGAATAAGTACTAGTAAACAAAATTATTTTGTAGATCCTAAAATTACAAATCATCTTAATCTACTAAAAAGAGTATCAGAATCTTACATCAAAAACTTAAATGCGCCATTTGGAGAAAAAGCTAAAGACTATTTGCAAAAAAGAGGTTTTAATCAATCAATATTAAACAACTTTAATTTAGGATATTCAGGAAATTTAAGATCAAATCAGCACTTAGTGTCAACTTTGTTAAAAGAGGGATTTTCTATAAATGATTTTATTGAAGTAGGTTTGGTAAAAAAAAATAATGACAAAAATTTAGTTTTTTTCTTTCAACAAAGAATCATGTTTCCAATTTTAAATAACTCTGGGAAAGTAATTGCATTTGGTGGTAGAATTTTAGGAGATGGACAGCCAAAATATTTAAATTCTCCTGAAACCTCATTATTTCTTAAAAGTAAACAGTTATTTGGGATTTTTAATGCTAAAAAACTTTTGCATAAAAAAAGTTTTATAATTTGTGAGGGTTATACTGATGTTATTTCTCTTCATTCTCATGGATATCCTGCTGTTGCTTCTCTTGGAACGGCACTAACAGATGATCAAATAGAAACAATCTTTAATTTAGTTGATGAAGCTTTTTTGATTTTTGATGGTGATGTTGCTGGTAAAAATGCTACCGAAAGAGTTTTCCAAAAATATCTCCCAAAAATAAAACTGAAAAAAAAGTTAAAATTTGTTTTTCTACCTGACAAAATCGATCCAGAAGAATTTATCAATAATTATGGACTGCAAGAATTTGAAAATCTTTTAAATAAAGCAATTGGGGTTTTTGATATGTTATGGTCACAGGGTTTAAAATTTATTAAATATAATGAACCTGAAAGTTATGCCTATTCTTGGAATTATTTAAGAGCAAAAGTAAATACAATTGAAAATGATAATATAAAGCTAGCTTATCGTGATGCAATAGAGAAAAGAATAAAAATATTTAGAGAAAAAAACAAAAATTCTTATCGTAAAAATAATGTGCTAAATTTAAAAAATCAAAAATTGTATTCTTCAAAAAAAAGTATGCCTAAGACAGGTGTTGAAATTAAGATTGGAGCTATAATTTATATGATGTTAATGTATCCAAAAATTTGTTTGATCTTCGATGAGAAAATTTCTTTGATCAATTTCAGAAATAAGGATTTTGATAATTTAAAAAATTCAATATTAAAAAAAGTAACTAATTATCCTGAAATTAGTCCTAAAGATCTTCAACAAAAGATGATCGATGAAGGTTTTACTGTTCAAATCAATAATTTTGTGCAAAGTAATTATCCTACTAGATTAAACTTTGAGCTTGACCATCTAAATGAAGAAAATATATGTAGTACGTTTAGTGAGTTATTAAGTTTGTTAGATTTTAAAAATATTTAGTTTTTTATAAATAAGTAGTTAATTTAAGTTTATTAAAAGTGAGTTTGTCTATGCTGGCCAAAAATGAAAATAAAAATAATTCTAAAGTAAGCAATAATGATAGTCCTATTCTAGATCTTAACAATTCAGCAATTAAATCTCTTATTAAAAAAGGGAAAACGAATGGTTTTGTTACGCTTGATGAGTTAAATCAGGCTTTGCCACCTGGTGAATACACCTCAGAGCAGATAGAAGACATTCACTCAGCAATAAATGATATGGGTTTCAATATTGTTGATGAGCAAGAAGAAGTTTCCTTAGAAGAATTAGATGACAAAAATACTGGGAATTTATCCGATGAGGAAGGAGCCAGGTCTGATGATCCTGTAAGAATGTATTTGAAAGAAATGGGGTCTGTTGAACTTTTATCCAGAGAGGGCGAAATATCTATTGCTAAAAGAATAGAAGCTGGAAGAGAATTAATGGTGGGTGGTATTTATGAATCACCATTAGCTATGAGAGCTTTTCTAAAATGGAGAGATGAGGTTGACGATGGTACTATGTTACTAAGAGATATAATTGACTTGGAAACAACTTATTCTCGAATAAACGGTGGAGCAAACGAACCTGTACTTATTAATGAAAATTTAAATAATTTTCGGTTAGATAATTTAAAAACTGCCAATGAAACTCTAAATTTAGTCAACCAAAAGAGTAATATAGTTAATAAGGATGAAGAAAATGGTGAAAAGCTAGTTGATTTCACAAAAAAGAATGAAGAAGAGAATGAAGAAGATAACGAAGAAGATAATGACGATGATATAAATCTTTCTTTAGTGGCTATGGAAGCAGAAGTTAAAGATCAGATTCTAGCTATGATTGATGAAGTTGCTAAAACCTTTAAAGAAATTTTAACTCTTAGTGAAAGAAGAATAGCAAGGTTAAGAAAAGGTGAAACATTAGTAGCGCGTTCAGAAAAAAGATTATCTGAATTAAGAATTACTCTAATAGAACAAATGGAAAAAATTTATCTTAATAACAACAAACAAGAAGAATTAATAGATCAAATGTATGGTTTAAATCGTCAAATCACTAATATTGAAGGATCTATATTAAGGTTAGCTGAGAATTCAGGTGTTAAGAGAAAAGATTTTATTAATAGTTGGATAGGTAATGAAATAAATCATAATTGGGCAATTAAACCAGGAAAATCAAAATCATGGGAAAAGTTCACTGAAAGTCATAATGATGAGATAATTAGTCTTTGTGATCAGGTTTTTGATTTTGTGAATAATGTTAATATGCCAGTTCAAGAATACAAAAAATTGATTCAGATTATCCAAAGAGGTGAAAGAGAAGCAGCTAGAGCTAAAAAAGAGATGGTTGAAGCAAATTTAAGATTAGTTATTTCTATTGCTAAAAAATATACAAATAGAGGATTGCAGTTTTTAGACTTAATTCAAGAAGGAAATATTGGTTTAATGAAAGCAGTTGACAAGTTTGAATATAGACGAGGATATAAGTTTTCAACATATGCTACTTGGTGGATAAGGCAAGCTATTACAAGATCTATTGCCGACCAAGCTAGAACTATAAGAATACCAGTTCATATGATTGAAACTATTAATAAGCTTGTAAGAACTTCCAGACAAATGCTTCACGAAATTGGAAGAGAGCCTACACCTGAAGAATTATCAGAAAAAATTTCTATGCCACTTGACAAAGTAAGGAAAGTTTTAAAAATAGCTAAAGAACCTATATCTCTTGAAACACCAGTTGGAGACGAAGACGACAGTCATCTCGGAGATTTCATAGAAGATAAAATGGCAGTTCAGCCTTTAGAAGCTGCTATCCACGCTAATTTAAGAGAAACCACGACAAGAATATTAGCAAGTTTAACTCCCAGAGAAGAAAGAGTTTTAAGAATGCGTTTTGGCATAGGAATGAATACCGACCATACATTAGAAGAGGTTGGTCAACAATTTAGTGTAACAAGAGAACGTATAAGGCAGATAGAAGCTAAAGCTCTGCGAAAGCTGAAACACCCAACAAGATCAAGGAAGTTACGGTCATTTCTTGAAAATTAGGTATCAAACTTAAAATTCTCCCTCTTTACATACTCAATTTGTGCTTGTATAAAAACGAATAATTAATTTATTAGGCCTGTAGCTCAACTGGTTAGAGCCCTCCGCTCATAACGGAGTGGTTGGGGGTTCAAGTCCCTCCAGGCCTACCAAAATTAAAAATAAATAGTATTATCTTTATTTATTTTATTTTTTTTTTAATTAAATCATAATAAAACTAAAGTTAAGAATGTTTATAACTTAGGGATTGGATTTGAAAAAAAAATACGAAGAGTTAAGAAGTTATAGATGGTTTGCCCCAAATGACGTAAGATCTTTTGGTCATAGATCTAGAGCCATGCAAATGGGATTGGACAAAGATGATTGGGAAAATAAACCTCTTATTGGAATTATAAACACTTGGTCTGACATTCAACCTTGTCACATGCATTTCAAACAAAGAGTTGAGGATGTAAAAAAAGGAATTTATCAATCTGGTGGTTTCCCAATCGAGCTTCCTGCCATCTCCCTTGCCGAAATGTATGTAAAACCTACAACAATGTTATATCGAAACATGTTATCGATGGAAGTTGAAGAGCTCATAAGATCTCATCCCATTGATGGGGTTGTTTTGATGGGAGGTTGTGATAAAACCACACCAGCTTTGACAATGGGTGCAATATCTTTAGATTTACCAACTATTTTTTTACCAGCTGGACCAATGTTAAGAGGTAATTATAAAGGCAAATTTTTAGGAAGTGGATCGGATGGATGGAAATATTGGGATGAATTAAGAGCAGGAAATATTTCTCAAAATGACTGGGAAGAAGTAGAGACAGGTATTGCTAGATCATACGGACATTGTATGACTATGGGAACAGCAAGTACGATGACGGCCATAGCAGAAGCTATAGGTCTATGTTTACCTGGCGCAAGTTCAATTCCTGCTGCAGATTCAAATCACATTAGAATGTCTACAAATGTAGGAAAAAGAATTGTTGAAATGGTATGGGAAGATTTAACTCCAAAAAAAATTATCACTAAAAAATCTGTTGATAATGCTGTAACTGTTGCAATGGCGATGGGCTGCTCTACTAACGCTATCATTCATTTGATAGCTATGGCGAGGAGAGCTGGTATTCGTTTAACCATGGATGACTTAGATAAAAAAGGTAGAGTAATTCCATTGTTAGCTAATATAAGACCTTCAGGAAATAATTATTTAATGGAAGATTTCTTCTATGCTGGCGGAATTTTATCTTTAATGAATTCCTTAGCAGATAAACTTAATTTAGAGGAAATCACAGTAACAGGTTCAAAATTAGGTGAGATCATAGAAGGCAAAGAGACACTTAATAGAGATATAATTAGATCTCTTGATAATCCAATTTATAAGGAAGGGTCACTAGCTGTTTTAACAGGGAATTTAGCTCCTGATGGTTGTGTTATTAAACCAGCTGCATGTGATAAAAAATTTTTTAAACATAAAGGTCCTGCTATAGTTTTTAATAGTTATCTAGATATGAAAAAAATTATTGATAGTGATGAGCTTGATGTAACAGAAAATCACGTTTTAGTCTTAAGAAATGTTGGTCCTGTTGGTGGGCCAGGAATGCCTGAGTGGGGTATGATGCCAATACCTAAAAAACTTCTTAAAAAGGGCGTGCGGGACATGGTTAGAATTTCTGATGCAAGAATGAGTGGAACAAGTTATGGTGCTTGTATACTTCATGTAGCTCCAGAAAGTTATGTCGGTGGCCCATTATCATTGTTAGAAACAGGAGATATTATAGAGATAAACTTAGACTTAAGGTCAATAAATATGCTTGTAGATGAAAGGACTTTGTTACAAAGAAAAAAGAAAATTAAAAAAAATAATCCAAAAGCAGGAAGAGGATGGTTATGGATGTATAGTAATCATGTACGCCAAGCTAACGAAGGTTGTGATTTTGACTTTTTAGAGAGCGATTTTGGTACTTCTGCGAAAGAACCTGATATTTTTTAGAGTTTAAGAATGTTATCAAATAAATTAAAGAAAATTTTTTCAAAAGCTAGTGTGGCAACAATTTGTACTGCTTTATTTAAAAAAGGACTAAAAAATCAATTTATTCAAGGTGTTTCTCCGCTAAATTCAAAACTGCCAAATATGGTAGGATTAGCCTATACAGTTAGATATATTCCAGCAAGGGAGGATCTCAATGATATAGAGGTTTTTAAAAATCAAAAACATCCACAAAGGTTAGCTATAGAGGAATGTCCTAAAGATTGTGTTTTAATTTTTGATAGTAGGAAAGATCCCAGAGCTGCATCAGCAGGTTCTATATTAATTACAAGATTAATGGTCAGAGGATGTGCCGGTGTAGTAACAGATGGTGGGTTTAGAGACTCAGATGAAATAAAGAATTTAAAATTTCCAGCTTACCATAAGAGACCATCATCTCCAACCAACCTTACCTTACATCAAGCCATAGATGTAAACATACCTATTGGTTGTGGAGACGCTGCAGTTTGGCCAAATGACTTAATAGTTGGAGATAATGAGGGTGTTGTTGTGATACCAAATGAAATAATAGAAGAAATTTCAGATGAAGTTAACTCCATGACAATATATGAGGATTATGTGATGGATAAGGTCCAAAAAGGTGCAACTATCAGAGGCTTATATCCTTTAACCGACGAAAGCGAAAAAAAAGCATTTGAAAATTGGTTAAGAACTAAAAATACTGATTAGATTTTAGATGAGGTTTATATATGAATAAAAAACAAATTAATATAAAACCTTCAAATGCAGTACTCCTAAATGACAAAGACAACATCATTATTGCAATAGATAATATGAAAGCCAATCAACATTTAAAAGATTTTGATATTATATTAGATGCTCCAATACTTTCAGGACAAAAGATTGCTAGAGTAAATATTATCAAAGATAGTCCAATTTATAAATATGGTACAATAATAGGTTTTGCTGATACAGACTTATTAAAAGGTCAAGTTTTAACCAATTCAAATATTGTTTTTAAGGAATTTGGACGAGAACATGAATATTGCTCAAAGTATCTCCCAACCCGATTTGTGAACTCATCTAGCGAAAGAACGTTCTCAGGCTTCAAAAGAACAGATGGACGAGTAGGCACTAGAAATTTTATTGCAGTAGTTTCAACTGTTAATTGCTCAGCAACTGTAGTACACGAAATTGCATCATATTTCACCCCTGACAAAATGATTAGTTATCCAAATGTAGAGGGTGTTGCTGCCTTTAGCCATTCAACTGGATGTGGAATGGAATTATCTGGTGAGCCTATGAATTTGTTAAATAGAACTTTAGGTGGGTATATAGGACACCCAAATGTTGCTTCATCTTTAGTCGTTGGCCTTGGTTGTGAAAGGTGTCAGGTTGGAGGTTTATTTTCTCACCAAGGACTTACAGAAAATGAAAATTTAAAAACTTTAGTAATGCAAGAAAATGGAGGTACAACTGCAACAATCAAAGAAGGAATAAAAATTGTAGAAAGCATGTTAGAAAAGGCAAATAGAAATTTTCGAGAAGAAGTCTCTCTATCTAATCTAATGGTAGGGCTTCAGTGTGGAGGATCAGACGCTTTTTCTTCTATTTCTGCTAATCCTTCTTTGGGAAAAGCTGTTGATCTACTTGTTAGTCACGGTGGGACTGCTATTTTGTCAGAAACGCCCGAAATATATGGTGTTGAGAACACCTTAACTGCAAGAGCTGTAAATTTTTCCGTAGCAGAAAAATTATTGAACCGTGTAAATTGGTGGAAGAACGTTTATGCAGTAGGTCGAGATGTGCAAATAAATGGAATTGTTAGCCCAGGAAATCAAAAAGGAGGTCTTGCTAACATTTTAGAAAAATCTTTAGGATCAGCAATGAAGGGCGGAACAACGGGTTTAATGCAAGTATACAATTATGCAGAAAAAATCAATGAAAAGGGATTTGTTTTCATGGATACGCCTGGATTTGATCCAGTTTCAGCAACTGGTCAGATCGCAGGTGGAGCAAATTTAATAGCATTTACTACAGGTAGGGGTTCATGTTTTGGCTCCAAACCAACCCCTTCCATAAAATTGGCAACTAATTCTTCTCTTTATAAAAAAATGAATGAGGATATGGATATAAATTGTGGTTTAGTTATTGATGGAGATAAAGATATTGAAGAAATGGGTAAAATAATTTTTGAAGAATTTATTTCTTTTGCTTCAGGTAAAAAAACAAAAAGTGAAATCCTAAATCTTGGTCGCCATGAATTTGCCCCCTGGCAAATTGGAATAACAGGTTAAACTTTCATATGAAATTTTAGAAGATAGACTCTTATTGACGATGCAAGCGAAGTTTTTCTGTTTGAATCAATCTTAGCGACCAAAGTTTCTATAGAACATTTTTGTTCTTTAGCAACGATTTTTAAAGCATCCCAAAATTCTTTTTCTAAAGATAGAGATGTTCTATGTTTTTTTATCGTTATAGATTTTTTTATTAACATTTTTTTATTTTAGTTGAAATAGCGCAACTAATTCCACATGTGCAGAAAACAAAAATTGATCAATTGGTTGCACCCATTTTAACTCATAATTACTTCCAATTAAAATTTTAGAATCTCTTATAAAAGTATTAATATTACAAGAAATACTGATTATAACTGGAACTTTTGATCTTGCTATGTGTGAAAATTGCAAATGTGCACCCGAACGTGGAGGATCAACAATAATTGCGCTATATATGCAAAGTTCGTCTGATGTCAGAGGGAAATTTTTCAAATCCCTTGCTTTTACTTTGACTCTGTTCCCTAAACCCTCTTTTCGGCTGGCAATATCAACTGCCTTTAAAGATTCATCGTCTAATTCAAATGCATGTACCTGATAATGTTTTTTTAATAATGGTAAAGTTAATGTGCCACTACCACAAAAGAGCTCACAAATCAGTTTTGTATTTTTGTTCTCATTTAATCCTTGAATGACACTCTCAAGAATTGCATTTTCTCCTTCTACAGTTGCTTGAAGAAACCCGCCTGGAGGAGGAAATGTAATAGATGAAAAAAATTTGTTAGACAAACTTGAAAGATCTTTTGTAAACAGTAATTCGTTAGTATTATTCTCTAATTTTCTATGAAATCTAATAACTGAACTTTTTGAAATAACCTCATTAAAGATATTTAATTTATAGTAGTCTATTTTATCTATGCCGCTTATGAGAAGATCTACTCCGTTGTCAAGAAGATTTGTGTGAATATCAATTTCATCACCTACACTAAGAAGCTTGTTTAATGGTTTTTCTAAATCATGGATTAATTTTTCGAGTCCTGACTCAATAATTATACATTTTTTAATTTTAGTAATAAATTTACTTCTGTATTCATTAAATCCAATTATTGTATTAGATTTATTTTTTTTTGCTTTGAATTTAGCATGTCTACGACTTTTTAATGAAGATGTTTTAATTGTTTTAATAGTGGTTATTGGTGACATTCTTAATATTGGGAGCGAGATTTTACTAACTTTCCAACAAGAATAATCTTCAAATTTCCAATGTTGAAGCAAACATCCACCACATTGAAAGAAATGTTCGCATTTGGGTTCAATTCTTTTTGGTGATGGTGATTTTATTTCAACTAAATCGGCCCTTATACCTTCCTTAGTATAATGAGTTGGTTTAACAACAACTATTTCATCAGGTAAAGTAAAAGGTATAAAAAAATTATAATCACTTTTTCTATAATTGATTTCGGTAGTTAAGTTAGAGATCCCTTCACCCCTAGAACCAATATAATTGATTTTTAAAAGTTTGTTATCTGTATTTTTTTGTAATTTTTCATGCCTATTCATTTTAAAAATATTTTAGAACATTGCCATAAAATTTTTCCACTTATGTTCAAAAGATTTGCGTTGATTTGAAAAGGTGAAAATTTATTAAAATATGGTTTTACACTTAATTTACTTTGACTAATCTTACTTATTTCTATGATAGCTAAAAAATAATTTTTATTATCATTAAGTAAATAAATATCAGGTTTTATAAATTTATTTATACTCACATCTACAATAGTAGTTATATGCCCATCTGATATATGGCTTTGAAAATAATATAAATTGTCTACATTAATAAATTCTAATCCATGTAACAATTCTCTCGAAAATGATATTTGAGTTGTATTATTTACTTTGTTTTCTATATTTCTTACTGTAAAAAATTGTTCTTGTGAAGAAAGGTCTTTTAACCAATTTGGAATCAACTCATTTACATTCACATCAAGTATTTCGGCTAACATGAATCTATACTTTTCAGGAAGAACTTTGGGGGTCCTTCTATAAAGATATTGTTGCAAATATGCATCATTTTTTTTTATATTTCTGGATAAATTACGAAGATTATATTTCTTTTTTTTTATTAATTTTTTTATTTTCTCTCTGACATCTTCGTCGTCAACATTAGTTCTATTATACATGTCATCTTTATTGATCATTTTCTTATTTTGATCTTTCAATACTTTCATTTGCTAAGTTGATTAGATGATTATTAATTTCTCTATTTGGTAATTCATCCAGACTCTTTATAGACATAGAAATATACTCTTCAGTTTTCTTTTTGCATTCATTAAAAATATTATATTTATTAAAGATATCAATTGCGTTATTAAAATCATCATCTTCTTGGTTCAATTCTTTTAAAGTTTTTATCCAAAATTTTTTTTCTCTTGGATTACTTTTTTGCCAAGCCAAAATAACCGGTAGTGTAGTTTTTCCTAATTTAAAATCATCACCCAGGTTTTTCCCCATTTTATTAGGTAAATTATTAAAATCCATAAGATCATCTATAATTTGAAATGCTAATCCTAAATTGAATCCATAACCATAAGCGGCTTTTTGTTGTTTAATATTTCCTCCAGCGACGATAATACCACTTTTACATGAGGCTCCAAACAACTCAGCTGTTTTTTTGCCAATAACTTCAAAGTAATCTTCTTGACTGGTTTCTGGTTTGTTTGCAATTTGCATTTGTTGAAACTCTCCCTGAGTTATTTTGCAGGATGCACTTGCTAAACTCGATAAAGCTTTTATTGACTTGGTTTCCACCATTAATTCAAAAGATTGTGCAAATAAAAAATCTCCAGCTAAGATACTAAATTCATTACCCCAAATTATATTAGCTGTTTTTTTGCCTCTCCTTAAATTTGACTCATCTACAACATCATCATGTAATAAAGTTGCCGTGTGAATAAATTCTACTGCAGCTGCCAATAAGATTGGATTTTTTGAGTAATCATTTAATTGTGCTGCCATAGCTAAAGTTAAAAGTGGACGCAATCGTTTACCAGAGGCATTTATTAAATGTTTTCCAATATCACTTATAAGAGGAATTGACTTGTTTAGTCTACTTATTATCTCTTGATTTACGGCTTCTAGACTTTTTTCTAGTACTTGTCTTAATTGTAAAATGCCTTTTTCAGAATTTTTGGTATTTAGTTCATTCATAGCATTTTCCAAAGGTTATTTTTGTATTATAACTTGCTTATTATATATATTAAACATTTATATAATTTTAATTAAGGATAATCTATGTTTTCCAAAAATATAACTATTGACAAAATATTAAGAGGTAAAATCTCAATAATACAATTGAAAAAGGGTTTTAGATTTGGATTTGAAGCAGTTTTTTTAGCAGCATTTGTAAATGGTTACTTAAAAAAATTTAAGAAAAAAAAAAATTCACTTGCAGATGTTGGATCGGGCGTAGGTACTATTAGTTTAATAATTGCTCATCAAAACAATGAAATTAATATTACTGCTATTGAAAACAATGATAGTTACTCAGAAATTGCAAATGAAAATATTGTAATAAATAATTTTCAAAAAAAAATTAATGTAATTAAAGAAGATGTATTTAATCTTAATAGTTACTTAATAAACAGCTTTGATATTGTAGTAACTAATCCACCTTTTTATGATCAAAAACATACAAAATCAGAAAATGAACTTGATAATTACGCTAAAAGAATAATTGATTATGAAAGTTGGGTAGAAAACTCACTTAAATTACTAAAGGATAAAGGTATAATCTTCATAATCATTCCAACTGGACTTATTGAAAAATCATTAAAAATCCTTAATAAAAAAACAGGATCTATTAAAATTTTTCCAATTTGGCCTAATCATAAAAAATCTTCAAAGCGATTGATACTTTTTGCTAAAAAAGGTGGTGCTAGTCCTACTGAATTAATGTCTGGAATAAGATTATTAAACAATGAAGGAAAAATAACGAAAAAAGCAAGAACATATAGTGAAAATGGTATATTCAATTTTTTATAAACAATTTATTTAAGTTATTAAATAAATGTTGTATTAACTTAATAATCGGAAATAAAAATATAGATAATTTATAGGAGTTGAAATGAGTTTTCTTTCTTTTTTTAGAAAGTCACAAAATGTTTCATCTATATCCTTAAGCGGAATAATTGCTCCAAATATGGGTAGAAGAAAAGGATTAAATCTTTATGAACTTGATAAAGTTATTGAGCAAGCTTTTTCAGTAAAAAATTTAAAAGCAGTTGCTTTACAGATAAACTCACCTGGTGGATCTCCCGTTCAATCTGAGATGATATCTAGGCGTATAAGAGAGTTGTCGGAGAAAAAAAATGTTCCAGTATTAGCTTTTGTTGAGGATGTTGCAGCTTCTGGTGGTTACTGGCTTGCTTGTGCAGCAGACGAAATCTTTGCAAGTAAAGCTTCAATTATTGGTTCTATTGGTGTGGTCTCGTCTGGCTTTGGTTTCGACAAAGCAATTGACAAAATTGGCATAGATCGACGTCTTTATACCTCTGGTGAAAATAAAGCAATTTTGGACCCTTTTTTACCTGAAAATAAAGATGATGTTAAAAGGTTAAAAGCTATTCAAAAAGAATTACATAATCAATTCATTTCATTTGTTAAGTCAAGGCGTGGAAGCAAAATAACAAACAAAGACAAAGATTTATTTACTGGAGCCTTCTGGTCAGGCGAAAAAAGTTTAGACCTAGGTTTAATAGACGCTTTTGGTGAAATGAAATTTATATTGAAGGAAAGATTTGGAGAAGATATTAAAATCAAAGAATTTGCTCCTAAGAAAAAGTTCTTTGGTTTGGGTAACTTATTCTCAGGAGCTTTAGATGTTTTAATATATAAAGTCGAAGAACGAATTAGTTTTAAAAGATTCGGATTGTAAAATTATGCTTTCTGTAGGTAAAATTTTTTGGCTTATTATAATTTTATTTGCTGTGTGGTATATTTTCAAAATTATTGAGAAAAGAAAGCTTAATTCAAGTAATAACAAACAGAAATATGATAATGTTAACAAAAAAGGTATAGATGCTTTTAAATGTGATGTTTGTGGTTTGTGGAGTACTGGACAAAAGTGCAATAATAAAGAATGTTCTTGCTCACAATAAAAAATTCTTCCAAAAAGTTCAGAGTTAAAAATTAATTAAATGAGCAAAAACTAGTTAAATTAAATGAATAAAAATAATTCTTTTCAGAGCATTATAACTAACCTTCAATCTTTTTGGATAGATCAAGGTTGTGTTTTGCTACAACCATACGACTTAGAAGTTGGAGCTGGTACTTTTCACCCGGCAACAGCGCTGAGAGTCTTAGGTCCAGACCCAATTTGGAAAGCTGCTTATGTTCAGCCATGCAGAAGGCCAACCGATGGAAGATATGGTGAAAATCCTAATAGACTTCAGCACTATTATCAATTTCAGGTGATTATTAAACCATCTCCTAAAAACATACAAAATTTATATCTTAAAAGTCTAAGCTTCATTGGTCTTGATCCTAAAGATCATGACATCAGATTTGTAGAGGATGATTGGGAGAGCCCAACTTTAGGTGCCTCAGGCTTAGGTTGGGAAATCTGGTGTGATGGTATGGAAATTAGTCAATTTACATATTTCCAACAGGTTGGTGGTATTGAAATTAAACCTGTTGCATGTGAAATCACTTACGGTCTAGAAAGATTAGCTATGTTTATACAAAAAATTGAAAATGTTTATGACTTAGATTGGGATGGTATAAAAAAAAATAAGGGTGGCAAAACTTACGGTGATATCTTTTTACAGCAAGAAAAAGAATTCTCTCGATATAATTTTGAAAAATCCGAGACATTACTTTTATTTAAGCAGTTTAATGATGCTGAAACTGAATGCAAAAATTTATTAAATGATAAGAAAAACCCTTTAGCTCTACCTGCATATCACCAATGCATTAAAGCTAGTCATATTTTCAATTTGTTAGATGCTAGAGGTGTTATTTCTGTCTCTGAGAGACAATCATATATTTTAAGAGTTAGAAATATGGCTAGATCTTCTTGTCTTGCCTGGATAGGTAAGTAAATGAATAGAACTGATGTCAATAGAGGCAATTTACTTTTAGAGTTTTTTTCTGAGGAAATACCTGCAAGGATGCAATCAAACTCAGAAGAGCAATTAGAAAATTTGTTTATTAAGTCTCTTTTACAAAGAGATATAACTTTTGGCACTCTCAAAACTTTCAGTAGTCCAAGACACTTATCAATTATCATTAAAAATATTGAGTTAGAACAAAAAGATAAAAAAATAGAAAAGAGGGGGCCACGATTTGATGCAAATCAAAAAGCAATTGATGGTTTTCTAAAATCTAACAATTTAAATTTAAACGAAACAGTAATAAAAGAAACGAAAAATGGAAAATTTTATTTCCATTCTCAAATGATCAAAGGACAAAGAACTTACGAAATTTTACCTGATATAATTAATGAAATAGTCAATAGCTTTATTTGGCCCAAAAGTCAAAGATGGGAGAACACAGATCTAAAGTGGGCACGACCTCTAAGAAATATTCTATTGTTGTTTAATGACAATCTCGTTAAGGGTAAGGTATGTATAGGAAAAAACATTTTTTTAAACTTTACTAATTTTACTTTTTCACACAGATTTAGCGATAAAAAGATTATCATAAATAAGATAGAAAACTATGAACAATTACTAGAAGACAATTTTGTAATTTTAGATAGAAATAAAAGATCAGAAAAAATAATTAATGATACAGCATATTTACTTGATAAGGAAAAGCTAAAATTAGTTCATGATAAGTCCCTACTTGATGAAGTTGTAGGTCTTGTAGAGTTTCCTAATGTACTTGTTGGCTCCATTGGTAAACAATTTATGAAACTGCCGAGAGAAGTATTATCAACAGCAATGCGTGTTCATCAAAAGTATTTTTCAATTACAGACAAAGAAAATAATCTAGAGTCAAAATTTTTATTTGTTGCCAATAGTGTTAAAAATAAAAATAGGGATTTTAGAGTTATTGCAGGTAATGAAAGAGTTTTAAAAGCTCGCTTATTTGATGCCAGTTATTTTTTTGAGAAAGATATTTCTAATACATTTGAAAATTGGAATGAAAAACTCAAACATGTGTTGTTTTATGAGTCTTTAGGTTCTTTGCATGATAAGACAATAAGAATGGTTAATATTTCTAAAAAGTTTGCAAAAGCCTTTGGGGTTAAACCAGAATTAGCTAAACAAGCAGCCCTTTTATCTAAAGCAGACCTTGTCTCAGAAATGGTTATGGAATTTCCTGAACTTCAAGGGATTATGGGAGGGCATTATGCTAAGATAAAAAACAAATCTGATGATGTTTCAAAAGCTATTTTTGAACATTATAAACCTAAGGGTATTTCTGATGATTTACCAGAGACAAAACTTGGATCTTTATTATCAATGGTTGATAAGATTGATACTTTGGTAGGTTTCTTTTCAATTGGTAAGATACCTACTGGTTCTAAAGATCCATTTGCTCTAAGAAGAAATGGATTTTCAATTGTTCAAATCTTAATTAATTTTAAACTAAATATGTCATTGAATGAAGTTATCGAACCATCTCTAAAAGAATTTGATAATTCTTCACAATCAATAAAACTTAGCTTAATTAATTTTATGATTGATAAACTAAAATTTGTACTTTCTAGTCGAAATAATAGAATCGATTTAGTCAATTCTGTTTTAAACACAAGAATTGTGAATGATATACCTATCAAAGTAATTTCAAGTAGAATTAACAGTATAAATAAATTCATTAAAAATAAGGATTTTAATATTTTCTTAGCAAATTTCAAACGTATTAATAATATTCTTAAAAGTGAAAAATTTTCAAATAACGCCGAATTGCAAATAGATACAAAAATTTTCGAAACTATGGAAGAAGAACATATTAATAATATCAGTAAATCTTTTTCAAGAAAAATAAGGGAAAAAGGAATGTGTGACAAATCTCAGGAAGTATTTATAGATAGCTTAATAAAAATGAATGAGCCAATATCATTATTCTTTGAAAATGTAATCGTTAATCACTATGATAACAATATTAAGACTAATAGGTTAAGTTTATTAAAGAACTTACATAACTCAATTTTAGAGTTTTCAAGTTTTAACTTTATTGAAAATTAATCAGTCTTAACACCTAAGCCTGAAAACCTTTTATTAAATCGAGCAACCTGACCTCCTGAGTCTAAGATCCTATGCTGACCAGTCCAGGCAGGATGTGATAGAGGATCAATATCTAATTTAACAATGTCTCCAACTTTACCCAAGGTAGAACGTGTTTTATATTTAGTACCGTCTGTCATTACTACGGTAATTTCGTGATAATCTGGGTGGATATCTTTTTTCATATCAATCTCTACTATTATTAATTAATAAACATTCCTACAATTAAATTAATTTTATTTCAAGCTATTAAAAAATTTAATTCTTCCAAAACATTCTAATTTATGAACTTTAGATTTCACTTAAATTTATTAAATAAACTTTAGATTATTTTCTTTGTTATTTAAGTTTAGTATTTTGAGTAATTTTCATTTCTATTCTTCTGTTTTTCATTCTCGCAGATTTTGTTCTGTTTTTATCAATTGGTTGAAAACTCCCGTATCCTGACGCAGATAATCTGCTTGGTGCAATACCTTGCTTTATCAAAAATCTTAACACTGACAACGCTCTTTTAGTGGATAATTCCCAATTATCTCTATAAGTTTGCCCTTTCTTTACTGGTAAACTGTCTGTATGACCCTCGATTTGTAAAATCCAATCAATGTCCGTAGGCAATGATTTTTCAATTTCCATTAGAGTAGCAGCAAGCTTTTGCATTTCTAGTTGTCCATCTACACCAAGTTCATCTGAGCCCAGAGAAAAAAGAACTTCAGATTGAAATACAAATCTATCGCCAACTACTCTTATTTCTTTTCTCCCTTTTATAAGCTCCCTTACTCTTCCAAAAAAATCAGATTTGAATTTTTCAAGTTCTTCTACTCTTCTTGCTAAGGCAGAGTTTACATCTTTTCCTAGGTTTACAGTTTTAACATTTTCTTTTTTATCTTTTGCTTTGTAAGCTGATAAAAGAGTCTGTAGTTGAGTCAATTTATTTTTTAAACTTAATGTTGTAGCAATAAGTTGTTTTACTTCTTGTTTATTAGCTTTTAAAATTATTTCTTTATTTTGAATTTCTAAATTTTTTTTACTTACTTGTTTATCTAAGTCTGAGACATTATTAGACAATCTCGTATTAATTTTAATTTTTTCTTCAAGAGCTATTTTTAGTTTATTAATTTCACTTTCATTTAAAGTAATAATATTTTTTGTGCCTGTAAGTTCTTCTTGATATTGTTTTGTTATTTCTTTTTCTTTATTAAAGTCTTTTTTAATTACCTCAATTTTTTCTTCTAAAATTGATAGCTGTGCAGTAAGTTCAGTTGTTGTATCTCTTTCTAATGAGAGTAACTCGCTAAGCTCAGTTAAGTTATTTTTTAACTTTAATAGTGCTTCGTCTTGCCCGCTCATTTTTTGCGAAATAAAAAATTGAGAAATAACAAAAATCATTAGTACAAAAATTATTACCATTAGAAGACTTGACAAAGCATCAACAAAACCTGGCCAAGTATAATCTAATTGTTTTTTTCTAATTCTATTTTGTATCATTAATAATCTCGATAAGATATCTCATCTTTTACTTGTTACTATGTTTGGTAAATGACTTTTCTAAATTTGATATTTGCTTAGAAATAGCTCTTAGCTCAATAGTAAAACTAGATTGGATTTCAGAAATCTTCCCAGTATTTTCTTCTCCTAAATTTTTTAATATAGAGGAAATTTTTATTAAATGATCTTTTATGGATCTATCTTCATCAAGTTTTTCTAATAATTTATTTAGGACAATAGTAAGTTCATTAATATTTTCTGAAATTCTTACTCTATCATTTTCATTTTGGTTTGCCCTTTTTGCAACTAGTGCAAGGCTTTCAATAGCTGCTTCACTTAAGCCAGAATTTCCTGCTTCATTTGTTGTAAAAATAGCCATTTGTGACAACCAATCTTCAAGTTCATTGAAAAATCGATTACTTGCCTGTCCTACCTGTAGATCAAGAAATCCTAATATTAATGATCCAGCTAGGCCAAATAAAGAGGAAGAAAAAGCAGTAGACATTCCATCAAGTGGAGCACTTAGTCCTTTTTGAATTTCCATAAATAAAGTACTACCTTCATTAGTAATGTTACCTGTATTAAAATCAATTGTGTTTATTACTCCAGATACTGAAGAAATTGTTTGTAATAGACCCCAAAAAGTTCCTAATAATCCTAAAAATACTAGAAGACCTATCATATATCTTAGTATCTCTCTACTTTCATCTAATCTTGATGAAACACCTTCTAAAATAGTACCAAGAGAATTAGCAGACAAAGATGGGTTTTCATTTCTGTCATCTGAAAGGACAGCAGCTACTGGTGCAAGCAGAATTGGTTTTATTTTTGAGGCTATATTCGCTGGCATTAAACTATCTTTTCTTTTAATAAATTTAAGCCACTTAGCTTCTTTACTTAAACGAACTGTCTGACGAAATGAGAAAATTGTTCCTAAAATAAATGTACTGATTATTACACTATTTAGTGCAACGTTTCCTTCAAAAGCTTTTTTAAGAGGATCGAATAATATCGTTATTAGTAAAGAAACTATTACTAGCAAAAATAACATTCTAAAAGCATATTTATTTGGATCTGTCATTTTATAACCTCATTAATAAATGATCTAACTACATATTATAAAATCATTACATTAAAAAAAGACTTTTTAATGACACATAACAAACTATCAATAACTTAAATCTTTGTTATTTAATTTTTTTAAAATTTCTTTATGAAGTATTGGATTAGCACCTATTAATAAACCACTCGAGCTGTCGTAAGCATTAATGTATTTTAAATTAGTTAAATAACCACCTGCTTCTTTAATAATAAGTTCTCCACATGCTATTTGATTTTTTTTAAGTTTATTTATAAATAAACAATCAATTTTTCCAGATGCTAACCATGCAAAGTTTAGGGCTGAAGAACCAAACAAACGTACGACTGAGGAGGATTTATAGGATAAATTATTAATTTCTTCATAAGAATTTGGAATTGAGTATTCATCATCTAAAGTATTTTCGTCGCATATTGAAAACACACATGATTTTAATTTTTTCCTATTTGATACCCTTATTCTTCTATCATTTTGAAAAGAGCCTTTTCCTTTTTCAGCAAAATAAAATTCATTTCTTACAGGATCAAAAATAACACTTGATAAAATTTCGTTATTAAGCTCTACAGCAACAGAAATTGCAAAATGTGGTAATCCATGTAAAAAATTAAATCGACCATTTAATGTATCTACTACCCAATAATATTTATCTTTAACATAATCTTGATTATTATTTAGCCTAATACCCCATTCTGGTCTTGATTTAGCCAAATAATGTAAAAGAGATGTGTTAATCTTTTTCTCAGTTTTTAAAACAAATTGTTCCAATGAATCTGGAGAAACTTGTAAATTTTCTATTTCTCCAAAATCTCTTAATATGTTTCTAGCAACCTTATTTATGGACTGAAAAATAACATTTATAAGTGGTGATCTATTACTCATTATCATTCCAAAATAGGTAAAAGTTTAATCTTAAAATAATTCTAATTTTTTGCTTTTTCTATGTATGTATTATCAGATGGTCTTACAACTATTTTTGTACCGACCTCAATATGTCCAGGGACCATAACTTTTATACCATTTTTTAATACAGCAGGTTTGAATGATGAAGAGACAGTTTGGCCTTTTATAACAGCATCAGCTTCCATTACTTCCTCAATACAACTGTCTGGCATAATTACTGAAACAGGTTTATCATTATATATATTAATAATAACCTCCATGCCGTCTTGTAAAAAAGCAGATTGGTCACCTATCATATTTATGTTAACGCTTATCTGTACAAAAGTATTATTGTCCATGAATATAAGATTTTCATTTTCCTTATACAAGAAGATGTGTGGGATTTCTTCAAGAATTACTTTTTCAATGCTTTCGGATGATCTAAAGCGCTCGTTTAGTTTTGTACCATCTTTTAAATTTCTCAATTCTATTTGTGCAAAAGCTCCACCTTTACCAGGCTTAACGTGACTAGTTTTTGTTGCAACCCATAATCCGTTTTTATGCTCTATCACATTTCCAGGTTTAATCGTATTTCCATTTACTTTCAAATCATTTTCCTTTATAAATATCTATAATTCGATTTAATAAATCCAATGCTTCGCTATAGGGTCTTTGAAAAGAATTCCTCCCTATAATAGATCCACTAGCTCCTCCTAAATACAATTCTTTTATTTCTTCTAAAAGGGTCTTCTCATCTTTTGATGAACCACCTGAAAAAACTACAAGTCTTTTGCCATTAAAACACGACTGAACGACATGTTTTATTCTTTCATTTAATAAAGTAATTGGAATATTCTCTGATTCATAAACTTTTTTAGCTTCTTCTTGTTCAATATAAGAAGTTGGTGGTTTAACTTTTATAATGTGTGCACCAACAAGAGCTGCCATATGAGCGGCATAAGAAACAATATCAATGGCAGTTTCTCCTTCTTTACTAATATTGCCACCTCTTGGATAACTCCATACGACAACAGCAAGTCCAGCGTCTTTTGCTTCAGCAGCGATTTCTTGTATTTCTGATATCATGTCTAAGGCCATTTCAGATCCTGGATAAATTGTAAAGCCAACTGCAGAACAACCTAATCTAATGGCCTCAGTTACTGAGCCAGTTAAAGCTTGTGAAGGAGCAGTTTTCTCATTTGATAGAGAATTTGAACTATTTACTTTCATTATTAACGGCATTTGACCTGCAAATGTGTCAGCCCCAGCTTCAAGCATACCTAATGGAGCAGCAAAAGCATTAAGTCCTGCGTCAATTGCTAACTTAAAGTGATAGTGGGGATCATATGCAGTTGTGTTTTTGGCAAAAGATCTAGCAGGACCGTGTTCAAATCCTTGATCAACAGGAAGTATAACTAACTTTCCAGTTCCACCTAACTTTCCAGACATTAGAATTCTTGCTATATTTGTTTTTACGCCAGGATTATCACTCTCATAATAACTTAATATTTTTTTAATATTTCTTGTAAATTTCATTTTAAAAATTTCCTTGAAGTATAATAAATTGGACTTAATACATAAAAATAATATTTAATATCTATAAATTTAAATTTTATTAAATACAATAAAATTTGTCTATCCTAAGTTAGATCTGTTATGTTATTTATTTATAAAAGTTAACTATATGTAGAGCATTATTTTATGGAATTTGATGAAAAAAATAAAATTGGGCATAAAAATATCAGAGATCTACAAGAATTATTTGATAAGAATATGAGAATAATTGAAAGTCATATCGCAGAAAGCATTACTAATAGAGAAAAACTCGATTCTATAAAAAGGGATTTAAAAGAGGCTAACAATAAATTTATTGAAGCTGAAAGATGTTTGGATGATTTGAAAGTTGATCTTGAAAATACTATTATTAAATAAAGATTTATTAGGTATAAAATGTCAGAAACTGTTACTGTTAAAATTGAAATAAATGGAGTAGTTTATCCAGTTTCTTGCATGTCTGGGGAAGAGGATAGGCTTATACAGTCTTCAAAAGAAGTTAATAAAGTCATTGCAAGTTTATCAAATGTTTCGGAAACAATAGGGGAAACAAGATTATTAGCAATGACATCACTTATACTAGCAGATAAATTCATAGCACAAGAGCATACTCCAGATAATAATGATATTAATGAACTTGTTATTTGGTTAGAAAAAGCTATAGAAAGAATGAATAAAGTTGCAAAGTTACTTGAAAATAAATAAATTCTAATTGTGAAGGCTGGATATTTTGTTAGGAACTTTAATCCTTGGGGCCATAAGTATTCTGAGGGAACCGTCACTGTTTTAGCCTTGGTTAAATTACATGGTGCCCACCTGTTTAACAGGCAACATAGGATAACTTATCCAACGACTATTTGGCTTTCATACTTAATTTATAGAGTTTTAAATGAAAAATAAACTTAGAATTATTGCAAAAAAAAAAGATCAAAATTTGATTTAGGATTAAAAGCAAAAAATAATTTAAAAAAAAAAATTTACCAATGCTTAAACCAGATTTTTCTAACTAATATTGATGTTAAAACTGCAAGCTTATACTTTCCTATTAATGAAGAGATTTCTCCATTTGATTTCATTAATTATTTAAATAAAAGGAATATTATACTCTCTTTACCTGTAATAAATACAAAAAATAAATCTATGAGTTTTAAGAAATGGGATCCTAAGGATCAATTAATACAAGGACCATTTGGGACATTGGAGCCTTCAAAAACTCAGATATCTATTCTTCCTCAAATTATAGTGGTTCCAATGCTTTCATTTGATAGAGAGTTATATAGATTAGGCTATGGTGGTGGATATTACGATAAATCAATTAGTATTTTAAAAAATTACTTTAAAAGAGAAAAAAAATTTTTTATTACGATCGGTCTTGCATATAGTATCCAAGAAGAAATAAAAATACCTAGAGAAAATCACGACATAAAATTAGATTATATTATTACAGAAAATGAAGTTTTATCCCACTTTAATTAAAAAACTTAAAGAGGAAATTTATGAGAGTTTTATTTATTGGAGATATTGTAGGAAGAAAAGCAAGAAATTTTGCTCAGCAGAAAATTGTAGAATTGAAGGATCAACTTCAACTTGACGCAACTATAGTTAATGTAGAAAATGCTGCTGGTGGATTTGGTGTTACTCCGTCAATTTGTGATGATTTTTTTTCAGCTGGTGCTGATGTTCTTACAACTGGTAATCATATTTGGGATAAAAGGGAAATTATATCTTACATATCTAAGAGCGACAGGTTACTTCGTCCTCTAAATATGATAAAAGGAACACCAGGATTAGGAATGACTATCGTCAAAGTAAGTGCAGGTTCTATTGGTGTTGCAAATATTATGACTAATTTATTTATGACCAGAACTGACCCTGTCTTCGAAAAAATTCCTGAAATAGTAAAAAATCTAAAATTAAACCATAATGTTAATTTTTCATTAGTTGACGTTCATGGTGAAGCATCATCTGAGAAAATGGCAATAGCTAATGCACTTGATGGAGAAGTGTCTGCAGTTGTTGGAACTCATACGCACGTTCCAACTGCAGATCATCAAATACTAGAAAAAGGGACAGCGTACATTACAGATGTAGGCATGAGTGGAGATTATAATTCTATAATTGGCATGAATAAAGATGACGCTCTTAATAGATTTTTGTATCCCAATAGAAAAAAGTCTAGACTTGACGTTTCTCCTGGAGAACCAACTTTATGTGCCGTCGTAATTGAAACGGGTATTAATGGTTTGAGTAAATCAATAAATCCTCTTAGATTAGGTGGCAAGTTAGAACAAGTATATTTAAAATAAACTTAGTTGTTTTAATTTGATTGGAGTTATTTATATGGCAGGACACTCAAAATTTAAAAATATTATGCATCGTAAAGGAGCCCAAGATGCAAAGAGAGCAAAAAAGTTTGCAAGACTTACTAAAGAATTACAAGTTGCTGTTCGGGGAGGTTTAGACCCTTCAAGCAATCCAAGGTTAAGATCTGCTTTGGCGGCATGTAGATCAGTAAATATGCCTAAAGACAATATTGAAAGAGTTATTAAAAAGGCAGAAACTGGGCAATCATCAAATCTAGAAGAAATTAGATATGAAGGTTATGCAACCGGTGGAATTGCCCTAATTGTTGATGCTGTAACAGATAATCGAAATAGAACAGCAGCTGAAGTAAGATCGTCTTTTACAAAATATGGTGGGACATTGGGTGAAACTGGTTCAGTTTCTTTTATGTTTAACAATGTTGGTCAAATAATTTATAATAAAAAAATAAAAAGTGATGAAGATATTTTTGATATTGCGATCGAAGTGGGGGCAGATGATGTTAGTTCAGATGATATTAATCATGAAATCTTTACAACTATAAATGAGTTTAATATTGTTCGTGAAAAACTTGAAAACTTGCTAGGCATGCCTGAGCAAGCTCAAATTATATGGCAACCAGAAAATTTTGTTAAGATAGATGATGAAAAGAAAGCCACGTCAATTTTAAAGCTTATAGAAACTCTTGATAATTGTGAGGATGTCCAAGGAGTTTATAGTAACTTTGATATTGAAGATGAAATAATAAATAAAATAAACTTATAAAAGGTTGTAATTTGAGAGTTATAGGTGTAGATCCTGGTTTAAGGCATACAGGGTGGGGTGTTGTTGAGTTTAAAAATAACAAAATCTTTCATATTAAAGATGGATCTATATCTCCTTCAAGCAAATTTGATGATGGCAAAAGATTGCTTGAAATAAAAAATCAATTACTAGAAATAATAAATCTATATAATCCTAAGATGTCAGTAATTGAAAAAATATTTGTTGGTTCAGGTTCAATAAGCAGTTTAAAACTTGGAATGGCCAGAGGCGCGTCAATGGTTGCCCTGGCAGAAGCTGGGCTAAGTATAAAAGAGTTGTCGCCAAAGTTTGTAAAGAAGACAGTGACTGGTTATGGAAGTGCATCCAAAGAACAGATTAAAGCAATGATTGAAAAATTATTAAATGTTATTCCAAAAAACGAAGATAGTTCAGATGCTCTAGCAATTGCAATTTCTGGTCAAATTATTGGTCATGATAGTAGCCTTTCTTTCTCAGATGAAAATAATGGTCTAAGTTTGGCAATAACGAAAGCTTTGCTTAAAGAGCAAAATAAGTAAAAATTAAACTTTTAGTAGTTAGGGCACAAATGATAGCTTCTCTTTCAGGCACATTAAAATCAATATCCAAATCAGAAATTGTTTTAGAAGTAAATAGTGTTGGATACCTTCTTAATGTCTCTTCAAAAGTAATATCTTCATTAGGTGATATTGGTTCAAAGTTATCTTTGTTTACTGATTTACAAATTAAAGATGATAAAATTGTGATGTATGGTTTTTTTAATCAAATTGATCAGACAATTTTTAAGTTATTACAATCTGTCCAAGGGGTTGGACCAAAGGCTGCACTTGCTATTCTTTCTGCACTTACTTTAGAGGAATTAATTTTAGCAATTTCATCAGGTGATAAAGCTATGATTTCAAGAGCAGAAGGAGTAGGTTCTAAGGTTGCTGGTAGGATAGCCACAGAACTGTTGGAAAAAGTCTCTAACCTTAATCTAATCAATATAGATCAAAATATAAATATTACAGAAAGTTCCCGAGAAAATTTAAATTTACAAAATGAAACAACTCAGGGTGATACTCAAGTTGTAGAAGATACGATTTCTGCTCTTGTGAATCTTGGGTATACAAGAAGTGAAGTTTTTTCAATAGTAATGAAAATAAAAAAAGAATTTACTTTGAACCAAAAAAGTAAAGACTTTACTGTTAGTAATATTATTCCTTTAGTGTTAAGAGATCTAAGTCAGGAGATCAAATGATTGATGATAATGAAATAGATGAAAGGTTAGTAGATTCAGGTATTATTGATAACATAGAAACTAATGATATTAGTCTAAGACCCAGGCGAATTTCTGAATTTATTGGTCAACCCCAAGTTCAAAAAAATTTATCAACATTTATTTTAGCGGCCGAAACTCGTAAAGAGGCAATGGATCATGTGCTCTTATTTGGGCCACCAGGACTTGGTAAAACTACACTTGCACAGATAGTTTCTATAGAACTGGGTGTAGGTTTTAGAGCTACTTCTGGTCCAATCATTAATAAAGCAGGAGATTTGGCAGCCTTATTAACAAATTTGAAGCCTAAAGATGTTTTATTTATTGATGAAATACATCGACTTTCACCAAATATTGAAGAAATTTTATACCCAGCAATGGAAGACTTACAATTAGATTTGATTATAGGTGAAGGGCCTTCCGCCAGAACAATTAAAATTGATTTACCTCCTTTCACATTAGTTGGTGCTACAACTCGTTCTGGTCTTTTAACAACTCCCCTAAGAGATAGGTTTGGTATTCAAATTAGAATGGAATTTTATAATCCAAATGATTTGGTTAAAATTTTGCTAAAACAGGCTGAAAAGTTGGAGGTAGATTTACAAGCAAGTGGTGCCTACGAGATTGCCAAAAGATCTAGAGGCACTCCAAGAGTTGCCGGAAGATTACTAAGACGGGTAAGAGATATTCTTTCCGTTTCCAAAACAACTATTATAGATCACAAATTTGCAGAAAACGCATTATCACAGCTTGATGTTGATGCCTCAGGTTTAGACGCAATAGATAGAAAATATTTAAAAATAATTATTGAAAAATATCATGGTGGACCTGTAGGCCTAGATACTTTGTCAGCAACTCTATCTGAACAAAAAGAATTGATTGAAGAAGTAATAGAGCCATACTTATTACAGCGCGGATTAATTCAGCGATCCTCTAGAGGTAGGTTTGTCTCAGCTTCGGGATGGAGACATTTAGGTTTAAACCCTCCTAAAAATGCAGTAGAACAGATTGATCTAACAGACACATCCAAAAACTAAACACATGAAATCTATATATAACAATAATTTTCAAAATCTTGATGGAATAATACAAGGTAACGAACATTACTACTATCTTAAAATTTATCATGAAGACACGGATGCAGGTCAGATTGTATATCATACCAATTATTTAAAATATTTTGAAAGAGCAAGAACTTCTTTATTGAATTTGCTAAATATAGATCAAGTAGATTTGAGAAAAAAACATAATATAAACTTAGTTGTCAGAAAAGCTGACTTAATGTGGCACAAACCAGCATTATTTAATGATACAATATTAATAAAAAGTTGCCTTAAATATGCCAAAAATACAAGTATAACAATTAACCAATCAGCATGTCGTTTGTTTGGTACAGAGGGGGGAGAAGAATTACTAGTATCGGGCATGATTCAAATAGTAGCTATTAACAAAGAATTTAAAGTAAAAAGAATTAGCCAAATTTTGAATTGTAAATTTTTTTCGAAACAAATAAATAGAATCTGTGAGGTTTAAAAATGAATTCAGATGTTAAAACTGAAGTAATATCAAGTGGACCAGATCTAACTATATTAGGACTTTTTTTCCAGGCCGATCCCTTCGTAAAGGGTGTAATGTTTCTCCTTATTTTTGCGTCCATATGGTGTTGGGCAATTATAATTAATAAATATGCCCTTTTAAGAAATGAAAAAAAACTGTCAATGGAATTTGAAGATATTTTTTGGTCAGGTGTAAATTTAGATGATCTATACCAAGAATATTCTCAAAAAATCAATAATTCTCAAGTACAAGTTTTTATTAGTGGTATGCGAGAGTTTAAGAAAATTAATCAAAGACAAACCTTATCTAGCACAAAATTAAAAGATTATTTCCAAAGAATAAATAATTCCATGCATATTTCTATTAGTAGAGAAATTGAAAGATTAGAAAAAGGTATGAGTTTTCTTGGTTCAATTGGTTCTGTTGCCCCTTTTATTGGCTTACTGGGTACAGTTTGGGGTATCGTTAATGCCTTTCAATCAATAGCTATTAGTAATAATACAAGTCTTGCAGTTGTTGCACCTGGAATAGCCGAGGCTTTATTTGCTACGGCACTAGGTTTGCTTGCTGCTATACCAGCTGTTGCAGCATACAATAAGTTTTCAAATGATTTAGAAAAATTATCTAATAATTTAGAATATTTTTCTGTTGAATTTTCAAATGTTTTATTTCGTCAAGTTGAAGAAAACTAAATGTATAATCGTATAAATAATAAAATGCATAAAAAAAATAAAGTTATTAGTCAGATTAATGTAACTCCGTTTGTTGATGTTATGTTAGTTTTGTTAATAGTTTTTATGATTACTGCACCATTGTTAACTGTAGGAGTTTCTGTAGATCTCCCAAAAACTAAAGCTTCACAGTTAAACTCTAAAGGTGATCCTATCATAATCAGTATTAAGAAAAACGGTGTATTATTTATACAGGAAAGAGAAATTGATACTGTTCAATTATTACCTAGGCTAAAAGCTATTTCTTCTGGAAACAAAAATCTTAGGGTATATGTTAGGGGTGATAAAGATGTTCCATATGGCTTAGTATTAAATACAATTGCTAAAATTAAAAGTTCTGGTTTTAAGAAAGTTGCCTTAGTAGCTAAGTTGCAAGAAGGTTAGGATCATGATTAGATCGACTTTTATTTCTTTTGGATTACACTCTTTTCTACTTACCTTAGCTTATTATGGCCTGCCAGCCATGAAAACCAAAGAACCTATTGAACTACCAATTGATATTGTTGAAGAAACTCCAATCACTTCTAAAACTTCTCTAAAGTTAGGAGAAACTGATAAGAGAAAAATTAAAAAAATAAATAAAAAAATTGTAAAACAAGAAAAGATTAAGAAAAATCCACCACCACCACCCATTCCAAGTAAAAAAGTAATAGAAAAAAAAAATTTGGCTTTGAAAAAAGAGAAGGAAATTAGAGAGATTGCTTCACTCATCAAAAAAAAGCCAAAAATTGAAACAAAAAAGAAAAATAAGTCAAAGCCCCCAAAAATTATCAAAAAACCAGAAAAGTTAAAAAACAAACAAAAAGAGAGTTTTGCAAGGGGTATACTCAAGACTTTGACAAAACCAGAAGCCATAAAAGAAAATATAAAAAAAAATAAGAAAAGTAGTAACAAAGATGTTTTAAAAAAAATAAAGACATTAGTTGGTAATTCTCGCAGACAAGTCCAACAAACAGAAATAAAATTAAGTCAAACAGATATCAATCGAATACAAATGCATGTTACAAAATACTTTAATCTTTCATACGCCGCTACTGAGGTGAAAATAATTATACCTTTAAAAATCAGTGCAAATACTGATGGAACTATAAAAAGTGCGAGAATTCTTGATAAATATTCCTACGAGAAAGATAAATTTTATAGAGCAGCGGCAGATGCTGCAAGAAGAGCGGTTCTGGATAGTTCACCATTACCTCTTCCTAAAGGTAAAGAAAAAAAATTCCAAAACTTCATTTTCGATTTTAACACCTCTTTCATTAATAATTATTAATTGAACTTTTTCTTTCTTTTGCCATAATCCTGCCTCATAAAACAAATAGTTATTTAAATTATTATAAATAGGTTGAGGTAAGTTTTGTATAAAAGTTTTAAGTTGATAGTTTGTCAGACAGTCATACTACTCATATCACTTTTCTTTTCAAAGGCGTTTTCAGAAGATTTAAGGATTAAAATTAATTCTGGTCAAGTTGAACCATTACCCATAGCTATAGCAAATTTCACTGGAGAAGAAGGCCGCTCTAGTAAAATTGGAATGCAAATTTCAACGGTTGTTTCAAATAACTTAGTTGGTTCGGGTCAATTTAAGGCTATAGAAAGCGCAGCTTTTATAGCACCTCCAACTAGTCCTTCAGTAAGACCTAATTTTACAGATTGGTCACCTTTAGGGATTAAAGCACTAATTACTGGATCTGTTAAAAAAATTAATGATAAACAAATTGAAGTGGAATTTAGATTATGGGATGTAATCGCTGAAACAGACTTAATAGGTTTAAGATTGTCAGTAAATTCAAAAGCTTGGCGAAGGGTAGCACATATTATTTCTGATGAAATATTTGAACGATTGTCCGGAGATAGTGGTTATTTTGATACAAGAATTGTTTATGTAGCTGAATCAGGACCTCAAAACAAACGTATCAAAAGACTTGCTATTATGGATCAAGATGGAGAAAATCATCAGTTTTTGACCGATGGGAGTTTTTTAGTACTTACTCCAAGGTTTTCTCCTACTTCACAAGAGATTACATATCTTGCATATTTTAAAAATGAGCCAAGGGTCTATATTTTTAATCTAGAAACAGGGCAGCAAGAGTTGTTAGGATCCTTTCCAGGCATGACATTCGCTCCCCGTTTCTCACCTGCAGGTGATAAAATTATAATGAGTCTAGCTGAAAAGGGTGTAACAGATATTTATACTATGGATTTAAATAATCAGGTAGTAGATAGACTTACTAACAGCCCATCTATAGATACTTCACCAAGTTTTTCACCTGATGGTAAAAAGATTATATTTAATTCAGATCGTGGAGGGACACAACAATTGTATATAATGGATTCTGATGGAAGAAATGTTAAAAGAATTTCATTTGGTAAAGGAAGGTATGCAACACCAGTTTGGGCACCAAAAGGAGAACTGATTGCATTTACTAAAATGCTTAAAAATACATTTTATATTGGAGTTATGTCGCCAGATGGATCTGGAGAAAGATTATTAGCACAAGGATATTTAGTTGAGGGACCAACTTGGGCGCCCAATGGTAGAGTACTTATGTATTTTAAACAAAAAGCTCCAATTGACGACGGAAAAAGTACTAATGTAAATCTATTTAAAATTGATATTACAGGATTTAGAGAAACAAGAATAGTTACACCTAGTGATGGTTCAGATCCAGCATGGTCACCATTATTACCGAATTAAAAACAGAGATTAAAAAAAGTTGAATTTTAAATTTAATTGCGTTAGGGTCAACGAAATTTGTAAAATAAGCACTTTATAATTAACAGCAAGTTTTAAGGAGTTTGAAATGAATAAAAAAATTATAGCTATAATTGGGGCTGTATCATTACTTTCAGCATGTGAGACTGCCTCACAAAAGGTAGTGAGTGGTACATCCGCATCTGGTAGTGCTTCAGCTTCAAGCTCAGCTAAAAGCTCAGTTGATAAAAAGAAAAGTTTATTTGCTGCCGCCAAACAAACTGCCGCAGATAAATTAATTGCAGTAGGTGACAGAGTTTTATTCGATTATGACTCTGCTAAACTAGATGCTAGTGCAAAAATACTTCTTGATGCGCAATCAAGATTTTTAAGAGCTAATACAGACCTAAATTTCATAGTTGAAGGTCATTGTGATGAGCGTGGTACTAGAGAGTATAACTTAGCTTTAGGCGAGCAAAGAGCCACAGCTGTTAGAGATTATCTAGTTATACAAGGTATCGATCCTGATAGAATAAAGGTCATTTCTTATGGTAAAGAAAAGCCAGCTGTAGTTGGATCAAATACCATGGCTTGGTCTAAAAACAGACGTGCTGTTACTATTATTGATTAAGTCTAATTACTTATAGATTAATCTCTATTTTGATACATTTTTTTATAGGTATATTAATGTTCAAACCATTAAAAATACTTGTCTATATAATAATATGCTTGTCATCAACATTGGCTTTTTCTCAATCAATTGATGGTCTTCAAGAAATTGTAAAGCTTCAACAAGATAAAATTTCTAGTATAGAAGATAATTTAAAAAAATTAATTGGCTCTGTTGAAGAGCAATCAAATCTTAATAAATCTGTTAATAACTCAAAATTTATTGATGACAAGATAAATGACATTAGTCAAAAATTGAGATTATTAGAAAATAATATGAAAAATATTACAAACTTAGCCTATAATTTAGATTTTGCACTTAAAAGGATAGAGCGTCATTTAGAGTTATCTTCAATTCAGGATAAGGTTAATTCTAAAAATAGTCTAAATTCTAATAAAAAAAACGAAGCTAAGGTTTTAAATAAACCTGAAGTTAAACAAGAAAGTTTAAATTCAAAAACAGAGGGTGTATTAGGTTTTATTAAAGAAACCGATGATAACAAAGATAAAGCTGTAGAGACTATTGACGATGATCAGAAAAATAAAGGTGAAAACGGATCTTTTCTGCCAAAAGAAACAGCTGAAGAAAATTTTAACTATGCGCTAGATCTCGCAAGTCAGCTTAATTTTGAAAGCGCCGAAAAAGCTTTTAAAGAATTTCTAATAAAACATAAAGAAAGCAAGAAAGTTGCAGATGCACAATATTGGTTAGGTAGAGTATATTTTGCACAAAAGAAGTTTGAAGAGGCTGCTATAGCTTTAGCAGAGTTTAACAGCGTTTTTCCAAATGATCCTAGGTTTCAGGAAACAACTTTATTAATTGCAGAATCTGCTGTCAATTTTGCTCCTAAGGATCAGTTATGTGATATTTTGAATCAATCACTCGAGTTCATGGTTAATCCATCTGATAAATTTATAAATAGAATTAATAATCTAAAAAATAAAAAGCAGTGCACTTCTGGATGATCTCGAATTTTGATGATCATTTTAATAAATTATTAAAAAACTTCAAGAGTAACAACAAGTTTATTCTAGGTTTATCTGGTGGTATAGATTCTACGGCTTTGTTACATTTAATAAAAAATTTCATAGATAATAAAAGAAATATTTCCATAGATTGCATGCCAATAATTATTGATCATAACCTAAGAAATGAATCTGAAAAAGAATCTAAAGAGGTTAAGAAAATAGCTCAGAATCTAGGTTTTGATACACAAATAAAAAAAATTAATGTATTCAAGCCTTCTGGTAATATCCAAAATTGGGCCAGAAAACAAAGAAGATTCATACTATATAAAAAATGCTTAGAATTATCTGCAAATTTAATTCTGGGACACCATTTTGATGATCAAGCTGAGACGTTATTTATGCGTATGTCAAAAAAATCTGGCCTAGATGGTCTCTCAGGAATGAGTGAAATAAGTTTGTGGAACGGTGTTTTTATTATTAGGCCCCTTTTATTTTATACAAAAAAACAGATTAAAAATTATGTGATAAATAAAAAAATTAATTATTTTGAAGACAACTCAAACTTTAATACCAATTTTGAAAGAGTAAAAACTAGATTATATCTAAAATGTATTAAAAAAAAAATATGGCCTAATATTTCCTATGATCTTAACAACTTCAGTAATATCAATTCTAACTTAATAAAAAAAACTGATTATTTTTTTAATATTTGGGCTAATAAAAACATAATAATACATGAAGGTGGAGCTGTAAGAGTTGACTATGAAAGTTTAAGAAACATTTTTGAAAAATCGTATTTATTTGCTGTAAGAATAGTTGGTAAAATTATCCAAACCGTCGGAGGAAATGAATATGCCCCAAAAAGAAAAAAAACACATGAACTTATATGTTCTCTGTTTATAGAACAATTTAATAAGAAAAGTCTTGGAAATGTGAATGTTTTTTCAAGTGAAGGTTATCTTTTTTTTATAAGGGAAAATAGAAACCTAAATTTTGAATTTAATATAAAAAAAAATAAATACTACATATTCGACGGCAGATTTTTAGTAAAAAGTGCACTCCCAGGAAAGCTTCGGAAGTATGATAATAGTGATTTAATGGTAATTGATAATAAAAATCCTTTTAATAAGTATCGTAATTGGATAAATAATACAATTCCTTACTTAGAAACCCTTGAAGGAAAGACTATCAACCCCCATTTAACTATTATTAATCAAAACTCAATAGTAAATAATGAAAATAATAAGTGTTTCAGCCTTTACCTTTTCAACAGAATTTTGATATAATTAACTTTTAAATTAAAAGGAAAATAATGAATAATTTTGGAAAGAATATAGCTGTTTGGGTTATAATATCGCTTGTTTTAGTTGCAATATTTAATGTTTTTCAAGGTGGATCTTCAAAAAGACAAGGCAATGTAATTGCTTATTCAGACTTTTTAGCAAGAGTTAATGCAGGGGAAGTAAGAGAAGTTAGTATACAAGGCGATAAGATATTTGGTGCTTCTAGTAGTGGTGTTCCTTTTTATTCATTCATTCCAAAAGAAGAAGAATTGGCTAACAAGTTATCTGAAAAGGGTATAAAAGTTACTTCAGAACCTGATGAAAGTAGTATGCCAGGCATTTTATCAGTGTTAATTTCATGGTTTCCAATGCTTTTGTTTATAGGAGTTTGGATCTTTTTTATGAAACAAATGCAAGGCGGCGCTAAGGGAGCTATGGGTTTTGGAAAATCAAAAGCAAAACTTCTTACTGAACATAGAGATAAAGTTACATTTAGAGATGTTGCTGGCATTGATGAAGCTAAAGCTGAATTAGAAGAAATCGTAGAATTTTTGAAAGACCCAAGTAGATTTCAAAAACTCGGTGGAAAAATTCCCAAGGGCGTTTTATTAGTCGGACCTCCTGGTACAGGTAAAACATTATTAGCAAAAGCTGTTGCTGGTGAAGCGGGTGTTCCTTTTTTTACTATTTCAGGCTCGGATTTTGTTGAGATGTTCGTTGGGGTTGGTGCATCTAGAGTAAGAGATATGTTTGAACAAGGTAAAAAAAATTCACCATGTATTATATTTATCGATGAAATAGATGCTATGGGAAGACATAGAGGTGCAGGTTTAGGTGGTGGCAATGATGAAAGAGAGCAAACTCTTAATCAACTTTTAGTTGAAATGGACGGTTTCGAAACTAACGAAGGCGTAATTTTAGTTGCTGCAACAAACCGTCCTGATGTGTTAGACCCCGCTTTATTAAGACCTGGAAGATTTGATCGCCAAGTTGTGGTACCAAATCCAGATATGATTGGTAGAGAAAAAATTTTAAAAGTACATATGAAAAAAGTTCCACTATCTTCAGATGTTGTTCCAAAAACAATAGCACGAGGAACGCCAGGTTTTTCAGGTGCTGACCTCGCAAATTTAGTTAATGAAGCTGCATTGTTATCAGCAAGAAAAGGTAGAAATAATGTCAGCATGGTTGAATTTGAAGAAGCTAAAGACAAAGTTATGATGGGGTCTGAGAGAAGATCAATGGTAATGACTGATGAAGAAAGAAAACTTACGGCTTATCATGAAGCTGGTCATGCTGTAGTAGCTGCTTACTCACCTGCGAGTGACCCAATACATAAAGCTACTATCATTCCTAGAGGTAGGGCTCTTGGTATGGTAATGAGATTGCCTGAAGGGGACAGAGTTTCAATGGCTAAAGATAAGCTCTATGCTGACCTCAGAGTTGCTTGTGGAGGGAGAATAGCGGAAGAAATGATTTTTGGTAAAGAAAAAGTTACCACAGGTGCAAGCTCAGATATTAGAATGGTATCAGATATAGCTAGAAGGATGGTAACTGAATGGGGTCTTTCAGATAAACTTGGTTTTTTAGCCTACGAGGCAAATGAACAAGAGGTTTTTCTTGGTAGGTCAGTCTCTCAACAAAAAAATGTTTCAGATAATACAGCATCTATTGTCGATCAAGAAATTAGAAGAATTGCAGATTCCGTTTATTTGGATGCACAAAAAATGCTAAAAAAATACTCAAAGCAACTCGAAAGAGTAGCTGAAGCCTTGCTTGAGTATGAAACATTAGATGGTGATCAAATTAAAGATTTGTGCAAAGGATTAAATATATCAATAAAGAAATCTAATGACAAAGACGATACACCTAAAGCAAAAAAACCCAAAAAAAGAGCTGGTATACCCTCTACTACTGCTAAGCAAACAATTGTGACTAATGAGATAGATAATTCATAATATTTAAGATTTCATAGATTTATGTATGGCCTTTGTAAAAAAAACAAGATATCTACTAGCCCCGCCATATTGCAAAACAGTTGAAACTTTTATAAGTCCAATACCTGTATCACTATCTGAAATTTCAGATGGTTTGAGGTTAGCTGGTGGATGGAGATATTTTAAAAATTTAAGAATTATTCAAAAAAAAAATAATTCTTTAATAGAAGTTCAAATGCCTACTAAAGAATTATTAAAGGTTGCTAAAAAATACAGTAAAAACGCATTAAGTGAAGCTGAATCTCTAATAGAAAATTTAGTTAACAATAGAGGTTCTTTCGCAAAACTCGATATGTCCAACCCCCACATAATGGGTGTTATTAATATAACACCAGACAGTTTTTACAAAAACAGCCAAATTACTAACATTAATAAACTTAACAAAAATTTTTATGAAATGATCAATGATGGAGCTTCTATAGTTGATATTGGAGGAGAATCTAGTAGACCTGGAGCAAAAAAAATTTCTGTAGCAGAAGAAAAAAATAGAGTGGTTGGGCCTATACAACAGCTGAAAAATTACAAAATAAATTCGTTAATTTCATTAGATTCAAGAAATTTATCGACAATGAAAACATGTCACAAAATCGGCGTAGATATATTTAATGACATTACAGCATTTGAGGAGAGAAATAAGATTGAATTTATCTCAAAAACAGCCTCTCCAATAATAATAATGCATATGCAAAAAAAACCTATAAATATGCAAAAAAATCCTAAATATAGCTTTGCTCCTATTGATATTTACAAATTTTTTTCCAAAAAAATTATTGATTTGATTGAGGCTGGTGTAAAAAAATCAAATATTGTTGTTGATCCAGGAATTGGATTTGGAAAAACTTTATCTGATAACTTAAATATTTTTAAATATTTACCACTTTTTCACGGTTTAGGTGTTCCAATTTTGATTGGGGCAAGTAGAAAATCACTTATTGCTGATCTTACTATTAAGGATTATAAATTACGTAGGAAAAATAAAAAAGACATAAGTCCAAGTAAAAGGTTGAGCGGCTCGTTAGCATTTGCTATTCATGCAAATATGTGTGGAGTACAAATATTAAGAACACATGATGTGTTTGAAACTAATCAGGCTTTATTATGTCAAAAGTCTCTATATTTATAGGCTAAAAATGATCCAAACTACATTTAATAGTAATCAAAGGTTATTTGGTACTGATGGTATTAGAGGTACTGTAAATAAAGATAAGGTTACGGCACTAATGGCTGTAAATTTAGCTATGGCAGCGGGTGAATATTTTTATGGAAGGGCAGGAACGAAAAGATCACGAGTATTAATTGGAAAAGATACTAGGTTGTCTGGATATATGCTAGAGCCAGCACTTGTTGCCGGTTTTACTTCTGTAGGTCTTGATTCTATTACTACTGGGCCACTTCCTACCCCAGCAATTGCTCATTTAACAAGAGTTCTAAGATGTGACTTAGGAGTAATGATTTCTGCTTCACATAATCCATACCAAGATAATGGAATAAAATTATTTGGCGCTGATGGTTTCAAATTAAATGATGAAGTTGAAAATGAAATTCAATCAAGGATGATTAGCGGTCCTATCCTTGCGAAGTCAGAAAATTTAGGTAGAGCAAGAAGGATGGAAGATGCAATTGGAAGATATTCTGAATTTGTAAAACAAGTATTACCTAAACGTGAAGACTTAACCTCTATGAAAGTAGTTTTAGATTGTTCTAATGGTGCATCATACAAAGTTGGACCAGAGGTGCTATTTGAACTTGGGGCTGACTCCGTTATTATAGGAGCAGAACCCAATGGCAAAAATATAAATTTAGACTGTGGTGCAATGTATCCAGAAAACATGGCAAAAACCACAAAACTTGAGGGAGCACATTTAGGCATTGCACTTGATGGAGACGCAGATAGAGTAATTTTCTCAGATGAAAATGGAGAAATAATTAATGGTGACCAAATAATTGCAGTATTAGCTAGAGAGATGCAAAACAAAAATGAATTAATAGATAATCAGGTTGTTGGTACATTGATGTCTAATTTAGGATTAGAAAATTATTTGAATAAATTAAATATTGATCTCCACAGAACAAATGTAGGCGATCGATACATTTTGGATAAAATGATAAAATCAAATTCTAAACTTGGAGGGGAACCATCTGGTCATATATTACTTTCTGATTTTGCTAAAACAGGTGATGGGTTGTTAACTGCAATTAAAATAATATCTCTTCTTAAAAAGTCTAGTCTAAAAGCTTCTGAATTTTTAAGACCATTTAAACCTATACCTCAATTACTAAAAAATCTTAAAAACATCGATAAAAAAGTACTATTAAATAAAAATGTAATTAATTTAGTTGAAAAACAGAAACAAAATTTAGGTGAAAAAGGAAGAATCTTATTGCGTCCTTCTGGTACTGAAGATTTGATTAGAATTATGGTTGAGTGTACTGATTTAAATCTGTTAAAATCAACTACTGAGATTATTTCAAAAGCTATTTTAAAAGAAAATGACAAAAAGTAGGCTTAGTAATTTATCTAAAACTGTACTAGTTATTGCTGGTTCTGATCCGAGTGGTGGAGCTGGTATTCAAGCTGATTTGAAAACGCTTACATCTCTTGGTGTATATGGGATGACAGCAATTACGGCGCTCACAGAACAAAACACTAGAGGTGTTTTAGGAATATTTGAAATTCCTTTAGATTTTGTAACTAAACAAATTAATTGTTGTTTGTCTGATATTGGAGCCAATGCAATTAAGATTGGCATGATGCATAATGCAGAGTTGATAAATGGTGTATATGAAGCACTTAAACAAAATGAAATAATAGGAAACAAAAAGATTAAAATAGTTCTTGATCCAGTAATGGTCGCTAAAGGTGGTCATAGATTACTTAAAGAAGATGCAGTAAATTCACTGAAAAGTTTTATAAAAAACACAAATCCTGTTTTAACACCTAACATTCCAGAAGCAGAAATATTAACAGGAATGAAAATTAGTAATTTAGCTGAGATGAAAACTGCGGGTGAAAAAATAATTGATCTGGGTGCTGATTTTGTTGTTTTAAAGGGTGGACATATGAATAAGCCAATTATGTCAGATTTATTAATTGGTGAAAAAGTTTTAGACAAAATAGAAACAAAAAAAATAAAAACTAAAAATACTCATGGAACAGGTTGTACAATGGCATCAGCGTTAACGGCTGGATTAGCCAAATCACTTAGCATTAAAGAGGCTTTTCAAAAAGCTCATTTTTATGTAAATCAAGCTATAATTACATCACCACGATTTGGTAATGGACATGGCCCAATAAATCATTCCTTTAACATTAATTGATTTGTTTATGAACTATTTTAATAAGATTTTTATACCATTGAAATACAGGGTCTTCATTATCTAACAAATTGCATTGACTACAAATATCTACCCACTTTAAATTTCCAAAAAAAATACAATCCTCTATTCCAGGATTCCTTCCAGATATGTAACCATTTTCAATTATTATTTTTCTAATTGGATCAATAAATTTTCTAAACTCCTCAATAGAAGATGAAACAAATGGTACAAATTTTGTAATTGGCCCATTTATTCTTTCTTCTCTTGTATTTATGTAATAATCGATATCATCACCTTCTAAAATATTTGGTATTTCATGTGCAATTATTTTAAACAAAATTGGTAATAATTGTCTTGAAGTCCATAAATATAAAAAATAAGAAAAGTTTTTTGACGAAATATTTTGAAAAATTTTTTTCTGCGGATAATTTTCGTTTAACCAATTAATTATATTCCATGAATCACAGACAAATCCATTTTTATAATCTAAGATGGGTACTAATTTTTGTTTAGAAAATGCAATTTTATCCTTATCAGTAAATCTTACAGGAATAGTTTTGAATTGAATGTCATTTTGAATAAGACATAGCTTTATATTCCAACATGGAGGACTAAATCTTAAATCATTTTTGCCTGATAAATCGTATAGCGTAAGCATATATTTAATAGATCCTTAAATTATATTGACTTTTGATAAATAACCTTTAATTAGATGGACGGGTAATTGCTTCCCAACAAGCAATAACATTTTAACGAGGTTAATATGACAAGACCATTAGTCAAGCCAATTCGTCCAGAATTTTCATCTGGACCTTGCGCAAAAAGACCAGGATGGTCTTTAAACGTATTAAAAAAAAGCTCTCTTGGTAGATCTCACAGACATACAGTTTGTAAAGAAAAATTAAAAAAAATAATTGATCTCACTAAATCTATATTGAAAGTTCCAGATGATTATTTAGTTGGTATTGTTCCAGGATCTGATACTGGTGCTATAGAAATAGCTATGTGGAATCTTTTAGGATCAAAACCAGTAACAATGCTAGTATGGGATAGTTTTGGTGCAGACTGGGCTAAAGATATTCAACTACAATTAAAACTTAAAGATTTAGACATTATAAAAGCAGACTATGGAAAATTACCCAATTTAAATGATCTCGATTTTAAAGGTGACCTAGTATTTAACTGGAATGGTACTACAGCGGGTGTTTGTGTTCCCAATGGTGATTGGATAAAAAGCTCAAGACATGGTTTAACAATATGTGATGCTACTTCAGCAGCTTTTGCAATGAATATAGATTGGTCAAAATTGGATGTGGGTACATTTTCATGGCAAAAATCTCTTGGGGGTGAAGCTGGTCATGGTGTAATTATTCTATCTCCAAAGGCTGTTGATAGAATTAATACATACAAACCTAGTTGGCCAATTCCAAAATTATTTCAACTAAAAAAAAATAATGAGATAAATTTAGATATTTTCTTAGGTTCAACAATAAATACACCATCAATGATTTGTGTTGAAGATTTTTTAGATGTTCTTAATTGGAGTAATCAAATAGGTGGCTTGGAAGAATTAATTAGAAGGTCAAAAAATAATTTAAATATAATTAAAGATTGGGTTTATTCATCTAGTTGGGTAGATTTCTTGAGTGAAGACGTAAACAATGTATCAAACACATCAATATGTTTGAAACTTATAGACACTAAACTAATAAATAAATCACTGGAAACAAAAAATATTATAGAAAAAAATGTAATTAATTTGTTAGAAGAAAACAATGTAGCTTTTGATATAGGTAGTTATAGATCTGCGCCTCCTGGGTTAAGAATTTGGGGTGGTCCTACAGTTGACAATGACGACATAAAAAAACTCTTACCTTGGTTAGATTGGGCCTACCTTAAATCATTAAGGGATCTAGATATTCAACTTTAAATTGAGGGTTTGGAAATGCCAAAAGTTTTAATTAGTGATCAATTAAGTGAATCTGCTGTAGATATCTTTAAAAAAAATAAAATTGAGGTATCATATTGTCCAGGTTTGAGCCACGAAGAATTATTAAAAAAAATTAATAACTATGATGGATTAGCTATCAGATCTGCTACAAAGGTAACCGAAGAAGTTTTCGAAAGTGCTAAAAATTTAAAAATTGTAGGTCGTGCTGGTATCGGAACGGATAATATTGATAAAGTAGCAGCTACCAAAAATGGTGCCATTATAATGAACACACCATATGGGAATGCTATAACTACAGCTGAACACGCTATAGCTCTTATGATGTCACTTGTTAGGATGATACCTCAGGCAGATAATTCTACTAAACAAGGGAAATGGGAAAAATCTAAATTTAATGGTACTGAAATAAATGGTAAATATTTAGGATTAATTGGGTGTGGAAATATTGGATCTATTGTAGCTAGTAGAGCTATAGGCCTCAAAATGAAGGTTATTGCATATGATCCATTTCTTACTAAAGAAAAAGCTTCTGAACTTGGTGTTGATAAAGTTGATTTGGAGTATTTATTAAAGAATTCTGATATAATATCGTTACATACACCTCTCACTGAAGACACTAAAAATATAATTTCGTCTGAAGCAATTAGTATAATGAAAAAAGGATCAAGGATAATTAATTGTGCTAGGGGAGGTTTGGTTGACGAAGTGGCCTGCAGAGCAGCTCTAGAAACGGGACATTTAGCTGGTGCAGCTTTTGACGTTTTTACTGAAGAACCTGCAAAAGAAAATATTTTATTTGATGCTCCTAATCTGATAGCTACTCCTCATTTAGGTGCAACTACAATTGAAGCGCAAGAAAATGTTGCTATCCAAATAGCCCAGCAAATGTCTGATTACTTAAATACAGGAGCTGTAGTAAATGCTCTTAATTATCCAAGTGTATCAGCTGAGGAGGCTCCAATCTTGAAACCTTATGTCAAGTTGGCCTATTTAATGGGTTCTTTTTTAGGACAAGTTACACAAGAAGGCATTTTGAGTGTGAAATTAGAGTTGGAAGGTAAAGCATCAAACATTCAGGATGTTCCTTTAATGGCTAGTTGTTTAGTAGGTGTTTTAGAACCTACATCTGCTGCAGTAAATAATATTAGTTCAGCATCAATAGCTTCCAGTAGGGGTATTAATTTATCAATGATTAAGCATGAAAGACGTTGCGATTATGAAACTTTGCTTAAAATTTCTATTCAACATGATAAGGGTGAAAGAACAATTTCAGGTACTTTAATTGCTGGCAACAAACCAAGAATAATAAACATTCAAGGAATTTCAATTGAATCAGAATTTCCAAAGAATGCTCTATATTTAAGAAATTATGATAAACCAGGTTTCATTGGAGATTTAGGTAACAAATTAGGAAATAATAATATTAACATTGCATCATTTCATTTAGGACGACGAAATATAGGAGGAGAAGCTATTGCGTTGGTAGAGATAGACGGAAAGATTGATGAAAAAATTATATCCGAAATAAGAGATTTACCTCAAGTTGCAAGAGTAAATTCAATTAATTTTGAAAGTAAATAAATACTAACTCTCTCCAAGATTTATTAGATACATTGAGAACTTTGGTATATAAAAAAAGATATTTAATAATTTAGGTGGTAGAATGACAGGTTCACAAAGTCAAAAAGGGCTATTACCTGCAGGATTGAGTGATATTCTTTATCCTAAAGCTCAAGTTCAAGCAAAAAAAATTGAAAATTTGCTAGATGTATTTTCTAATTATGGATATTTAAGAGTTAAACCTCCGTTAGTTGAATACGAAGAAACTTTATTATCTGATGGACCTGGAACAGTATTGAAGGATTCTACTTTTAGAATTATGGATCCTTTATCACAAAAAATGATGGCATTAAGATCAGATGTAACAGCTCAAATATCTCGAATAGCTTCTACAAGATTATCCCACTTAGCTCGTCCACTCAGGTTATCTTATTCTGGGGATGTTTTAAGAGTAAAAGGGGATAGTTTTAATACTGAGCGTCAAAAGACACAAGTTGGTGCAGAATTAATTGGATTAGAAAATGAATTTTGTGATGCTGAAATTATTCTTATTTGTTTAAAAGCACTTAAATCAATTAATATTGAAAATATAACAATTGACATAAACTTACCCTTTTTAAGAGAGTATTTTTTTAGAGATCTTTCATCTTCTTTAAAAGAAAAAATTAACAAAGCAATAGATTTGAGAGATAAAAAAACTTTAAAGAAGTTAAAATTTGAATATTCTGAAATTGTATTAGATCTTATGGAGTCCACTGGAGATTATACATTTGCTGCTAACTTTTTACGTAATTTAAATTTAGAAGGTTTCTTTAATGAGGTAAGAGATTATTATTTAAGGGTAATTGATATAGTTAATAAGAATATTTCATCTGTTAAGATTTCAATTGATCCACTTGAGAACAGAGGATTCAATTATCATACTGGTCTTTCTTTTACAATTTTTTCTGAAAATTTAAAAGGTGAAATTGCTAAAGGTGGAAGATACAAAACTTTAAGTGGCGAGACAGCAACTGGATGTACAATTTATACTGAAAAAATTTATTCTAATTCAAAATCTAATCTAGATAAAAGTTTAGTGTATTTACCATATCTTAATATAAATGATGCAGATCAAATTATTAACAAAGGATATAGGGTTGTTTTTGGTAATAACTTAAATACTGATATAAAACAAGATGCTCTTGATCTAAAATGTCAATTTATCTGGGAAAATAAAAAAATTGTTAAATTAGAAACTTAATTAACAAATTATATATTTAAGGAATGTATTATGAGTAATGTAGTTGTTATTGGAACGCAATGGGGTGATGAAGGTAAGGGTAAAATTGTTGATTGGTTATCAGAAAAAGCTGACCTAGTTGTACGGTTTCAAGGTGGTCATAACGCAGGACATACTCTTGTTATTGACGAAAGAATTTTTAAATTGTCTTTGTTACCAAGTGGGATTGTTAGAGAAAATACAATTGTATTGATTGGTAATGGGGTTGTAATAGATCCTTTTCATTTAAAAAAAGAAATTGATGAATTAAAAAAACAAAATATTGAAATATCCCCAAACAATCTTATTATTTCTGACTCTGCTTTTTTAATTCTACCTATACATCAAGCGATAGACCAATTAAGAGAAAATAAAAAAAATACAAAAAAGATTGGAACTACAGGAAGAGGTATTGGTCCTTCCTATGAAGATAAAGTTGGTAGGAGAGGTTTAAGAATATGTGATCTTTTTGATAAAGATGAATTATTCGATAAACTTTCAAAATTATATGCATTTCATAATATATGGTTAAGAGCAATTAACGAAAAAAATGTCGACCCAGAACATATCTTTGAGAAACTGTGGGATTTAGGACAGAATTTAAAAACTTATGTTCAACCTTCTTGGCTTTTAATTAACAAATACAAACAAGATGCAAGTAATATTCTATTTGAAGGAGCTCAAGGTACCTTTTTAGATATAGACCACGGCACCTACCCTTTTGTGACTAGCAGCAATACCATTGCTTCACAAGCTGGTATTGGAGCAGGTTTGGGGCCAACAGATATAGACTATACGTTAGGAATAACTAAAGCATATACTACAAGAGTTGGATCAGGTCCCTTTCCTACAGAAGATGACGGTGAAGACGGAATATTATTAGGTAAAAAGGGGCATGAATTTGGAACGGTTACCGGTAGACAAAGACGATGTGGGTGGTTTGATTCAGTTTTAGTTAGACAAGCTGTGACTTTATCCAGTATTAGAGGCATTGCTCTAACTAAATTGGATGTTTTGGATGGATTTGAAGAAATCAAAATTTGTACCGGATATTCTCTTAATGGTAAAACTATAAATTATTTACCTTCAGCAGAAAAACAACAAAAGCAAGTAAAACCTATATATGAACTTGTGAAAGGATGGGAGACAAGTATTGTCGGTGTGAAGAATTTAAATGATCTTCCAAAAGCAGCTAAAATTTATGTAAAAAGAATAGAAGAACTAGTAGGATGTCCTATAGTATTAATATCAACCAGTCCAGAAAGGTCTGACACTATTTATATTAAAGATCCTTTTAAATCAAGTTAGTCGTCATTTAATTCAATTAATTTTAGCTCTTTGGCTTTAGATTTTACAACCTTCTGAAGTTTTTCAAATGCTCTTGTTTCAATTTGTCTAATTCTTTCTCTACTTACTTTATATTCTTGAGACAAGTCTTCTAAGGTTTTAGGGTTTTCAGTTAATCTTCTTTTAATTATAATATCTTTCTCTCTAGGTTTTAGGTACTCTAATGCTTCCAACATCATTTTATTTCTAATATTTTTTTCTTGATGATTAACATATTGTGTTTCTTGATTATCTCTTTCGTCGGTTAGCATATCTTGCCATTCAGCTTCTTCACCATCTTGACGATTTATTTGAGAATTGAGTGAGTGATCACCACCTAACATTCTTCTATTCATACTAACAACATCATCTTCAGAAACATCAAGTGTTTTGGCTATGTGATTAACTTGGTTAGCTGTTAGATCGCCATCTTCTAAAGCATTAATTTTACCTTTTATTTTTCTTAAATTAAAAAATAACTTTTTTTGACTAGCAGTTGTGCCAATTTTAACTTGTGACCAACTTCTAAGAACAAATTCTTGAATTGATGCTTTAATCCACCACATTGCGTATGTGGCTAACCTAAAACCTTTTTCTGGGTCAAATTTTTTAACAGCATGCATCATTCCAATATTACCTTCGGCAATAAGATCAGCAATTGGAAGTCCATAACCTCTATATCCCATAGCTATTTTCGCAACAAGTCTTAGATGACTTGTTACAAGTTTATGAGCAGCTTTTGTGTCTTGTTTTTCTAACCAATCTTTTGCAAGCAAATATTCTTCGCCGGCCTCTAGCATTGGAAATTTCTTAATATGATCTAGGTATCGACCTAAATTATTATCTGGTGAAACTAAAGATAAGTTCATGCTATCTAGATTACTCAATTATACCTCCGGACAATATGTATATAATATTTTTTTATAATATTTAAAGTATTTGTATAAATTTAGGCACTTATACCTTCAAATTCTCAATAAGTACAGCAATGTCTTCTGGTAATTGACTAGAAAATTCTAAATATTTATTGTTAATTGGATGATTAAAGGATAATTTTTTAGCGTGTAATGCTTGTCTACTAAATGATTTGATTAATTTAATTTTTTCTTTGTGGTATGAATCTTTAAAATTTTTTTGAGCTATTGGTTTACCGTATAAATCGTCACCAATTATACTATGACCTATACATGACATATGAACACGAATTTGATGAGTTCTTCCAGTTTCTAATTTACACTCAATCAAACTAGCAAGTGGACTAAAAACATCTAATACATTCCATTTTGTAATAGCCATTTTCCCTTTTTGGACAATTGCCATTTTTTTTCTATTTAATTTTGATCTTCCAATAGGTTTTTCAATAATGCCGTTATTTATAGGCTGACCCCACACAACAGCATTGTATCGTCTATCAACATCATGATTAAAAAAAATTTTGCATAAATTTGTATGAGCTAATTCTGTTTTTGCAATGACTATTATACCGCTCGTATTTTTATCTAACCTGTGAACTATACCTGGTCTCTTAACCCCCCCAATTCCTTTTAGATTTTCACCACAATGATAAAGGAGAGCATTAACTAGGGTTCCATTAGGAGAACCCGGAGCGGGGTGTACTACCATCCCAGATCTCTTATTAATAACTATTATAAATTTATCTTCATATAGAATATCCAATTTAATATTTTCAGGTAAAGGTATAGCCTGAGTGGGTTTAGATAATAAAATTTCAATAAATTTACAATTTTGAATCTTTGATGAAGGATTATTTATTATTTTCCCATCGACTTTTATCTGTCTATCTTCTATTAAATTTTTAATTCTGCTTCTAGAAATAGAAAAGTTATTTTCATTTAATAGTTGTTTTGTACGTTGACTTACTTTAATAGCTTCAGTAACCCAAGTATCAATTCTTTCAAATGGTAGATTAAAGTCTTTTACATGAAGTACAATTTTAATAGGAAATGACATGTCTAATATATTTGATCCAAAAACAGAAAAAACATCTTTTGTAGTTTCTAATATAAAGACTATAAAAATTATTGCTATAATTTTAGGTATATTAATTATTATAGGATTAATTTTTCTATTTTGGGGATTGGCAAAAAATTATAATAAACTAAAAGATGCTTCTATTATAAATAACACTCTAAAAGATAAACAAGAGTTAATTAGTAAATTTGACTTAAATCAACCAAGTGATGCACAATTAATTTCCTCATCTTTAGGTGCGAACAATGAAATCTTATTACGATATCTTTACAAAGGTAAAAATACATTAGTTATATTGGACATTAAAACAAAACAAATTAAATCTGTAATCACTATAAAAAAAGGTCAAAATAATTTTAAAATTAATCAACAAAATTAGAATTTATAATGTATGAAGAAAAAATTTTAATAGGAACTGACACTACTTCTGGTATTTCTCCACAAATATTAGATGCAATTTTAGTAGCATCAAATACAAAAACTTTACCTTATGGTAATGATGTTTTTACAGAAAAATGTAAAAAAATTGTAAAAAATATTTTTGAAAATAGTGACCTTGAAATCATTCCTATGGTTTCTGGGACAGCCTCAAACTCTCTAGCATTGTCGTCTTTTCTAAGGTCCTATGGAAGTGTTATCTGTCATAGTAATGCACACATCAATAAAGATGAAGGAGGGGCACCAGAGTTTTTTTCTGGAGGAGGTAAATTACTTACTATTTCAAATTCACTAGGACGTATCAAAGCCGAAGACCTTTTAAAAAAAATTGACGAAATTAACTTTAAACGTAAATCAAGCCCAGGAATTTCTGGCGTTTCAATTACACAATTAGCTGAAAATGGTACTTTGTATAGTCTAGGAGAAATAGATGCAATTAGTAAAATTTGTAAAAAAAATAATCTTTATCTTCACATGGATGGTGCTAGATTTTCCAATGCGTTAGCTTCTCAACAAGATATATCTCCTGCAGAAGCTACTTGGAAAGTGGGTGTTGATTGTTTGTCTCTTGGAGCAACAAAAAATGGGGCTTTAGCAGCAGAGTTAATAATTTTCTTTAACAAATCGCTAGCTAAAGAAGCAAGATATCTTATAAAACAAACTGGCCATGTAATGCCTAAAACTAGATTTATAACTGCTCAACTTAATGCGTGGTTTAAAGACGGTTTATGGTTGAAATTAGCTAAAACAGCTAATAAAAATGCTTTATATCTAAGAAATAAATTATCTGAATTTAATGACTTTAAAATTTTATATCTAACACAAGGTAATGAAGTTTTTGTAAAGATGACTTATTTATCATATGAAAAAATTCTAAAGTTAAACATTATCCCAAACTTATGGGATCAAATTGATAAAGAACATTTAGTAGTAAGATTTGTGACTTCTTTTGAAACAACTACAACTCAGATAGACGAAATTATTGGCAGATTAAAAACTTTTTTTTGATTACATTCCATAATTTAAATTAATAGCAATATCTAGAAAAATTGATTTTATTTGAGTAATTAAGTCTTTTTCAAAGGTGAATGCAAATCTGCCCAAATAAGAGTATCCTAAGCATAATGGCAAAATATATAGTCTAACCATAAATATCATCCAAGCTATGTAAACTGGTATTAACGGTTGGACGATAAAACTAGGTGTGATTTTATTTGTAAAATTTATAATTGGATTGGTAAGTTTTGTAATAAAGCGGTACAAAACAAAATTACTAGCTTCACTTAAAAATAAATTTAAAATAAAATTTATTAACAAAATTATCATTAAGGATGCTAAAAAATAATCAATAGCAGTAAGCCATATAGGAAAATTATTAATCATAAAAATATCATACTAACATATTAGAAAAATGAAAAATCATAATTTAAATTATGTGTTTATTTAAGATAAAAAAACTTTTAATACTAGTTATTTAATTAATAAAAATATAAGTCTGAGGTAATCATATGAATAACCCACAATATGTATATTCAATGTATAAATTAAGCAAGGTTTACCCTGGAGGTAAACAAGTAATTAAAGATATGAGTTTGTCTTTTTTACCTGGAGCTAAAATAGGAGTTCTCGGAGGAAATGGAGCTGGTAAATCAACTCTACTAAAAATCATAGCTGGTGTTGATAATGAATATAATGGAGAGGCGAAATTAGCTGACGGAATAAAAGTGGGATATTTAGCTCAAGAACCAGAGCTAAATAATAATTTAAATGTTTATGAAAATGTAATGGAAGGGATGGCTGAAGCAAAAAGACTTGTAGACGATTTTAATGCTATTTCTTTAAAATTCTCAGAGGATTTAACTGAAGATGAGATGGACCAAGTCATTGCAAAGCAAGGTGAGTTGCAAGAACAAATTGATAATATGGATGCATGGGATTTAGATAGAAAAGCGGAAATAGCTATGGATGCACTGAGCCTACCACCAGCAGAAGCAAAGATAGCTCATTTGTCTGGTGGTGAAAAAAGAAGAGTTGCTTTAGCCCAATTACTATTATCAAATCCAGATTTTTTATTGCTAGACGAACCAACGAATCATTTAGACGCTCTTTCTGTAGCATGGCTACAAAGATTTCTTCATGATTTTCAAGGTACTGTTGTAACAATAACTCATGACAGATATTTTTTAGATGAAGTTGCCGGCTGGATTTTAGAACTAGACCGTGGAGAAGGTATACCTTTTAAAGGTAACTATTCTGGTTGGCTGGAGCAAAAGCAAAAGCGACTTGAACTTGAGGGCAAACAAGAGGAAGCAAGAAAAAGAAAAATTAAAGAAGAAATAGAGTGGATAAAGTCAGCACCTAGAGCTAGACAAGCAAAATCAAAGGCTAGAATAACCTCTTATGAAGAATTAGTCTCAAAAGAACAGAAAAAAGAAATTAATGCTGGAAACCTTGTAATACCACCTGCGCCTAGACTTGGTGATGATGTAATAACTTTTAAAAACGTTAGTAAGTCTTTTGACGATAAATTATTAATTGATAATCTTAGTTTTAAACTACCTCCAGGAGGAATTATAGGTGTTATTGGAGCAAATGGTGCAGGTAAGACTACGCTATTTAGATTAATAACTAAAGAGGAAGAACCAAACAATGGGGAAATCTCAATTGGTGAAACTGTAGGGTTAAACTATGTTGATCAAACAAGAGATGTTTTAAAACCAGACCAGAATGTATGGCAGTCTATTAGTGATGGACTAGATGAAATACAAATAGGTAAAAAGACTATTCAAAGTAGAGCTTATGTTGGTCAATTTAATTTTAAGGGATCTGATCAACAAAAAATTGTGAGTCAGTTGTCTGGAGGAGAAAGAAATAGGGTACATCTAGCAAAGATGTTAAAAGATCCAGGTAATGTTTTACTTTTGGATGAGCCTACTAATGATCTGGATGTTGATACCTTACGAGCATTAGAAGAAGCAATTCTTGATTTTTCAGGATGCGTAGTTGTAATTTCACATGATAGATGGTTTTTAAATAAGCTTGCTACACATATTCTAGCTTTTGAGGGTGGAAGTCATGTAGAATGGTTTGAAGGAAATTACCAAGAGTATGAGTTAGACAAAAAAAGAAGATTTGGTGAAGAAGCACTTAATCCAAAACGAATAAAATATAAACCAATTTTAAGATGATTTATTTATCTTTAGTCATCTTATTCAACAAGATGTCAAAGTTACCTCTATTTTTTCTTAAAATGGACAAAGCTTCAGCTTTTTGTGAACTTACTAATGATATGCCTTCTATTTCTAGATCAAGGATAAGAACAGATCCATTTTTGTTTGCTGCTAGTTTCCATAAAAGATTTACATCAGGCTTTTTCTTATTTGGGTCTTGAATTAATCCTTTAACATATATTAGTTTTTCTCCCCTTTTTTCTGATTTAGTTGGCTTATAAGATAAATTTGCAAGAGTGTTTAAGTGTTCTTCAATAGTAAGAACTATTTGTTTAAGTAAAGCAGTTTTATACATTTCTCTTTGTTTTTCTGAGGACTTTTTCCAAAAAGTTCCAGTAGTAGCTTTGCTCATAAAATCTAGGTTAATATACTTTTTAATTAATAATTCAATTTTTAAGGATCTCTCATTGGGTTCTAGTTTTATTGTGTCAATAGCATGTTTTTGAGCCTCTATAATCATTTGTTGAATAGTAGATTCACCCATTCTCAAATCATCTGAAAAAGATTTAGCAATATTAACGTTAAAAATTACAAAAATTAAAAACGTATGACTTAAAAACTTGCTTATTTTTTTTCTAATCCAAAAACTTTTCAAACTCTGCATCCAAATTGTTATTTTTATTCTCAATATATTTTTCACTATAAATTTCATTACGCCTATTTTGTAGATAGAAGGATCTAATTTTGATATAGGGATCTGCTGAAAGATAAATGTTATCAATGGTTTTTGACATTTTACCTCTTTTGTCAATTATATTAATAGGAATTTCAGCTAAGTTTAAATCATCAAGTGAATTAGTAGACAAAGTTGCCATATTTTGTTTGTCTATGATTGTTCCAGTAAAATCCCTAGTAGTTTTTGGTCCAATAAAGGGCACCATCAAAAAGGGTCCTTCTGAAACATTTAACCAAGCAAGGGTTGATCCAAAATCTCTCTTTTTAATAACAGTTTCGCCTTTATCTAGATCATAAAAACCTAAGGTAAGCCCATTTAGTAGAAATTTAGCAGATGCTAACATCGTATTTTCCATATCTGTTTGTAAAGCACTGTTAATTATTGTACTAGGCGTGTCCATCCATTGTAGATGATTACTAACACCTGTTCTAATTTTTGCAGGAATTTTTTTGACATAAGTTTTGCTTACAGGTGATATTATTTCCTGATCTACATATTTATTAAATTGAAATACATTTCTATTTATTTTTTCGAATGGATCTTTGTTTTCAGATGCAAACTTAGTAGAATTTGAGCATCCATTTAAAATAAATAAAGCTGTTATCAACTTTACAAATAAAAATTTATATTTTTTAGTCATTAAATAAACACTTATTAATCACTTATGTTAAAAATTATTATTATTTATTTGTTAATTTTCTACAAGTTAAACCATCAATATGTTAAAAATATGTTAGTATTACTCTTAAATTCTTATAAGAATATTTAAATTATGACTCAATTTTATAATCATCAAGCATTTGTAGACCTTAATGATTCTCAAAAAGAAGCTGTGAAAAATCTTGATGGTCCGTTATTAGTGCTTTCTGGTGCAGGAACAGGAAAAACCAGAGTTCTTACTGCAAGACTAGCAAACTTATTATATAGTAATAAGACTAAGCCTTGGAATATTCTTGCGGTAACTTTCACTAATAAAGCTGCAAAAGAAATGAGAACCAGACTTGAAAGTTTAATTGGGCCATCAGCAAACTCGGTGTGGTTAGGTACTTTCCATTCAATAGCTGCTAGAATATTACGAGAAAATGCAGAAGTTGTAGGTTTAAATTCAAATTATACAATTATAACTCCAGATGATCAGATTAGGCTTCTAAAACAAATAATGATTGATCAAGATATTGACATTAAAAAGTTTACACCAAAAGCAATGTCTAATTTAATTAGTTCTTGGAAAGATAAAGGTTATAAACCAGATGACATAAATCAATCAGATAATGATTTCTTTGCTAATGGTAAAGCAATAAATATATATAAATCTTACCAATCAAGATTAGTAACTTTAAATTCTGCTGATTTTGGTGATTTACTATTATATAACTTGACTATATTTTCGGAACATTTAGACATATTACAAAAATATCAATCTAAAATTTTATATTTTCTAGTTGATGAATATCAAGACACAAATACTATTCAATATTTATGGCTTAAATTATTTGCAAATAAATCTCAAAATATTTGTTGTGTAGGGGATGATGATCAATCTATTTATGGTTGGCGTGGCGCACAAGTCGGAAATATTTTAAAATTTGAAAAGGATTATACTTCAGCAAAGGTAATAAGATTAGAAGAAAATTACAGATCAACTGGCCGAATATTAGAAGCTGCCAACAGTATCATTGCCAATAATAAAGAAAGATTAATTAAAAAACTTAAAACTTCTTCTGGGGATGGAGACAAAATAGATTTAATCTCTGTCTGGGATGGTGTTGAAGAAGCTAGAATAACCAGCTTAGAAATTGA
>QBXO01000008.1 GCA_003284565.1 SAR116 cluster bacterium AG-321-K23
ATTGTGGCAAGAAAAAAATTGGGGTTTTGATGAAGAAAATTCACAGAAAAGAAAAGAAATATCTTTTGAGTTAAATAGATCTATAATTTTTTTAGACTTTCTTTAATGAAAAGCATTTATTCTTATGAAAAAAGAGATAAACAAAGACTACATTTCGAAATTAAATCCCCATGCTAAAGTATTATTTCAAGAATATAATATTGCTTTTAAAAATAAAATGTGGGCAACAACAATTATATTATCCCTAACAATTATTGATAATATTTTGTATGACGCAGATAATTTAGATTATGTTGATGGACTAGATATAAACTACTTTAGAAGTTCAAAAGATTTTCATTGGTTAAGAATTAAACGAAATCAAATCCTACATTTTGAAAAACCTATAGAAGGTTTTTTAGGAAATAAAGATAGTGAGAAAACTTTAAAATTAGATGCAGCTCGCGCTGATATGACTTTAAAAAAATGCTTTTGCACTCTTTTTAGAAAATAATTATGAATTTAGTTTAAAAAAACTATCACTAACAAATACTTTGTTAAAATTTTTTTTCAAACTGATATCTAATTCTCTTAAAGATATTTTTTTTCCTAATTGGTAAAAACTAGTCACACCAGAATTTGTTATTCCACACGGTACAATATTATTGAATTCATCTAAATTTGGATTTACATTTATAGATATTCCGTGAAAGGTTATCCAACTTGATATCCTGATGCCAAGTGAGGCAATTTTATTACATTCATTATTATCTTTTACCCATACACCAGGCTGGCCACCAATCCTTGTTCCATCAATATAGAAATCTTTTAATGTAAGAATTATTAACTCTTCGAGTGCATATACGTATGCTTTCACATCCTGTAATCTATTTTTTAAATTTAACATTAAATAAACAACTCTTTGACCGGGCCCATGCCAAGTCCACTGTCCGCCTCTTCCAGTATGTTGAAAATTTACATTACTATTTTTTAAATCTTGTAATTTAGCAGATGTTCCAGCAGTAAAAATAGAATTATGCTCTAAAAGCCATATCATTTCACGCGCAGAATTTTTTTTAATCTCTAAAACACGTTTCGTCATTTCTGAAACTGCAAAATCATATTCTACAGGATTTTCTGATGTTTTCCATTCTATATCATTAATCAAAACAACTACTTTCCTAAAATTACTTACATAATATATAATTTATCTTGCAATAATTATATCATTTTGTTATCGCAAAAGTATGCTTTTGTTGCGGCTGTGGCGGAACTGGTAGACGCGCAGCGTTGAGGTCGCTGTGGGATAAAACCCGTGGAAGTTCGAGTCTTCTCAGCCGCACCATTTATATTGTATATTAATTAATTAGAAATTTTTACCATTATGGTAATCACGACTGTTTATTAAGAAAATAGGCTGCTTAAACAAAAAAAGGTAAAAAATTTACTTCACGTTATTTTTTGAAATTTTAGATTCTTTTTTGATTTTTTGCTCTAAGTGATCAATCATTATTCGTCTCATATATTCAGCTCTTGCTAAATTTGTAAATGAATACTCACGAATATCATCGTTATTTATTCGTATAGAAAAATTATAGAATGCACCATTTTTCTTAATACTAGAAGCGCTACCTGCAGCTATTTTACTAGTATCTAATAATGTACCAAATTTAGTTTCGATTATGTTTGACATAATTAATCTCCAAAATTAAGTATTTTATTATTATGATATTAAAAATTAGAATATGTCAAAATAAAACTTTATTTATATTTTACTAAAATTTAACAATATTCATACAAAAAATGCGATCTGTCATAAGTATGTTGTCTTACTTGAGTGCTCCATCGTCCTTTTTCAACAGCAATCGCCCATTCTTTACTGTTAATAACTTCTGGATTATCTAATTCGTACATAGCAACAAATTTTTGATTGGGTGAGTCCATTGATTTTGTTTCTCCACCTATAGAAAAATTAAAAGGTATTCCTTTCCCTCTAGTTACCTTATTTACTCCTGGAACATTAAGTAAATGCGGTACATGTTCTAAATCATATACCTCATTAAATAAATCTTCATATTCTTTTTTAACATTCATAGACACAATAAAAACAAATTTTGAAATACTCATGATAACTCCTTTTTTTCATTATATAATTTGACTAATAACTCTTTATTCTTTTTATCAAGTTTTTTGATTTTTATTTCTCTTTTAATAGCTTTACTTCTACTTTTACATTCTTCAGCGTAAATTAATTTAAAAGGTAGTCTTGCTCTAACATACTTTGAACCTTTACCCTTGGCATGGGTATCTAATCTTTTTTTTAAGTTATTTGATATTCCAGTATAGATAGTACTATCATCACATTTAACCATATAAACAACCCAGTTCATTAAATCATTTAATCAAATTATCTTTGATTAAATTAACAAAAACTTCTTCAAGGCGAACGCTTTTAGTAGATAAATCTAATATTTTTAAATCTGTTTTATAAAGTGTTTCTATAATTTTATTCATTGATGTATATTTGGGGTCGAGGTATATTTTCAATTTATTTTTATGAATTTTAACATTACCAATATTATTAATATAACTTTTATCTTTTTCAGTAATCTTATTGTTAGTCAATGTAATTATTATTACTTTTTGATTTGACTGTGAAAGCAAAGACTTTTTTGTTTCATTAGCAATAATTTTACCCTTATTAATTATAGCAATATGATCACATAAAAACTCAGCTTCTTCCAAATAATGTGTGGTTAATATTATTGTAACTCCCAATTTATTTAATTTTTTAAAATAACTCCATAGTTTTTGTCTTAGTTCTACATCAACTCCTGCTGTAGGTTCATCTAGTATAACAATAGGAGGTGAATGAACCATCGCTTTGGCTACTAATAGTCTTCGTCTCATTCCACCAGATAAATTTCTGCTGTATGTTTCAGCTTCGTGAGTCAAATTCATTAATTCTAAAAGCTCATTTGTTCTCCATTTATTTTTGGGAACATTAAACATTCCAGAATGAAGATTAAGAGTTTCTTTTGGTGTGAAAAAAGCATCTATATTCAGTTCTTGTGGTACAACACCAACGGCAAGTTTAGATTGTTTTCTATATTTATCTATATCTAAACCCCATATACATACCTTCCCAGAAGTTTTTATAACTGCTCCAGAAATAATGTTGATCAAAGTTGATTTTCCTGCACCATTAGGCCCAAGTAGACCAAATATACTTCCAACGGGGATATTTAAGGATATATCATCTAAGGCAATATTTTTTACTTTATTATTATAAATTTTTGATAACTTTTCAATTTGCAATGCTAATTGATTATGTGGAACTTCCCAATATTTTTCTGTCACTTAAGCTCTTTCTTTTCTTAAATATATAATGTTTAAAATGACATTAATTTTGATTTAATGACAACTCACTATTAATTAATTATAATAATACTGTTAACAAATAGGTTGCAAGGTAGTTTTAAATGCAATTTTTCTTAAACTAAAATAAATCTAATAAAAAGAATTATTTAAATTAAATGAATAAACCAATTGAAAATAACCCAAGACCTAATCTTAAATTGAATGATCCAAATAATTTATTTCTTATTGACGGGTCGGGATATATTTTTAGAGCTTTTTATGGCCTACCCTCAATGAGCAACATTGATGGTATTCCAGTAAATGCAGTATTTGGTTATACTAAAATGCTTCTAAAGCTTATTGATGATTTTAAACCAATTTATGTAGCAGTTATATTTGATGTTGCTAGAAAAACTTTTAGAAATGATTTGTATGACTTGTATAAAGCAAATAGATCTGATCCCCCTGATGAATTAATCCCTCAATTTTCAATTATACGTGATGCTACTAACGCAATTGGATTACCTGTTGTCGAAATGGAAGGATATGAAGCTGATGACTTAATTGCTACATATTCAGATATAGCGTCAAAAATGAATAAAAATGTTATAATTGTATCTAGTGATAAAGATTTGATGCAGCTTGTTGATCAAAATACAACTTTATTCGATCCTATGAAACAATTCTGGATAAATGATGATAAAGTTTTTGAAAAATTTGGAGTTTATCCTAATAAAGTTATTGATGTTCAATCACTTGCAGGTGATACTAGTGATAATATACCTGGAGTGCCTGGAATTGGTATCAAAACAGCAGCAGAATTGATTAACGAATATGGAGACCTAGATCAATTATTAAATAGAGCTTCTGAGATAAAACAAAATAAAAGAAGAGAAAATTTATTAGAGTTTGCAGAACAAGCAATATTGTCTAGATCCTTGGTAACACTTAAAAAAGACGTTCCTATTGAATCTCAGATAGAAGAATTTAAAATAAGTTCTGAATTAGAGTTAAATAAATTAATCCCTTTTTTAAAGACACATGGTTTTAAAAGCATATTAAATAAATATGAAAATAGTAAAGAACTACAAAATAATTTCTCTAAATCTGAAATAAAAATTAATTCTATTAACAATATTAAAGATTATAGCTCTATTTCCAAAAAATACGAATTAATTGAAAATAAAGATCAATTGATAAAATTTTTAGAGAATTGTTATAGTAAATCAGTAATTGCATTTGATTGTGAAACTAATTCTTTAAATGCAAAAACTGCAGATTTAGTAGGGGTTTCTCTTTCATGTGAAGAAGGTTTAGCCTGTTATATACCATTAAGACATGGACAAAAACTAGATGATAATCAATCAGATTTTAATTTTGATAATGTAAAATCTTTTAATCAAATTGATTTTGAAGATGCGATTGAATTACTCAAACCTATTTTAGAGGATAAATCCATTTTAAAAATTGGTCATAACATCAAATTTGATGCGCTAGTAGTTAAACAATTACATAATGGAAATATAAATATTGACCCAATTGGAGATACTATGTGCCTTTCTTATGTTGTTGATTCAGGGAGAGTAGATAGTCACAAATTGGATGCTATGGCTTTTCGTGAATTAAATCACAATACAATCAAATACGAAGATGTTTGTGGAAAGGGCAAAAACAAAATCTTATTTAATCTATTGTCACCATCTGATGCATTGGATTATGCATCTGAAGATGCAGATATAACTTTAGCAATATATAATAGAGTTTTACCGAGAATATTTAAAGATAAAAAATATTCTGTTTATAAAAGATTAGAAAATCCATTAATTAATGTATTAATTGAAATGGAAAATACCGGTGTAACAATAAATGCTCAAAAACTCTCAGAAATTTCTAAAAATTTATCTGATGAAATTATAAAATTAGAAAATAAAATTTTTAATCATAGTGGTAAATCTTTCAATGTTGGTTCTCCAAAACAATTAGGGGAAATTTTGTTTGATGAAATGAAGATTGAAGGTGGTAAACGTTCCAAAAATGGGTCTTGGCAAACTAGTGTAGAGATTCTTGAAAATTTATCAGATTCAGGACATGAAATTGCACAACTTATTTTAAATTGGAGACATTTTTCAAAGTTAAAGAGTACTTATACTGATGCACTAGTTGAACAAATAAATCCAAAAACTAACAGAGTCCATACTAATTATTCAATGGTAGGTGCTAGTACAGGAAGATTATCATCTTCAAATCCTAATTTACAGAATATACCCATAAAAACAGAAGAAGGAAGATTAATTAGAACAGCTTTTGAGTCAAAGCCAGGTTTTAAATTAGTATCCATGGACTATTCACAAATTGAATTAAGGTTAATAGCGCATATTGCTGATGAGACAAAAATGTTGGATGCGTTTAATAATGATTTAGACATTCATTCAGATACTGCTTCCAAAGTTTTTGGAGTCCCTATAAATGAGATGAAATCAGATTTAAGAAGGAAAGCTAAAGCTATAAACTTTGGAATTATATATGGTATTTCTGCTTATGGTCTTGCAAAACAATTGAAGTGTTCCGCGAATGAAGCAAAAGAATTTATAGATTCTTATTTCAAAAGATTTCCAAGAATAAGAGATTATATGGAAGAGATTAAATCTAGCTTAGAAGAAAATGGATATGTAGAAACCTTATTCAATAGACGTATTTATATAAGTGATAGTAACACTAAAAATCAAAGGTTAAGAGGATTTGCTGAAAGGCAGGCAATCAATGCACCCATTCAAGGATCAGCCGCGGATATAATAAAACTAGCAATGGTAAAAATACATAAAAATTTATTTGAATATAAAAATGATTTATCAATGCTAATGCAAGTTCATGATGAACTTGTATTTGAGATAAGAGAAAATAGTATTGATAAATATACAAAGATTATCCAAGAAATTATGGAGCATGCTAATTTACCAAAAATTCCGTTGAACGTTAACTTAAAAGTGGATACTGGTTTTGGAGATAATTGGGCTGAGGCTCATTAGATGTCGTGAATATAAATTAACTTAATTTAGCCTTGAATAAACCTAAATTTTCCAATCAAATCATAAAAGTATTAATTTTTAAAAAATATAGGCAAAAAGATGAGTGAAAAAATAATTCTTATTGATGATGATAGTAATATTCTAACATCTGTTTCAGTAGCTTTAAAAGCTGAAGGTTGGATAGTAAACAGTTATAATGATAGTGAACAAGGTCTTATCGAGCTTCAAAGAAACACACCTGATATAGTAATCCTAGATATTAAAATGCCTAAACTAGATGGTATGGAGGTTTTAAAAAAGCTGAGAGAAACAAATGATGTCCCAGTAATTTTTTTAACTAGCAAAGATGATGAAATTGACGAAGCAATTGGACTTAGGATGGGAGCTGATGATTACATTACAAAACCGTTTTCACAAAAGCTTTTGATTGAAAGAATAAGAGCAGTATTAAGAAGAAGCTTGTATAAAAATAACAATGTATCGGATAAGATGATTCAAAGAAATGACTTGTCACTTGATCCAGATAGACATCTTTGCAAGTGGAAAGGTGAAGAAATAAGACTTACAGTCACAGAGTTTTTAATCCTTTATTCTTTAGCTCAAAGACCTGGTTTAGTAAAAAATAGAGATCAGCTCATTGATACAGCATATGGTGAAACTATATATGTAGATGATAGAACTATTGATAGTCATATCAAAAGAATGAGAAGAAAATTTAGAGTTTTTGATAAAAATTTTGATCATATTGAAACCTTGTATGGTGTAGGATACAGATATAGAGATTTATAAAAATTGAACCTATTTTTCAGAAAACTGGAGAACTTATATTTTCCTCTAAAAATGAGGATTTTATTTATAATATTAGTACCGGTTTTATTATATCCAATCATTTTAATTTATTTTAACAAGTACCAAGATATTTTAATTAAATCTGAATTTGCAGCTATTGAAAGACAAGGTTTAACACTAACTAAAGCTCTTGCCTTGGCAGAAAATCAATATGGCCTAATCCAGAATAATCAAATATCAAGTCCAGCTCTACAAAGTCTTATTCCAAAAGTTGAATATGCGTCAAATATACGAGTAAGACTTTTTAATATGTATGGAAATTTAATAGCAGATACAAAAGCGAGTATGAAATATAGTCCTTTCGTAAAAGTGAGCCCTTTACCCGCTGTCGATAATACTTTTTCTATAAAAGACAATTTAACAAAATTTGTATCCTTATTTTCAAATTTAATTTCAAGACCCCTAAATCTGCCTATTTATAAAGATAATGCAAATTTTTTAATTGAAGACTTTCCAGAAGTAATTATGGCTTTAAAAGGTAGAACAAAAAAAACTTTACGACAAGACAGTAAAGGTAAACTTTATTTATCTGTAGCTATACCAATTAAAAATATTCGCATGGTAAGGGGAGCAGTCCTTCTTTCCATTTCAGGAAAAAAAATTGAACAAGAATTAGTTGATTTAGAAACTGAGCTTTTTAAAGCTTTTGGGCTCATTTTATTAGCAACAATTGCTCTTGCTATTTATTTTGGTAGATCAATAACAAATCCAATAGTAAGATTGTCAAATGAAGCAGATAAAATTGCTGAAGATAAAATGCTAAAAACTTTTAACCTAAATCAATTTAGACATAGGAAAGATGAAATAGGTAATTTAGCAAGATCATTTTTTAAAATGACTAATGAATTACAAAAAAGAATAGATCATATTGCAGAGTTTGCTGCCGATGTTGCGCATGAGTTAAAAAATCCGATAACATCTGTAAGGTCAGCCTCTGAAACGATAACCAAAGTTAAAAATTTTGAAGATCAAAAAAAATTAATTAAAGTAATACAAAATGATGTCGAAAGAATAGATAGATTAATTAATGATATTTCCGCTGCTTCTAAATTGGATGCAGAATTGTCTAGGATAGAAATAAAAGAAATAAATATTTCTAGACTTCTTGAAACTCTTGTTGATATAAGATCGTCTACCATAATTTCAAAAATCAACTTGTTAAAGCATACAGAAGATGTTTATATCTTGGGTGATGAAAATAAAATTGCTCAAGTGTTTGATAATTTGATCCAAAATGCAGCTTCATTTTCAAAAAAAAAATAATTCTATAAATGTTCGATTAGAAAAAAATTTAGAAAATGTAAGTATTATGGTTGAAGATAATGGTCCAGGTTTTTCAAAAGGATCATTAAATAAAGTTTTTGACAGATTTTATACGGATAGACCCAAAAATGAAAAGTTTGGTAATCATTCTGGTTTAGGATTATCTATATCAAAACAGATAGTTGAAGCACATGGCGGAACTATAGAGGCTTTAAATCGTTTAAATGAAAAAAACGAATGTATTGGGGGTAGTGTTAAAGTTACTTTACCAGAAAAAAAATTATAATTACCTAATTATTAAGAATTCAAGCTTTAATTTCTTAATTTTAAATGTTATAGAATGGCTAATTAAAAAAAAGGTTTACTATGAAAGATTATTCAATAACAGACATTAAACTTGCTGATTGGGGTAGAAAAGAAATATCTATTGCTGAGACAGAAATGCCAGGATTGATGGCATGTAGAGAATTATTTTCAAAAGATAAGCCATTAAAAGGCACAAGAATCGCAGGTTGTCTTCATATGACTATTCAAACAGCAGTTCTTATAGAAACCTTAACCAGTCTTGGTGCTAGTGTTAGATGGGCTAGCTGTAACATTTTTTCAACTCAAGATCACGCAGCTGCTGCAATAGCAAAACAAGATATTCCGGTGTTTGCAAAAAAAGGCGAAACTTTAAAAGAATATTGGAATTATGTAGATCAAATTTTTACTTGGTCGGACAATACCGTTGCAAACATGATTTTAGATGATGGTGGTGACGCAACATTATATATTATACTTGGTGCCAAAGCCGAAAATGGTGATCAAGTTTTACCTAACCCTGCTAATGAAGAAGAAGAGGCTCTTAAGTCACAAATTTTATCCAGGCTTGAAAGTTCTCCAGGATGGTTCACTAAAGTTAAAAATAGCATTAAAGGTGTTACTGAAGAAACAACTACGGGTGTTCTTAGATTATATCAAATGGCAGAAAAATGTGATCTTCCTTTCCCAGCAATAAATGTAAATGATTCAGTTACAAAATCTAAATTTGATAATCTTTATGGATGTAGAGAATCTTTAGTAGATGGCATTAGACGAGCCACCGATGTGATGTTATCTGGTAAAGTAGCTGTTGTTGCAGGTTATGGTGACGTTGGGAAAGGATCTGCTGCCTCACTTCGTCAAGGTGGAGCCAGAGTAATTGTAACTGAAATTGACCCGATTTGTGCATTACAAGCTGCGATGGAAGGATACGAAGTATGTTCTATGGAAGAGGCATGCTCTAGAGGTGATATATTTGTAACAGCAACTGGGAATAAAGATGTTATTACCGTGGATCATATGAGGGAAATGAAAGACAGAGCGATTGTGTGCAATATTGGCCATTTTGATTCAGAAATTCAAGTTGAATCACTTCAAAATATGAAATGGTCAGAGGTTAAGCCACAAGTTGATGAAGTTGAGTTTCAAGATGGTAAGCGTTTAATAGTTTTAGCAAAAGGAAGATTGGTAAACCTTGGATGTGCTACAGGACATCCTAGTTTTGTAATGAGTGCTTCTTTTACTAATCAAGTTCTTGCACAAATAGAATTATGGGAAAAGCCAGAAAATTATGACAACAAGGTATACACCTTGCCAAGACATTTGGATGAAAAAGTTGCTAAATTACATCTTGATAAAGTTGGCGCCACTTTAAGCAAGCTCTCAAACGAACAGGCTGATTATATTGGGGTCCCAATTCAAGGTCCTTTTAAATCAGACAACTATAGATACTAATTTATGAAATTGTTGTTAGAAATAACGATTAAATCTAAAACTGAAATGCATAACTTTGGAATACAAATGGCAAAGTTATTTTCGCTAAATGATTTGATTACATTTGACGGCGATTTAGGTGTTGGAAAAACTTTTCTGTGCAAATCAATAATAAATAACTTAACAAATATTAATGAAGTTGTAAGTCCTACATTTAATATTGTTCAAACATATCCATTACAAAAAGATGAAGAAATCTGGCATTGTGATTTTTATAGGATTAATAGTTTTGATGAAGTAGAAGAGATTGGAGTTTTTGAGGATTTAAAAAAAAAATTATTCTTCTTGAATGGCCAAAATTTAAGATTGAACTAAATGAATTTAATCCCTTGAACCTTAATATTAAGATTATAAAAAATAATCAAAGTAAATTATCAGAATATAGAAAAATTTCTTTATGTGGTTCAAAAAAATGGGATAATAAAATTAAAAAACTACATAACCTTTTAGCCTTGTGAGGTCAATAATTTGAATTATGTCTTTTATGACTTAGAAACTACAGGAAGAAATTCTTCTTGGGATCAAATTATTCAAGTGGCAGCTATACTTACAGACGATAAATTTAATGTGATTGAGAAATTTGAAGAGAGATGTCGATTAAAAAAAGGTTTAGTACCTTATCCTGAGGCATTAATTGTCAATAAAACATCTGTTGAAATTTTAAAAAATGTAAATTTGTCACATTATGAGTTAACAAAAAAAATAGAAACAACATTTAAAAAATGGTCACCAGCAATTTTTGTTGGATATAATTCAATAAATTTTGATGAAGAATTTATAAGAAAAACTTTTTTTAAAACTCTTTTTGAACCTTATTTAACACAATTTAATGGTAACAAAAGAGCTGATGTCATTGGCATGACTAGAGCATCTAAATTTTATTTTCCTGATTGTTTAAAAGTTGGGATTAATGAAAAGGGGAATCAAGTTTTTAAATTAGATGCCTTAACTGAACTTAATAATATTCCTCATAATGCTCATGATGCTATGGGTGATGTAGATGCTACTATAGAAATTGCTAAAATTTTGCAGAAAAGTTCCAATAAAGTTTGGAAATCTGGGCTTAAAAATAGTAATAAAATTGATGTAGATAACTTCCTAATCCAAAATAATATTGTTTGTATGGATGAATATCTTTTTGGTAAATTCAACGTTTACGCTGTTACTTATGTTTGCAAGAACAAATTTAACTATCCTCAATGTTTTGATTTGTTACATGATCCACTTGATTATATTGATATGTCTATTAAAGATTTAAAAATTAAAATGAAACAAAAACCTAAATTAATTAAAGAAATTAAAATTAATAAAAATCCTATCTTATTAGATTCAAGCTTTATTCAGAAAATGCCAATATATCAATCAATTGGGATGGAAGTTTTAACTCACAGAGCAGAAATTATTAAAAATAGCCCGGATTTTAAAAATAAAATCCAAACAATCCTTTTTGAAGAGTACGAGACAAAACAAATGACTAAATCACAGATTGATATAATGCCCGAAGAAAGTATTTATTCTGGTGGTTTCGCGGACAATCACGAAAAATCTAAAATGATAGATTTTCATAATGCTGATTGGGAAGAAAAATTTTATATTTCAAATCAGTTTAAAGATGAACGTCATAAATATTTTGCTCATTTTTTAATTTATGAAGAGATGCCTCATGTACTTCCAAAATCTGAATATGAAAATATCCATAAAATTATTGCCAATCAGATTTTAAGCACTGATAATGAAAAGTGGAATACAATCCCTAAGGCATATCTTGAGCTAGATAATTTACGTGAAGAATATGAAAGACACGGTAATGATGAAAAGTTATTATTCCTAGAAGATTGGGATCATTTTTTTACAAGATCTTGAAAAACAGTATCAATGAATTTAAATTTTAATAAATAAGGAGAGATTAATATGGCGACGAATAAAACAAATGATCAAAACTTTAAAGCAGATGTATTAGAGTCTAAGGAACCTGTATTAGTAGACTTTTGGGCAGAATGGTGTGGACCTTGCAAAGCAATTGCACCTTCCTTAGAAGAATTATCTGAAGAAATGAGTAACAAATTAAAAGTTGTTAAAATTAATGTTGATGAAAATCCATCAACATCACAAGCATATAGCATAAGAAGTATCCCTGCTTTAATGATATTTAAGGATGGAGAAAAAATCTCTGAGAAGATGGGAGCTCTTCCAAAATCAGCTCTTGAATCTTGGATTAATGATACTATTTAATTAATAATAGTTTCATTAAATTTCAACGCATAACCTGCTAAATATAAAGATCCAGTAATTAACAAAGGGGTTTTATTGTCAGCTTTTTGAATAGCGTCTTCGAAACTTTTTGAAATGTTTGTATTAAAACCTAAGTCATCTAATTTATTTTTTATATCTTGTGGTGTCAGTGAATTTGCTGATTTGGGTATAGTAGTAGCATAAATTTGATTAATATGTTTTTTAAAAATTTTTACGAAATCTATTATTTCTCTGTTGTTTAACATCCCAATAATTAGGTTCCATTTACCTAAAGATTGTTTACTTAGATATTGATTAAGAACAATTGCACCATCTTGATTATGTGATCCATCAATTATGGTAATATTTTTTCTAAGATTGAAAATTTGACCTTCATTTATTTTTTGTATTCTTCCAGACCAAGAGGTTTGTGCAAGCCCTTGTTTTACTTTAGGGAAAGAAATTGAAGGCATTATAAATTTAGCAGCTGTAAATGCTGTTGATGCATTTTCGTATTGAAAATCACCAACTAAACCTAACTTTAAATCTTTAGGAATTTTATCTATCTCGATTAGCCTAGAGTTTAATTTTTTTGCATAAATAACCAGTGTTTTCAATGCTTTATCTTTATTTTGTTTGGCAATTATTACGGGAATGTTCTTTCTTAAAATTCCTGCTTTTTCTTTTGCTATTTTTTCAATTGTTTTTCCAAGAAATTCTTCATGATCAAATCCAATTTTAGTTATTATGGTAAGTTTTTTATTTTCTATAATATTCGTTGCATCTAATCTTCCACCCAGTCCTGTTTCAAAAATATTAATATCACTAGGATCCCGTTTAAAAGCAATGAAAGCTGCTGCAGTAGTAATTTCAAAAAATGTTATTGGTTCAAGATTATTTTTTATTTCAACTTCTTTTAATATTTTTAATAAAGTTTCATCTGATATTAAATTTTTTTTAATTCTAATACGTTCATTGAAATTTATTAGATGAGGAGAAGTATATATATTTACGGACAAATCATGAGCCTCAAAAATTTCTTTAAGAAATGTTGCAGTTGAACCCTTACCATTAGTTCCTGCAATATGGATCACACTATTTAAGGAATTTTGTGGATTATCAAATTTATCCATTAAAAGTTTTATTCTATTAAGATCAAAATCTATTAGTTTTGGATGTAAATCAAACATCCTTTTTAAAGTTAAAGATAATTGTTTTTTTGTTTTACTCAATTTAAACGAAGAAATTTGTCATATTAATTTAAATAAAAAGTTAAAGATTTTAATAGATTAGAAATTTTAGTTCTTTGTTCTGATCTTGGGATCACAATATCTATCATACCATTTGACTTCAAATACTCTGCAGTTTGAAAGTCTTCAGGTAATTTTTCTTTGACAGTTTCTTCTATTACTCTTCTTCCAGCAAACCCAATAATTGCCCCTGGTTCTGCAACATGTATATCACCAAGCATTGCAAAACTTGCAGTTACACCACCGGTTGTTGGATTGGCTAGTAAAACTATGTACGGTAGTTTAGCTTTTTTGACTTTATTGATTGCAATTGTTGATCTTGGCATCTGCATTAAGGAAAATATACCTTCCTGCATTCTCGCTCCTCCGGAGGATGGCACCACTATTAGTGAACATTTTCTTTTTATAGCTTCCTCTGAGGCTAAAATTAACCCATCACCCACATATCTTCCCATTGATCCAGCCATAAACGAAAAGTCAAAACATGCCAAGATTGCAGGGATTTTATTAATTAATCCATAGCTAACCAATAAAGCATCATCTAATTTAGTTTTGGTTTGGGCATCTTTTATTCTATCAGTATATTTTTTTTTATCTTTAAAATTAAGTGGATCTAATTTTGGATTTGGAATTGAAATATTTTCTATAGTGTTGTTGTCAAAGAGAAACTCAATTCTTTCTTGTGCAGAAAGATGATCATGAAAACCACATGTTTTGCAAACATTATTATTAGCAGAAAATTCTTTATGAAAAATCATTTGAGAGCAAGATTTGCATTTTACCCATAATACTTCTTCAGGCTCTTTGATTTTAACAAAAGCTTTAAATTTGGGTAAAACCGTTTCTTTAATCCAATTCAATTTTATTTCCTTTTTTTTATAAAACCAAATAAATAAGGCTTAATTATGTTGTAGAACTTTTGATATTTCTCTAGTAAAATCTAAACACGAAATTAAGTTTTTACCGCTTGAATTACCATCATCTTCTAAATTTTTTTTAATTAAATCAACCACAGCAGAACCTATAACAATACCGTCGCATGTGTCTGACATCAAAGCTGCTTGGGGTGGTGTTCGAATACCAAAGCCAATAACGATTGGTAAATCTGTTACCTGTTTAATTTTTTTTATATTATCCTGGACGCTTTTAATTTCAGGTGCTTGGGTTCCAGTAATACCTGTTATTGAAACATAATAGACAAATCCAGTGGCATTGTACAAAATCCTTTTAAGTCTTTGTTCATCAGTTGTAGGAGTAACTAATCTAATCATAGAAAGTTTGTTATTTTCTGCTTCAAAATAAAATTCGTTATCTTCTTCGGGTGGTAAGTCTACAATAATAAGAGCATCTACACCTAATTCTAAACAATTCTTAATAAATTTTTCTTTTCCAAATTTATATATTGGGTTGTAGTATCCCATTAATATAATGGGAGTATGACTATTTTTCTCTCTAAAAATTTTAATTAATAATAAGCATTTTTCTATGTTCATACCTGATTTGAGAGCTCTCTGACTAGATAATTGTATAGATGGTCCATCTGCCATTGGGTCTGAAAAAGGCATACCAATCTCTATAAAATCCACACCACTCTCAGGTAAATTAGTGATGAGTTTTAAGGAACTCTCAAAATCAGGGTCTCCGGCGGTTACAAAAATTCCTAAGGCTTTTTTGTTGTCTTTATTTAATTGATCAAAGGTTTTTTTTATACGGTTCATAGCTATATTTTAAATGTCATCTTTCATAATTAAAGGCAAAACAGCTGATAAATCTTTGTCTCCTCTTCCACACATATTCATTATTATAATTTGTCCTTTTCTAACAGAAGCAAGTTTGCCGGTAACATGCAAAGCATGGGCTGGTTCAAGTGCAGGAATAATACCTTCTAAACTGCTACATAGCTTAAAGGCTTCTAAACTTTCTTCGTCAGTAGTTGATAAATATTTTATTCTACCAATATCGTGTAGCCATGAATGTTCTGGACCAATACCAGGATAATCCAATCCTGCAGATATTGAATGAGCATCTATTATTTGACCATCATTATCTTGCAGTAAATAAGTTCTATTTCCATGAAGAATTCCTGGGGAACCAGCAGTGAGCGAAGCGGCATGAAGATTAGTATTTAACCCTTTGCCTGCTGCTTCAACTCCATAAATTTCAACATCTTTGTCATCAAGAAAAGGATGAAATAAACCTAGTGCATTTGACCCGCCTCCTATACAAGCAACTAACACATTTGGAAGTCGGTTTTCTCTTTCTAAAATTTGTCTTTTTGCTTCTTCACCTATGATAGATTGGAAATCTCTTACCATTTTCGGATATGGATGGGGACCTGCTGCTGTTCCAATAATGTAAAAATGAGTATTAGCATTAGATACCCAGAATCTTAAAGCGTCGTTCATAGCATCTTTTAATGTACCAGTACCTGAAGTGACAGGATTGATTTTGGCACCTAATAGTTGCATTCTCTGAACATTTGGTTTTTGTCTTTCAATATCTTTAGCGCCCATAAAAACTTCACATTCAAAACCAAATAAAGCACATGCTGTGGCAGTTGCAACACCATGCTGGCCTGCTCCAGTTTCAGCAATGATTTTGTTTTTACCCATTTTTTTGGCTAGTAATATTTGACCAATAACATTATTAATTTTATGAGCGCCAGTATGATTGAGTTCATCTCTTTTTAAATAAATTTTTGCTCCACCAAAATGTTCAGTTAGCCTCTCTGCAAAATATAATGGACTAGGTCTTCCAATATAATCTCTTCTATACATATCTAATTCATCAATGAAAGATTGGTCTTTCATTGCTTTTTCATATGAATTTTCTACATCTAAAATTAATGGCATAAGTGTTTCTGCAACAAATCTTCCACCATGAATGCCAAATTTACCATAAGCATCTGGACCAGTTTTTAAGCTATTTGAATTCAAGTTTGACATGAGTTACCCATTACAATTCTTTACACTTCATCATAAAATTTTCTATTAATTCAGGATCTTTAACACCTTTAACAACTTCTAGACCTGAAGATATATCTATTGCTGGTGCTTTAGTAATATCAACGGCTTTTTTTATATTTTCTATGTTTAAACCTCCTGCAAGCATCCATTTCTTTGTAGATTTATAATTGTTAAGGATGTTCCAATCAAATTTTTTACCATTACCACCAGGTAAAGTTTCTGATGGCGCATCAAGTAGCAGGATATCACAAATATCTTCAAAATCTGTGGTTAATTGCATTAAATTCAATTTATTTTTAACACTTATACCCTTTATTATAGGAATATTTAAATTTTTTTTAATATCCATACATCTATTGGGTTTCTCGTTTCCATGAAGTTGAATATAGTCAGGTTTTACTTTATTTTTTATTTCAATTAAAAAGTCATCTTTGGGGTTAACAGTTAATGCAACAATTTTAGAAACTGTATTTCTTAGCTTAAGTAGTTTTTTACAAAGATTAAAAGACACATTTCGAGGTGAATTTTGGTAGAAAACTAAACCTATGTAGTTAGCTTTGCAGTTTATTGCTGCATTCATTGATATTTCGTCATTTATTCCACAAATTTTGATTTCAAATTTATTGTTCATTTTAAATAAGTTACATCTTTTTACGAAACACAGAAATCTTGAATATGATTATTTATTTAAACGGTCTTTCATACCTTTACCCATTCTAAAGAATGAAATATTTTTTGCTGGAACAGCAACAGCGTCACCATTTTTAGGATTTCTAGCTATGCGTGCTTCTCTTTTTTTTATATCAAAAACGCCAAAACCACGCAATTCAACTCTTTCATTTTTAGAAAGTGCTTTAGCAATAGTATCAAAAAAAACATTTACTATTTTAGCAGCATCTTTTTGGTAAATGCTTGGGTTTTTTAAACTTGTAATTTTGATTATAAGATCTGATTTATTCAATGTAATACCTATTTAAGAAGATTTTTCATCTTTTTTTGCTAACGCTGCCCCTAAAATGTCACCTAAACTTGCTCCACTGTCTGATGATCCATACTCTGCCATAGCTTTCTTTTCTTCCTCAATTTCTTTAGCCTTAATTGAAAGAGAAATTTTTCTTGTTTTTTTATCAATATTAGTAACTGTAGCGTCAACTTTATCCCCTATTCCATAACGGTCTGTTTTTTGATCAGCCCTCTCGCGTGATAAATCATTCTTCTTAATAAATCCCTTTAAATTGTCACCTACGCTAACCTCTAAACCATTTTCAGATATTTCTGCAATTGTACATGTAACTGTTGACCCTTTTCTAATATTATCTATTTCTGTAGCAGCAACGTCTTCAGTAAGTTGTTTTATACCAAGAGAAACTCTTTCTTTTTCAACATCTATATCTAAAACTTTAGCTTTAACTAGAGAACCTTTAACATAACTCTTAATAAGTTCATCCCCGTTACCATCCCAACTTAAGTCAGACAAATGCACTAAACCATCCATGTCATCAGTAAGTGCTATAAATAAACCAAATTCAGTAATGTTCCTTACTTCACCTTCAATAGTATCTCCAATTTTAGAACTACTCTTATACTTTTCCCATGGATTATCTACGCATTGTTTTATTCCAAGTGAAATACGTCTTTTTTCAACGTCTATCTCAAGCACCATAACTTCGACTTTTTCTGAAGTAGATACAATCTTCCCTGGATGAACATTTTTTTTTGGTCCAGCTCATTTCTGATACATGCACTAATCCTTCAATACCATCTTCCAACTCAACAAAAGAACCATAATCAGTAATGTTTGTCACAATCCCTGACATCTTTGCACCAACAGGGAACCTATCAAATACTTTTAACCATGGATCCTCAGTTAATTGTTTAATTCCAAGTGAGATTCTTTGAGTTTCGTCGTTAAATTTAATAACTTTAACTTGAACAGACTCTCCAACCTGAAGAGCTTCAGATGGATGATTAATCCTTTTCCATGATATGTCTGTTACATGCAATAATCCATCAACACCACCAAGATCAACGAATGCACCATAATCAGTAATGTTTTTAATTACACCTTGTAAAACTTGTCCTTCTTGCAAATTAGCAACAAGTTCAGTTCTTGCTTCAGCTCTACTATCTTCTAATACAGCTCTTCTAGAAACGACTATATTACCTCTTCTTCTGTCCATCTTTAGTATTTGAAAAGGTTGCGGTGTTCCCATTAAAACACCAAGGTCTTTAATAGGTCTAATATCAACCTGACTTCCAGGTAAAAAAGCTGTTGCTCCTTCTAAATCAACAGTAAATCCACCCTTTACCTTGCCAAAAATTATACCATTTACCCGTTGTTGTTTTTCGAGGGCCACTTCTAGATTTACCCAAGCCTCTTCACGTCTTGCTTTTTCTCTACTTAAAATTGCTTGGCCATTAATATCTTCAAGTCTTTCAATGTATACTTCAACTGTATCGCCTACATCAATTTTTATATCATCTTCATTGTTACCGAATTCTCTTAATGGAACTCGTCCTTCACATTTCAAGCCAACATCAATTAAAATCATATCCTTTTCAATTGATATTACAGTCCCAGATACCACTGATCCTTCAATACTTGTCATCTCTTCAAAGCTTTGATCCAATAATTCAGCGAAACTTTCCTTTCCAGGTGTGGTGATCGTTTCAGTTTGAGTCAATATTTTCTCCTATCAAAAGTATGTAATATAAATTTAAGTCGTTATAAATATGTAAAGCTAACAAATCAATGATTATATTATGACGAAATGTTAAATTTCATCAATTATTTTTGTTACCTTTAAAAATAACTCATCCGCATCAATAAATGTTGTATCAATTACATATGCGTCATCAGCGGGGACAAGTGGCGAAATTGATCTTTTAATATCCAATTTATCTCTATCATTCATTTGTTTGATTAAAAATTGCAACATACACTTTTCGTCTTTTTCATGCAAGAAAGATATATTTTTTTCTAATAATCTTCTCTTTGCTCTAACTTCAATAGATGCATCTATAAAAAATTTAAAATTAGCATTTGGAAGTATTTTAGTTCCAATATCTCTTCCATCAAGTATACAGCCAGAAAACTTCTTTTTATTCTCTTCTACAAATTCTTTTTGTTTTAAATTCAAAATTTCTCTTAATTTAGGGTGTGTTGCAATTAAAGAAGCCAGTTTTGCTGTTTCTTCTGACCTTAAATCTTCTTTTTTTATTTCTAGAAAATTTAAATTTCTAGCGATTACAGAACTGTGATATTCTAAATCGTTAGAAATATTTTTTTTTTTAATAATTAATTCATTAGCAACTTTTCTATATAAAAGTCCTGTATCTAAATAAATAAAATTATACTTTTCAGCTAATTTTCTAGCTAAAGTACCTTTACCAGAGGCAGCAGTACCATCAATTGCAATTTCTATCATGTTAAATCTTTTTTTAATTTTATTAATATTTACTTTATGCGGTTCAATTTGGCTCCAATTCCATTCATTACTTCGAAAAAAGAAGGAAAAGATGAATTTATAGTGTCAGTATCTAAAACTGTTATTGGATTTTCAGTTATTAATCCTAAACATAAAAATGACATAGCAATTCTGTGATCATTTTTTGATATAATAGTTTTATTTCCATTTAAAATGCAATCTGGTCCTTTGCCTTTTATTACTACCTTATCTTTTGTATCAACAGTTTCGACACCTATTGAATTTAATCCGTCACAGATTGCGCTGATTCTATCAGTCTCTTTATACCTTAACTCTTCTACACCTTCCATTATAGTAGATCCTTTTGCTTTCACAGCCGCAATAGAAAGAATTGGGTATTCATCTATCATAGATGCGACTCTTTTCTTAGGTATAGTTATTCCATTTAATTTACTGTAGCTTGCTGATATATCTGCAACAGTTTCGCCGTTAATTTTTCTTTTATTAGAAAATGTAATGTTAGCCCCCATTTCAATCAAGCTTGTGTATAAACCAACTCTTAAATCGTTTATACACACATTTGATACTTTAACATGACTGTTAGGTGTTATTATTGACGCTACTATAGGAAATGCTGCACTTGACGGGTCTGAGGGTATTTCTATATCTAATGCTTTTAGACACGGTAAACCCTCTAAAGTAATTTTCCAAGAAGAATCAGGTAATTGTATTGTAGAAATTTTAGCTCCAAGATATTTTAACATATTTTCGGTATGATCTCTTGATAAGGCTGGTTCTACAACAATTGTGTTCCCTGTTGATGATAATCCTGCCAATAAAATACTAGACTTGATTTGAGCCGATGCAACAGGACTAATATATTCAATAGGTAATGGAATTTTGCTCCCTCTTATTTTTAAAGGTAAATTATCGTTATTTGGATCATCAAAAATTGCTCCAGTTTTCAACAATGGTATTATAATTCTTTTCATAGGTCTTTTTGATAGTGAATCATCTCCAAAAAATGTAGCTTCTACATCTGAACCAGCTACCAGTCCCATTAGCAATCTAGATCCTGTTCCGGAATTACCCATATCTAGTCTATAATTCGAACCAGATAGATTACCAATACCACTGCCAAAAATTTCCCAAAAATCATTTTTTTTATTAATTTTTAATCCTAACAATTCTAAAGCGTTTGCCGTTGCAATCACATCATCACTTTCTAGAAGATTTGTAATTTTGATTTTTCCAGGAACTAATGAACCTATTATTAGGGCTCTATGTGATATTGATTTATCACCTGGAACAACTATATCACCAGATAATTTTGATGATTTATTTGAAGATATGGAATTCATCAAAAAATTTTCCTTTTATATTAAAAAATTAATATATATTTTATTTATCAAAAGTTAATAAAATTCTTAAAAAAACTTTTGACAGATTGATTTTTTTGAGTGTAATCGCATTATAGTAATTTAATTTATATTATTATGGAGAGGCATAATGGCAAAACCTGAATGGGGCAAAAAAAAGAACTTGTCAATCTTGTGGAACAAAATATTACGATTTAAATAAAACTCCTATGATATGTCCGTCTTGCGGAGTTGAATTTGACCCCGATCTTTTACTTAAAACAAAAAAAGGAAAAAGTTTGTCTTCTAAAATTATAACTGATAACGAAAAGGAATTGACAGCTGACATATCAGATTTAGATGATATTGCTTCTAATTCTGATAATGAAGTTGTAAGTGATGATGATCCGTTACTTGAAATAAATAAAGATGATCCAAATGATATTACTGATGATGATAATATTGCTATTGATGAAGACATTTCTTTTATTGACGATGATGATGTAACCGAAGATGATGATATATCAGACGAAAACAGCATAAATGTAGAGATTACTGAGGAAGATAAAAATTAAATTTTTTTTTGGGGCTATAGCTCAGTCGGGAGAGCGCTACACTGGCAGTGTAGAGGTCAGGGGTTCGAACCCCCTTAGCTCCACCATTACCTAAAGGAGTTTTAAAATAAATATTTCTCAAAATTTTCATTTCTTTAATTTTGGAATTTTATAATGCCAATTATAGCTTTTTATAGTAAAGATAGTAATTTAGAGCTGCAAAATGAATGGGAAAATAGATTACAAGTACATTACCCATTGCTTAATTTGGTGCCATTGTTAAGTAATGAAGCAGAGAATGCAATAACTGCTCTTTTATGGAAAGCACCTCTTGATAGAGTAAAAAAATTAAATAATTTAAAATGTCTAATATCCTTAGGCCAAGGTGTAGATCATATCTTAAAAGACAACGTAATTGATAAAAAAATACCAGTCGTTAGGATAGTTGATCCTTTTATGGCAAAATCAATGAGTCATTGGGTAATTATGTCAGTTCTTAATTTTACTAGGGATACATTTGGTTATCATAATCAACAAAAAAATAAAATATATAAAAATAGAAAGGAAATTGATTTCACTACCTTAAAAATTGCAGTTTACGGTATTGGAGCAATAGGAAGTGTTGTTGCAAAAGATCTCAAACAATTAGGATTTAAGGTCCATGGTTGGAGTAGAACTCAAAAAAAAATTCCCGGTATAGATTGTTTCGTTGGTACAGATAAATTTAGAGATTTACTTAAGTATTGTGATATTCATATTTGTCTACTCCCATTAACGCTAGAAACAAATAATATTTTTTGTAACTCTGCATTTAAAATTATGAAACATGGTTCATGTTTTATAAATGCTGGAAGGGGAGAACAAGTTGTCGAAGAGCACTTGATAGAAAATTGTAAATCTGGTCATATTTCTTCTGCGATTTTAGATGTTTATCGTAAAGAACCATTGCCAAAAAAAAGCAAACTATGGGACCAAGAAAATATTAGAATTTGGCCTCATGTTGCTGCAGAAACAAATCCTGAAACTGCAGCTAAACAAATAGCAAATGCAATTGAATGTATTGAAAATAATAAATTACCACCTAACACAATAGCAAGGGAACTAGGTTATTAATAATTGAAATATAAAGGGAAATTATATGGACTTGAAAAATAAGATTAGATCAAATGAACAAACGCGTGGTGCAATGATTTTTGAATTTTTTAGTCCTGGGATACCAATTATACTAAAAAATGCAGGTTGTGAATTTATAATTTTTGATATGGAACATGGAGGTCTTTCTTTAGAGCAATTTAAAACTCTTGCATCTATATCTAATGCTAATAAAATTGCACCTTTAATTAGAATTCCTGAAGTAAGTTATAATTATGTCGCTAGAGCTTTAGACCTTGGCGCTTCAGGTATTATGGTTCCAATGATAAACACACCTGAAGATGCACTAAAAATTGTCAATTCATCTAAATATCCACCACACGGTAAACGAGGTGCTGGATTTGGTTTTGCGCATGATAATTACATTAATCAAAGCCCATTATCTTATATGGAAAAAGCTAATAATTCTAATATTAATATTATCCAGATTGAAACAAAAACAGCTCTAGAAAATGTAAGAGAAATAGCTTCCATAGGTGGAGTAGATTGCCTTTGGGTTGGACATTTTGATTTAACTAATTTTTTGGGAATACCTGGTGATTTTACTTCAAAGATTTACCTAAACGCAATTAATGAAATTGTTTTTGCTGCGGATCTTTACAACAAAAGTGTTGGAATAATGGTAAATAGTAAAAAAGAATTAGAAACATACTCGAAGCTTGGTTTCAATATGATTGCGGTTGGTACAGAAATGAATATTTTATCTAGATCAATTTCGCAAATTTTGGAATAACTTTGTGAATAAATTTATGGAGTAATAATATGTTTGAAGTTGGTATTTCCGGAGACTTACTAGATAGAAATAATGAACCATGTTTTGGTAATGGTCCTCTAAATCTTTTAAAAGATAGAGATGATATTAAAATAACTTGGATGGACAAAACAATATCAGAATTAAGTTCAGAAATGACTTCAAACTTTGATGCTATTCTTCTCAATTTACCAAAAGCAAATGCAGATTGTGTTTCAAATTCCGATTGTAGATTAAAAATAATTGCTAGATTTGGTGTGGGTTTTGATACCGTTGATATTGAAGCTATGAAAAGAAAAAATATTATTGTTACTAATACACCTAATGCAGTTCGAAGGCCAGTTGCTGTTGCAGCTCTTACAATGATGTTTGCGGCAGCTGGAAAATTATTTCAAAAAGATAATCTTGTAAGGAATGACAATTGGAATGAAAGAACCAACTTTATGGGTATTGGTTTGTCTAGAAAGACATTAGGTGTTATTGGAGCAGGGAATATTGGTGCAGAGACAATTAAACTTTCTAACCCGTTCTTTAATAAAATATTAGCTTTTGATCCTTTCAAATCTCAAAACCAATTATCTCAAATAGGTGCTATTAAAGTTCATTTACATGAATTAGCTAATAACAGTGACTTTATTGTCATTCTTTGCAATCTTGATAAAAACACAGAAGGTATGATCAATGATGATTTTTTTTCATTGATGAAAAAAAGTGCTTATATTTTTAACTTATCAAGAGGTCCTGTAATTAATGAGAGACATTTAGAAAATGCAATTCAAAGTAAAAAGATCGCAGGTGCAGGACTAGATGTGACTGAAATAGAACCTCTTTCGACAAATAGTAAATTATTAAAATTTCAAAATGTAATTCTTACACCACATGCCCTTTGTTGGACAGATGAATGTTTCAATGACATAGCTAGTGAAGCAATTAATTCAATATTAAGTTACATAGATAAAAAACCTATATTGAATCAAGTAAATAATTGATATTTAGGCTGCTTTAAGAATAGACTGTGAAATAACAGCTAAAGCTGCCTCTGTACTTTTACAACCTCTCAGTTTGGTTGTAAGTTCTTTATTTCTGAGTAATCTTGATATAAGAGCTAAGGCTTGCAAATGTTCCGAGCCATCATTGTTAGGTGCAACTAATAAAAAAATAATATCTACAGGTTGGTCATCTGTTGCATTAAAATCTAATGCATTTACTAATGTTGCAACAAACACATAAGGTTTTTCAATGTTAGAAGCATTTACATGAGGAATGGCGATGCCGTTGCCAACAGCAGTTGATCCAAGTTTTTCTCTTTTGGTTAAATTTTCTAACAAACTTCTAGAATTCACGTTAATTTTTTTTTCAGCTAATTCACACAATTTATTAAGTAAGTGTTTTTTGCTTGTGCTTTCAAAATTAATTAGGAACGCATCAGCATACAACATATCATTGATATTCATATTTTACCTTCAAATTACTGGGATAATTTATTAAATGATCTAATTAATATTAACTTTAACTTCAGTCAAGTTTATAATGTAAAATTTTATATCTAAAAATTATTACCAAGGTAAACATCTCTAACTCTTTTGTCAGATTTAATTTCATTTGGATCACCTGACATTATTACAGATCCATTAAAAAGTATATATGCTCTATCCACAATACTGAGAGTTTCTCTAACATTGTGATCTGTAACAAGAACTCCAATATTTTTTGATTTTAACTTAAAAATTAAGTTTCTTACATCATTAATAGCAATGGGGTCTATGCCAGCAAGAGGTTCATCAAGAAGAATGAAACTTGGGTTTGTAGCTAATGCGCGTGCTATTTCTGTTCTTCTTCTCTCACCCCCAGAAAGTGTTGCCCCGTAGGAGTTTCTAATTTTATTAATGTTAAATTCAGCCAACAATTCTTCTAAAATTTGAAATTTTTGGTTAGTTGAATAATTTTGAACTTCTAAAACAGACAAAATATTTTGTTCAACTGTAAGACCTTTAAAAATAGAAGATTCTTGTGGTAAGTAACCGATACCTTTTCTTGCACGCATATGCATTGGCAAATGATTGATATGAGCTTGGTTAAGTAAAATTTCTCCTTCATCAGCATCAATAAGTCCTGCAATCATGTAAAAACAAGTTGTTTTGCCAGCCCCGTTTGGGCCAAGAAGTCCAACGGCTTCACCTTTATATAATTGTAATGAGACTCTATTAACTACTTTCCTTTTGTCATATGTTTTAGAGATTGAATTTACACTCAATTCTTGTTTAATATTTTTTGTTTCTGAATCTAATTCAGTTTTCATTGCATCACCGTATAAGAGATCATTATTATGTTTATAAACAGTTGATGATTTTAGACGTTTTAGTTCTTCTTCTAAATTGGACACTTTAATTACCACTTTTTTATTTTTTTACCGGTGAAAATGTTCCTTTAACACGTTTTTTCTTTTTAGAATCTCCAAGAATATTACTTATACCAGTTTTTAAATTTGTGATACCTTTAGATCCAGAAACTTTTGACTTTTGGTTAATTATTATTACATTGCCAGTTAATTTTACTATTTCGTTATTTGAATTATAAACACCTAAATCAGCTTTAGATTTTCTTCCTTTGTCTTTGTTTTCTATAATGACATTCCCTGTTGCAACAGCTGTTTTTAAAGTTTTGTCAGTTGGTTCAAAATTAGCTTTAATTTTATCTGCATAAATTATAGTTTTATTTGATAAAATAATTTTAACATCTCCTTCAGCCTCAGCTATATTTTTTAAATCATCAAAAATAATAATTTTTTTTGACTCTATGTATCCAGATGGAGATGAAAAAGTTTGAAAAGATCCTGATATTTTTGCAATTTTATTCTCTAAGTTATATGTCATGTATTGACCAGTTGCTTTGGTATTGCCTTTAGTAAGAAGAACTTTTTCTTTTGCAATTATTTTTTTTAAGATGTTTTCTCCATTTTCAAAAACATAATCAGCTTTAACAATATTTGCTTTTAAAGTTACACCGTCTTTTTTTAAAATAACATTACCCTTTGCCATATAGTATTTTTCTTTTTCAAACCATTCTAATGATTCGTCAGCCTCTACAGTCAATTCTGTCTTATTAATATCTGTTTTTGCACAAACTAATTGTGAAAATGAAGCAAAACAAACAAAAAAAAATATATAAAATTTTTTAGTAGGCATTTTTTTGTAATAAAAGCATCCTTAATATTGCTTTTCCTTTTATTTTAATATATTCACCGTTTTTTTTAACATTAAGACCTTTACCCTTTATAATTGTATTACCAGAAACTATGTCAACCTCATCATTTGTATGATAATTACCTTTTTTGAAAGTTCCAGTTAATGTTTTTGTTTTGAGAGTAAATTTTCTTGATTTTTTTGTAATTTTGACTTTTTGTGAAAAAACAAAATCGTTGTAATTATTTGTAATTATCGCTTTACCTGCATAAATTTTAGTTATGACACCTTTTTGATCAATTGTTGTTAATGAATTTTCTAAAATTACTTTCTTCTCTTTTGACTCTTTTTCTTCTAAAGTATCTGCAATAATAAGATATTTATCTCCCTGTTTATTTTGTTGTCTTATTTCCACACCAATTATCTTATCTTGTTTTTCTGAGATTCTTTTAAATTTATCTCTGTCAACAAATAAATTATCTTTATTTATAAAATTATTAACTATAAAGCTTATTACAATCAAAAAAACTAAAGAAGCGAATATTGATTTACCACTAATTATTTTCATTTTTATCTAAATTTTTTGTTAAGCTGTAATATATTAATGAGCAAAAATATCTAAATTTTCAAATCCAATTAAATCTAATTCTGATCGTGTTTTTAAAAATTCAAAACATTTTTGAGCAATTTCTTTTTTATTCTCACGTACAAGTAATTGATCTAATTTATTCTTTATTTGATGAAGATAAACTACATCTGACGCGGCATATTTTAATTGAGATTCACTTAGGTTTTCTAATCCCCAATCAGAAGTTTGATTTTGTTTATCTAACTCTAAATTCAAAAGATCTTTACATAAGTCTGCTAGACCATGTTTTGCACCAAAAGTTCTCGATAACTTAGATGCTATTTTTGTACAATATAATGGACCATTTAATTTACATATATTTTTTTCAATAACAGCTATATCAAATCTTGCAAAATGAAATAATTTTGTTGAATTTGGATTTTTAAAAATATTTTTTAGATTAGTAAAATTATTTTCTTTTTCTAAGCTTTTTTTGGATATTTGAACAAGATGCGCATTTCCATCTCCGCTTGATAGCTGTATCAAACATAATCTATCTCTATTAATATTGAGTCCCATAGTTTCAGTGTCAATTGCTATAACATCACCAAACTTCACTCCAGATGAAATGTCATCATGATATAAAAAATAAGTCATTTATTATCCATAAAACTTTAAAAAAATATGTGTCATGACTAAATATAATAAGTAGTTAAATAAATCTATAAACAAATTTATATTTCAATATAGCATAAAAGGTAAATCCAATGGGAACAAATATAAATAAAAAAATTGCTGTCATTGGAGGTAGTGGCTTTCTTGGAAAATCATTATTGAAATTACTTTTAAATGAAAGTGCTGAGATAATTTTATTTACACGAAAAAAAAATTATCAAAAAAATGTAAACAAAATTTTTCCTGACAATAATATTGAATGTATTCAGTGGAATATTAACAATTTAAATACCATTGAAGAAAATATTAAAAATGTAGATTCTATAATTAATTTATGTGGTATTCTTTTTGAAAATAAAAGTGGTGATTTTTTTAGAGTACATAAAGACATTCCTGCTTTTTTAGGAAAAATTTCTTCAAAAAATAATATTAAAAAACTAATTCATGTTTCTGCACTTGGTGTATCTACGAATTCTGAAAGTAAATATTCTAGAAGTAAAGCAGAAGGTGAAAACCAATTGCTAGAACATTTTCCTGATGGAACAATTTTAAGACCTTCATTACTCTATGGTAAAGGCGATAATTTTTTTGGACAGTTTTCTGACATGACTAAGATTTCTCCTTTTTTGCCAGTAATTTCTAGATCAACAAAATTCCAGCCAGTTTTTGTTGAAGATGTCGCAAAAGCAATAATTAAATTATTAAAAGATAAGAAAAATAAAAATAATATCTATGAATTAGCAGGAGATACAATCTACTCTTTTGAAGAATTATTAAAAATTTTATTAGAAATTAAAAATATTAAAAGACTTCTTGTTCCACTTAATCCAAAATTAATGATGGTCCCCGCATTTTTTTTACAAAATTTACCTAAACCTCCTTTTACAGTAGATCAAATGAAACTTCTTAAAAAAGATAATATATTAAAGAATGGTTTACCTGGGTTAAAGGATTTAGGTATTAAAATATCAAATATGCATACTGAACTTCTAAAAATATATGAACGAAAATAAGTTAAACGTAGGCATATACCAAGATAAGTATCCCAAGCATAATTCTATATGCAACGAAAATTTTAAGTGAAGCTTTATTAATCCATTTCATAAATAACCTAATCGTAATTAAGGCGACACAAAAACTTAAAATAATACCCATAATCATTTCATTATTAAAAAAGAAACCTTTTTCGATGAACAAGTTTATACTTTCCAAAGTAGTTGCGGCTATTATAACTGGAATTGATAATAAAAGGGAATATTTAGATGCATCAAAACGGCTGAAACCTATCCATAACCCTGCGGTTATAACAATGCCTGATCTACTGGTTCCAGGAATAATTGCTAGCGTCTGAGCAATACCAATTACAAGTGCATCCTTTAAATTCAAATTTTTAAAAAATTTTATAACTTTAAGGTTTTTGTCTACTATACCCAATAATATTCCAAATATTAGGGTAGTCCAACCAATGACCTCTAAACTTCTAATTATATCAAAATTATTTATATGAACCAAAAATCCAACAATGATAACGGGTATAGTACTAATTATTAGATTTTTTAAAATTATAAAACCTTCATTATCTTTTTTCAAAAAAATTGTATCTAAAATTATTTTTATTAAATCTTTTTTTAAATAATATATTACAGCTAATAAAGACCCAAAGTGAAGAGAGACGTCAAATGCTCTGCTAGAGTCTATATTTAAAAAAAATTCAGGTATTATGATTAGATGTGCACTAGATGAAATAGGTAAAAATTCTGTAATTCCTTGAATTAATGATAAAATAATTATTACTTCTAAAGCCATTTAAAACTCTATCTTTTACATAAACTTTATATATCTTATATATTGATAATATCTAATTAAAAATAGGATTAATTATTATTTTAGTTTCTTTTAAATTTTTTTGAGTTGTAATTAATTACATGAGTTGGAATAGACAAAACCCATATTTAGCTAAAATCATTTCTAAAAAATCTTTATCTGGCAAACAGTCAAACAAAGAAGTTTTTCATTACGAAATTTCTCTAGGTGATAGTGGTATTATTTATCAACCTGGAGATAGCTTAGGAATTTTCCCAGTAAATAATAATACTCTAGTAAGAGCTATTATAAATAGATTACAAATAAATCCTACATACATACCCGAAGGATATGATCTTAACATTTATGAGTTACTAGAAAAAAAATTTGAGATTCTTACGCCAACGAACAGATTAATAAAATTTGTTAACGATAATATTAATCATAAAGAATTAAATTATTCTTTAGATACTAAAAACATAAATATATTGATGGATTTTAAATATGGAAAAGATGTTTTAGATTTCATGAATTTGGATGAAAGTCTTAAATTTGATGTCAAACAATTTTTAACTCTTTTAAAACCACTCCAGCATAGAGCATATTCTATTGCATCAAGTAACTTAATTTTTAAAAACTCAGTGCATTTAACTATTTCAACTCAACGATGGCAAAGAAAAACAAGAGATTATGGTGGTGTTTGTTCAACTTTTTTATCTGATAGTTGTGAATTAGGTGATAAAATAAAGATCTTCTTAATTCCGAATAAATTGTTTAAATTACCTGATGACCAAAACAAGCCAATAATTATGATTGGTCCTGGTACAGGTGTAGCTCCTTTTTTGTCATTTATACAAGAAAGAAAATATCTAAATAGTAAAGGCAAAAATTGGTTGTTCTTTGGTGCTCAGACTAAGAAAGATGATTTTATATATGAAGATCAAATTTCAAATTTTGTTAAAGAAAAAATTTTAAATAATTTAGATACTGCTTTTTCAAGAGATCAGGATACAAAAATTTATGTTCAGCATAAAATTTATGAAAGAAGTGATGAATTTTTCCAATGGTTAGAAAATGGTGCGATAATATATGTATGTGGAGATGCTCAAAAGATGGCCAAAGATGTTGAAGCCGCAATTATAAAAACAATTCAAAAAGAGCTTAAGTGTAATGATAAGAAAGCTTTCGAATATTTAAAAATATTAAAAAAAGACAAAAGATATTTATTAGATGTGTATTAAAGGATTATGATAAGATAAACATACTGTAGAGATTATTTATGAAATGGGATAGGCTAAGATTATTTAATATCGTTGCACAAACTCGAAATATTACCGAGGCTTCTTATATCTTACAAATGAGCCAATCAGCGTTAAGCAGACAAATGATAGCTCTAGAAAACGAATTGGGTTTAAAACTTTTTTTAAGAAACTCAGATGGTATTTCTCTGACTAAAGCTGGAATGAGATTATCATCTTCTGTGCAAGTGCTAGCTTCCGATATTAGCAAGACACACAACCAACTTCTGGAGGATATGGACGTTCCATCGGGTAGATTGAATGTAACTGCAACAAATGCTTTTGGTGCTTTATGGGTTGCTCCTAGAATGTCAAAATTCAAAAATTTATTTCCAGACATAAATGTTGCACTTAGTCTAAGAGATTCTGAGCCCCGAGTTACTAATTTTAACTCAGATGTTGAGGTAAGAATGACGCCCAGTGTTTCTCAAGATGATATTCAAATTAAATTAGCAGATTGTAGATATAAGATATTTGCATCTAATGAATATATTTCTAAAAATGGATATCCAAAAACAAGTAGCGATTTAGATAAACATAAAATAATTTCTTATGGAGAAGATGCACAACCTCCTCTTGATAGACATCGATTGAATTGGCTATTAACAATTGGAAAAGAAAATAAAAGACCAAGAAAACCTATTTTAGAGGTTTCAAGTATATACGGTATAGCGAAGGCTACTGAGGTTGGTATGGGAATAGCATCATTACCAGATTGGATGGAATTTGAAATGATAGAACTAACAGAAATTTTATCACAATTAGAAGGACCTGAAATGTCAATTTCTTTATGTTTTAATTACGAATTAAGAAATGATTCTAGAATTAGAGCTTTTAAGGACTTTATGATTAAAGAAGCAGAAGTTATTAATTAATCTGTTAATCAATTTTGTAATGCAATTTATGCATATCTGACATATAATGAAAAAATTTACAAATAGACATAAATTTACTATGTTCCAGTTCCTTTTAAAAATTAGATAAATTTTGATGTCGATTTTAAGGTTATAAATGAGAAAAAATAAATTAAATAAAATGGGTTTCCCTGAAGAATTTGGCCTTTATGATCCTAATAATGAGCACGAGAATTGTGGGTTCGGTTTTATTGCAAATATAAAAAATCAGCCTAAACATGAAATTGTACATCAAGCACTTGAAATTGTTCATCATCTTGATCATCGAGGGGCAATAGGTGCAGATCCATTAGCAGGTGATGGAGCAGGAATATTAATTCAAATTCCACATGAATTCTTTAAACAAGAATTTGCAAATACAGAAATTAAACTTCCAAATATTGGTAACTATGGGGTTGGTATGGTTTTTTTACCACCTAATAAAGATACAGCTAATTTAGCAATTGCTGCAATCGAAGAAGCCATTAAAAATGAAGGCCAAAACTTAATTGGATGGAGAGATGTTCCAGTTGATAATACTGTTTTAGGAAAAACTGTAAAAAATAATGCTCCAATAATTAGGCAATTTTTCATAAAAAAAGGAAAAAGCTCACAAACCGAAAAAGAATTTCAAAGAAAATTATATGTTGTCAGGAAACAAAGTCTTTTTTTACTTGAAGAAAAATTAAATGAAGATTGTGACGATTTTTATATCGTTTCACTATCTACTAGGACCATAATATTTAAAGGTATGGTATTAGCACCAAATTTGTCAAAATTTTACAAAGATTTTCAAAATCAAAGTTTTAAAACTGCTATTGCCCTTTTTCATCAAAGATTTTCTACTAATACCTTCCCCTCATGGCGTTTAGCCCAACCGTTTAGATATTTATGTCATAATGGTGAAATTAATACTGTTAAGGGGAACTCTAATTGGATGAATTCTAGACGATATAGTATGTATTCAGAACTTTTAGGTAATGACTTGAAAAAAATATGGCCTGTAATTGAAAGATCACCTTCTGACTCAGCTACATTCGACAATGCCCTTGAATTATTAGTAATGAGTGGATATTCGCTTCCACATGCAATGATGTTAATGATACCAGAAGCGTGGAAAGACAATAATTTAATGGATACCAAACGTTCAGCATTTTATGAATATTATTCCGCTTTAATGGAACCTTGGGATGGTCCAGCAGCTATGGCATTCACAGATGGTATTCAAGTTGCAGCAACTCTAGACCGAAATGGTTTAAGACCAGCTAGATATGTTGTTACTGATGACGACCTAGTCATAATGTCATCAGAAGTTGGAGTTTTAAGGGAAATACCAGAACATAAAATTGTTCAAAAATGGCGATTACAGCCAGGTAAAATGCTACTTGTAGATCTAAATGAAAAAAGAATAATATCTGACGAGGAACTAAAAAACAATCTCATTGAAGAATTCCCATATCAAAGCTGGATAAATAATTCTAAAATAAATATTAATTCGATTAATTTAAAATCAAATAATTCACTTCCAGAGGATGCTACTCTTTTAGATATGCAACGAGCTTTTGGATACAATAAAGAAGATTTAAAATTTTTTCTTGAACCAATGATATTAGAAGGTCAAGACCCAATTGGTTCAATGGGTAGAGACATTCCCTTAGCAGCATTGTCAGATAAAAATAGACTTTTATATGATTATTTTTTCCAAAATTTTGCACAAGTAACTAACCCTCCTATTGATCCCATCCGTGAAGAGTTAGTAATGTCTCTTATGAATTTTATAGGTCCAAGACCTAATTTACTTGATCCGAAATCTGGAAATGATCAAAAGCTAATTAAGGTAGACCATCCTATCTTAGATAATTTAGAGATTGAAAAGATCAGAAATATTGAAAAATTTACATCTAATAAACTTAAATCTTTTACACTAAACATTTGTTACAAAAAAAATCAGAACAACACCCTCAAAATTGAAAATTTTATAAATGACATTTGTATCAAAGCTGAAAAATTAATTAATGATAATATTTGTAATATTATAATTTTATCAGATCGAAAACTTGATCGCGATAATGTTGCAATTCCCGCATTACTTGCTACTAGTTCAGTTCATCATCATTTAATTAAAAAAGGACTGAGAACAAAAGTTGGTTTAGTTATAGAAACTGGAGAGGCAAGGAGGGTTCATGATTTGTGTCTTCTTGCAGGTTTTGGAGCTGAAGCTATAAACCCGTATTTAGCTTTTTATACTTTATCTAATATAATCAAAAATCATAACGAGGATATACAAGAGGAAGAAGCTTACAAAAAATATATCAAAGCCGTGACTAAAGGTATGCTTAAAGTTATGTCTAAAATGGGTATTTCGACATATCAATCTTATTCAGGTGCTCAAATTTTTGATGCTGTTGGTCTTTCATCTAATCTTGTAGATAAATATTTTTGTGGTACGTCCTCAAAAGTTGAAGGAATTAATCTTAAAGAAATTCAAACAGAAACAGAAAATAGACACGAATTAACTTTTGGTAATTCTTCATTATTTTCAAATGACCTTGATGTGGGTGGAGATTTAAGTTTTAGAATTAAAGGTGAAGAACATGTTTGGACGCCTGAAACTATTGGAATGCTTCAACACTCAGTCAGAAGTGCTAATTATGATACCTTTAAAAAATATTCAAAGAAGATTAATGACCACTCTATTAAACTTAAGAATTTAAGAGGTTTATTTGAATTTAACTCTGAAACTAATTCAATTAATATTGATGAGGTTGAGCCAACTTCTGAAATTGTTAAAAGATTTGCTACAGGTGCCATGTCACTTGGATCAATTTCTACGGAAGCACACACTACTTTAGCTATTGCTATGAATCGACTCGGAGGACGATCAAATACTGGAGAAGGTGGAGAAGAAAAATCACGTTTTACTCCATTACCTAATGGTGATTCCATGAATTCCAGAATTAAACAGGTTGCATCAGGTAGATTTGGAGTTACGACTGAATATTTATCAAATGCAACTGACATTCAAATAAAAATGGCACAAGGTGCTAAACCAGGTGAAGGTGGACAACTTCCAGGTGGAAAAGTTGACGAATTTATTGCTAAAATTAGACATTCAACACCTGGGGTTGGACTAATATCTCCTCCACCCCATCATGACATCTATTCTATAGAAGATTTAGCACAACTTATACATGATCTCAAAAATGTTAATCCAAAAGCTAGAGTTTCTGTAAAACTTGTATCTGAGATTGGTGTTGGTACAGTCGCTGCTGGGGTTAGCAAGGCTTATGCTGATCATGTTACTATTTCAGGAAATGATGGTGGTACAGGAGCAAGTCCAATTACATCTTTATTGAATGCTGGTGGTCCTTGGGAGACTGGTTTAGCTGAAACCCATCAAACACTAGTCATGAATGGATTAAGAGAAAGGATAGCTGTACAAGTTGATGGAGGATTAAGAACTGGAAGAGATGTAGTAATTGGAGCAATTTTAGGTGCTGACGAATTTGGTTTTGCTACTGCTGCTCTTATATCTGAAGGTTGTATAATGATGAGAAAATGTCATTTGAATACTTGTCCTGTAGGGGTTGCAACACAAGATCCAGAACTCAGAAAAAACTTTACTGGAACACCTGATCATGTCGTTAACTTTTTTGTTTTTATTGCTAATGAAGTAAGAGAAATAATGGCGGACCTAGGTATTAGGAAGTTTAACGATTTAATTGGAAGAAGAGATCTAATTAATTTTAACGGTGCAAAAGAACACTGGAAAGCTCACGGACTGGATTTAGGAAAACTTATAGTAAATTTGGAAAAAGAAAAAGACGAGACTTTTTACAACTCAAAATTTCAAGATCACAAATTGGATCTGGCACTTGATAATGAATTAATTTCAAAATCACATAAAGCTATTTCAGAAAAAATAAAAGTTAATATTTCATCTAAAATTGTAAATACTAATAGAACTGTTGGTGGAATGTTATCAGGAGTAATTGCAAAGAAGTATGGTCATGATGGCTTGCCTAAGGATACTATAAATGTTGATTTTAAGGGTAATGCTGGCCAAAGTTTTGGGGCTTGGTTGTCGAAAGGTGTAAGCTTTAACTTAAAAGGCGACGCAAATGATTATGTTGGGAAAGGGCTATCTGGAGGTAGAATATCTATTTCCCCGGACGATACAAGCAAAATTGTAGCTGAAAATAATATCATTGCTGGAAACACACTTTTATATGGGGCAATTTCTGGAGAGTGTTATTTAAGAGGTGTTGTTGGAGAACGTTTTGCAGTAAGAAATTCTGGAGCCACTACTGTTGTAGAGGGATGCGGTGATCATGGATGTGAATATATGACAGGTGGTGTTGTTGTTGTACTTGGTAAAACTGGTAGAAATTTTGCTGCAGGTATGTCTGGAGGAATAGCTTATATACTGGATGAAGATAATACATTTAACTTAAAGTGTAATAAAGCTATGGTGGAGTTAGAGAGATTGTCTAGCTTTGTTATTAATGAAAATCCTTCATTGAAAGAAATTAATAGTGATTTGCTTGATTTTGATGAAGCAAGACTAAAATTAATAATTAAAAGACATTTTAAATATACAAAAAGTACAAAAGCTAGAATGATTTTAGATAATTGGAACAAGTATATTAATCTTTTTCACAAAATCACCCCTAATGATTATAAGAGGGCTCTGAACGAAAGAAAACAAAAACTAAAAGAAAACAAAATTATGCCAAATAGAATTGCTGGAGAATGAAAGATGGGAAAAACAACTGGATTTATGGAATTAGACCGAGTTGAAAGAGATTACGAGCCTGTTGAAGATAGAATAAAACATTTTAGAGAATTTTTAATTCCCCTTGATAAGTCTAAAGTATCAGAGCAAGGCGCTAGATGTATGGACTGTGGTATCCCATACTGTCACCAAGGTTGTCCTGTAAACAATCTCATTCCTGATTGGAATGATATGATTTATAATAATAAATGGAAAGAAGCCCTCAATTTATTACAATCAACAAATAATTTTCCTGAATTTACAGGCCGAATATGTCCTGCTCCATGTGAAGCATCATGTACTTTGAATATTACTGATAATCCTGTAGCAATTAAAACAATTGAGTGTTCCATTGTTGATAAAGGATGGGAAGAAGGATGGATTAAACCTCTAGTAAGTAATAATAAAACAGACAAGAAAGTCGCAGTAATTGGTTCTGGTCCTTCTGGTTTAGCTTGTGCTCAACAATTAGCTAGAGCGGGTCACTCTATAGTTGTTTTTGAAAAAAATGCAAGGATTGGAGGACTTTTGAGGATTGGTATTCCTGATTTTAAAATGGAAAAACATTTGATTGATAGAAGAATGTTTCAAATGGAAGCAGAGGGTGTAGAATTTAGAGTTAATTCTAATATTGGTAAAGATATTAAAATTGAAGAATTAAATAAAAATTTTGATGCTATTGCCTTTTGTGGTGGATCAGAAAATCCAAGAGATTTACCTGTTAATGGAAGAGAGCTTAAAGGTGTTCATTTTGCTATGGAGTTCCTTTCTCAACAAAACGATAGAGTTGCAGGTAATAAAATTGATCCAAAAATTGAAATTACGGCAAAGGGAAAAAATGTTCTTGTAATCGGGGGTGGTGACACAGGATCAGATTGTGTTGGAACCTCCAACCGTCAAGGAGCCAAATCAGTTACCCAGCTTGAATTGCTAGATCAACCACCAGAAAAAGAAAACAAAGCTCTTACATGGCCAAACTGGCCTTTAAAACTTCGCACCTCAACCTCTCATCAGGAGGGTTGTGATAGAAATTGGTCTGTTTTAACAAAGTCATTCAACGGTAATAATGGTAAAGTAAGCAAACTAAATTGTGTTAAGGTTGAATGGTCTCAAGATAATGATGGTAGAATGAAAATGACTGAAGTCAAAGGCTCTGAGTTTTCTTTTGAGGCGGATCTTGTATTACTTGCTATGGGTTTTGTGCACCCTATTCATGAAGGTTTAATAAATAGTTTAGGTGTTAAACTTACACCTGCTGGCAATTTAGATGCTAATGATAGCGAATATAAAACTTCTATTGATAAGTTTTTTGCTGCAGGAGATTCTAGGCGAGGACAGTCTTTAGTTGTATGGGCTATAAGAGAAGGTAGGCAGTGTGCAAGATCAATTGATGAGTTTCTCATGGGAAAGTCAGAATTACCAAATTAGTAGATTTTTTCTAAATTTACTTTTTATAATTCTATTAATAGTATTGTTATTTAAAATAATATTATTATAGATTAATTGTTAAAAATTTGACTATTAAATGACTAGGTTCACCTATACTTAATTACTTATAAAAAAATAAAAAGAGAACTAATTGCTATTAATTTAATAAATAAAACTAAGTTCCATAAAACAATTTAAACTATGTTTATTCTTTATCACTATTATTTATGTTCATCGTCAAGATATATTAGGCTTATTTTAGAAGAACATAAAATCACATATGATACTCAGCTAGAAAATTATTGGAAACCTCAAAAAGATTTTCTCAAACTTAATCCAGCTGGTCATTTACCGGTTCTGGTAAATGAAGAAAACTTTTCAATTATTGGCTCTAATGCTTGTGTTGAATATATTAAAGATCTTGAAATAAGACCTAACTTATTTGTGGATAATTACAAAGAAAAAGCTGAAATAAATAGATTAGTTCATTGGTTTGATGTAATTTTTAAAAAAGAAGTTTTCGATCCAATTATGTATGAAAAAGTATATTCAAGGATAATAGATAATATCACCCCTAATAGTGAGAATATAAGAGCAGCTCTTCAAAATTTGGATTTTCATGTTCAATATTTCAATTTCTTACTAAATAGCCAAAATTATTTTATCAAAGATAAGTTAACTTATTTAGATTTGCTAGCTGCTGCTAATTTTTCAGTTTTAGATTATTTAGGATTATTAAATTTTAAAAGTTATAAAAATATAAAAGAATGGTATTTAAAAGTTAAGTCAAGGCCGTCATTCAGAACATTATTAAAAGACCAAGTAGTTGGACTTTATCCCCACGAAAACTTCAAGAATATGGATTTTTAATTAAATTTTTATTTTTATTTCTTCAATAATATTTGTAATGCTTTTAAGTTGGTTTGTCTCAGATAATCTATGTCCAGCGTCTTTGTCTAATAATAGTTTAATATCCTTAGTCCCTTTAAATGTGTTGATAATTTTTATACTCAAATTGTATGGTACGGCACTATCAGCCATACCGTGGTACAAGTAGACAGGACCATCAAAATCTATATTCTCTGATAAAGTAAGATTTTTAAAGCTATCTTTTATTAATCTGTAAGAAAAGACATTTTTGGATCCATCTTCATATTTTATAGTTATTTTTTTATTTTTAATTAATTTTCTTTTCTCATTAATTGACATTTTATCCCATATTAAAATTTTAGGAAAATCTGGCGCAGGTGCAAGACCTATTATCCCCGCAATCTTCTCTGGAATGCGTTTTGCTAACATAAGCATTACCCAAGCACCCATTGATGATCCAATTAAAATTTGTTTATCTTTTGTTTTTTTATTAATTATATATTCAGCATCTTTATACCAATCTGAGAAGCATGTCGTTTCAATTTTCCCTGACGATTGTCCATGACCTGAATAATCAAACCTCAAAAAGCTATGATTATTATTTTTGGCCCATCTTTCGATATATAATGCTTTTTTACCTTGCATATCTGAGTTAAAACCGCTTAAAAATACAATACCCATGTTTTTTCCTGTAAATTGGTTATAAGCTATTGTGTTATTATCTAGTGTATTGATAAACTTGGTCATTTATAAATCTGTTTGGTTTAAGGTTAATAAAATTGAATAAAAAAAAATATACTATAGCCCAAATTTTACCAGCTTTAAATACTGGTGGAGTTGAAAGGGGTGTTATTGAAATTTCTAGAGCGCTTGTCAAAAATAATTTTAGGTCAATTGTTATCTCCTCTGGTGGTTATATGGTCTCTCAAGTAATAAGAAATGGAGGAGTTCATCATAAACTGAACATACATACTAAGAATCCTTTTAAATGGCCTAAAATTAGAAATCAATTAAAGATAATTTTAGAAAATGAAAATGTAGATCTAATACATTTTTGTTCTCGCACGCCTGCCTGGATTGGAATGCCACTTGGCAACGTCTTAGATATACCCATTATTACCTCAGTTCACATGAGATTTAGAAAAACTAACATTTTTAAAAAATATTATAATAGTATTTTAACTAAAGGAAATTGTATTATTGCCATTTCAAAACATATCGAAGTATGTGTAAAAAATTATTTTCCAAATGTAAGTGATAAAATAAAAATTATTCACAGGGGTGTTGATTTAGATCTCTTTAATCCAAGTCAAATTAATCCTGCAAGAATCATTGCCCAATCAAAGCTTTTGAATCTAAAAGACAACCTTCCTGTTATTATTATGGCTGCAAGACCTGCTATGTGGAAAGGTTACGTGGTTCTTATAAAGGCTCTATCAAAAATTAAACATGATTTTCAATGTATTTTGATTGGGGCAGGAGATGGAAGTCAAAAATTTCAAAATATTCTTATCAAAAAAATAGTTGAATCAAAGTTAGAAACAAAAATCAAGCTTGTCAAATCTACTAGGGACATACAAGCTGCAATGATTTTAGGTGACTTGATTGTAATGCCATCTTTAACTCCTGAACCTTTTGGAAGAATTATTTTAGAAGCGCAAGCTTTGGGAAAAATACCTATTGCCTTTGATCATGGTGGTGCATCAGAAACAATAATTGACGGAAAAACAGGATTTTTAGCAGAACCTATCAAAACTGAAAGCCTATCTGAAAAAATTTCGTATGTTTTATCCTTAAATACTACTAAGAGAGAAAAAATTGGTCAATTCGCTAAAAAATTTGTTACTAAAAATTATAGTCATGATAAAATGTGTGATCTTACCTTATCACTATATAAACAAATTATTGCAGAATATAAAATAAACAGTTAGTGATATTAAAATAAAAATAAAGATTTAAATTTAATGATTACAATCACACTACCTAGTAAAGATATAAAAAAATATAATAAACCAGTAACCTCTGCTCAAATTGCTAATGATATATCAGAAAAACTTGCGTCTGAAGCATTGGTTTCAATTGTAAATGGTGAGATATGGGATTTAGATAGGCTAATTGAAGTTGATAGTACAATTTCAATTTTAACAAAAAAAAATAAAGAAACTTTGGATGTAATTAGACATGATGCAGCACATATTATGGCAGAGGCAGTTTTAGAATTATTTCCAGAAACTCAAGTAACTATTGGACCATCCATTGAGAATGGCTTTTATTATGATTTTTATAGAGAGAAAAAGTTTAGTTTATCTGATCTTGAGGTTATAGAAAAACGTATGCATGAAATCGTTGATAGAGATGAGATAATTTCAAGGGAAGTCTGGTCAAGAGAAAATGCAATAAGTTTTTTTGAAAAAAATAATGAAAAATTTAAACTTGAATTAGTGCATTCTATTCCAACAGATGAGACTGTTACATTTTATAGGCAAGGTAAGTTTCTAGACTTATGTAGAGGTCCTCACACATCTTCAACTAAAAAACTTGGCCACTCTTTTAAATTAACTAAATTAGCAGGGTCATATTGGAGAGGTGATAGCAACAACCAAGTTTTACAAAGGATTTATGGTACAGCTTTTTTTAATGACAAAGATTTAAAAAATTATCTTTTTATGATTGAAGAGGCTGAAAAAAGAGATCATAGAAAATTAGGAAGAGAATTAGATTTATTTCATCTTCAAGAGGAAGCTGTTGGCTCAGTTTTCTGGCATACAAAAGGTTGGTCCATTTATCTTGAAATTGAAGCCTATATGCGAAGGAGACTGAGTAAATCATATGAGGAGGTAAAAACACCCCAAATAATCGATAGATCTTTATGGGAAAAATCTGGGCATTGGGATAAATTTAAAGAACATATGTTTATGGCTAAAGGTGACGATGAAAAGGTACTTGCTCTAAAACCGATGAATTGCCCCGGGCATGTTCAAATTTATAAACAAGGCTTAAAATCATATAAAGATTTACCCATTAGAATGGCAGAGTTTGGTTCCTGTCATCGAAATGAACCCTCTGGAGCTTTACATGGTATAATGAGAGTTAGGCAATTTACTCAAGATGATGCTCACATATTTTGTATGAATTCTCAAATCACTTCAGAATGTGTAAAATTTTGTGAATTACTCCAACAAATTTATAAGGAATTTGGTTTTGCAGAACTAAAGGTTAAATTTTCAGATAGACCCTCAATTAGAGCTGGTGATGATACGACATGGGATAAAGCTGAACAGGCACTTATGGTAGCAATAGATGCTGCAGGTATTAGCTATACTTTAAATCCTGGTGAAGGTGCATTTTATGGTCCAAAACTTGAATTTGTATTAACTGACGCTATTGGAAGAGATTGGCAATGTGGAACTCTTCAAGTAGATTTTGTATTACCGGAAAGGTTGGGCGCTTATTATGTTGATGTTAATGGGGATAAAAAGAATCCAGTAATGCTACATAGAGCAATCTTAGGTTCTATAGAAAGATGGATTGGTATATTAATCGAACAATATTCAGGGAGAATGCCCTTATGGCTTTCACCCATACAAGTTGTAGTATGCTCTATAGTCGATTCAACTAATGATTATATATATGAAATAAAAAGTAAGTTAGATATGTCTGGTATCAGATGTCAAACGGACTTAAGAAATGAAAAAATTGGTTATAAAATTAGAGAACATTCTAGTAAAGCGATCCCCATAATTTTAGTTATAGGAAAACAAGAACAGGAAAATAAAAGTGTAGCAATTAGGTACTTAGGTTCAAAAAAACAAGAATTTTTGAATTTAAATCAGTTTATAGAAAATATGGTTAAAAAATGTATGCCTCCTGACTTAACCAATAAGTAAAGTGAGTGTTAAAACTTCATCTGTTAACTATTTTTTTTTAAATTTATTAACAAATTTCTATAAAATGTTGTAATAGTATTTTGAGATTAAACTTCAAGGGAGATTTACATATAGTTGGATTAAATAATACTCCACCTAGTCAAGAGGGACCTAGGATTAATGAGCTAATTAGAGCTGAAAGCGTTCGATGTATAGGAGCAGATGGAGAACAGTTAGGTGTAATTCCGATAAATGAAGCGCTTAAGATTGCCGACAACTTAAGCCTAGATCTTGTAGAGATCCAACCAAATGTGGACCCGCCTGTTTGTAAAATTCTTGATTATGGAAAGTTTAAATATGAAGCTCAAAAAAGAAAGAATGAAGCTAGAAAAAAACAAAAAATTATCGATGTTAAAGAAATTAAATTAAGACCTAACATAGATAATAATGACTTTGTAGTAAAAATGAAACAAGTTAAAAAATTTATTGAAAATGGTGATAAAGTTAAAATTACACTCAGGTTCAGAGGAAGAGAGATGGCTCATCAAACTTTAGGGGCTACTGTATTAGATAGAGTTAAAGATGATACTGAAGAATTATGTAAGGTGGAAACATTACCTAAGTTAGAAGGTAGACAAATGGTAATGATATTAGCACCCAAATAGCAGAGCAAATAATATTTTTAACAAAATAAAACTTTATGTTGCTAACTTTATTTAGCTTATGTATAAGCTTTGAATAAATTATTAAATTATTAAATTTTTGAGAGTATATTATGCCTAAATTAAAAACCAAAAGTGGCGCAAAAAAAAGATTTAGTCTTACTTCATCTGGTAAAGTTAAAGGCAGCCCAGCCTTCCTTAGTCATAACCTTCGTAAAAGATCTCAAAAAATGAAAAGACAAGCTCGTGGTACAATGATACTTAACGAATCCGATGCAAAAATTGTTAAGCAATTTATACCTTACGCATAAAGGAGTTAATTAATGGCTAGAGTAAGAAGAGGTGTTACAACTCATGCTAGACATCAAAAAGTAATTAAAGCTGCAAAAGGTTATTATGGAGCTAGAAAAAATTTATTTACTGTAGCAACTCAAGCTGTTGAAAAAGCTAGCCAATATGCGTATAGGGATCGTAGAAATAAGAAGCGCAATTTTAGGGGTCTTTGGATACAAAGAATTAATGCAGGATCTCGTTTACACGGCTTAAATTACTCTAAGTTTATGAATGGGCTTAAGTTAGCTGGTATTGAAATAGATAGAAAAATTCTATCGGATTTAGCTGTTTATGAACCACTAGCGTTTGAAGAATTAGTTTCAAAAGCCAAGTCTGCTTCTGCTTGATATTTAAAATTTTCAATAAGTAGTGTAGTTTATTGCAAATTCATTAAATTAGGTTTTTAATAAAATATGGTTTCTGAACTAAAGGAAGATCTTCAAAACTTATTAAATAATATTACAATAAGTATACAAAATTCCAAATCATCATCTGATCTTGAAAATATTAGAGTTAATTCTTTGGGTAAAAAAGGTTCAATTACCCTATATTTAAGGAATTTAAGAGATTATGATTTAGAAATAAAAAAAGAAATTGGGGCTTATTTAAACGATATAAAGAGCCAAATAAATAAGTTAATTATAGATAAAAAAAGTGTTTTTAAAAAAGAACATTTAGAAAAAAAACTTAAATCTGAAAAGATAGACGTCTCTCTTACACCTTCTGAGGCTGAAATAGGTACTTTACATCCTCTTTCTAGAACAATAGAAGAATTATGCGCTATTTTTGCAGATATGGGTTTTTGTATTGTTGATGGGCCTGATATTGAAAGTGATTATTATAACTTTACAGCTTTGAATATTCCTGAAGAACATCCTGCACGTCAAGAGCATGATACTTTTTATCTTCAACCAGATGTTAATGGACAAAGGAAAGTTTTAAGGACACATACAAGTCCGGTTCAGATTAGAACAATGGAAAAAATTGATCTAAAAAGTTTCGATGAGATCAGGTATATTATACCTGGAAGAACATATAGATCTGATCATGATGCCACACATTCCCCCATGTTTCATCAATGCGAAGGCTTAGTACTTGGAAAAAACATTAATATGGGCCATTTAAAAGGATGTTTGATAGAATTTTGTAGAACTTATTTTAATGAAGATAATTTACCAGTTCGTTTTAGGCCAAGTTATTTCCCTTTTACAGAACCATCAGCAGAAGTTGATATTGGTTGTAAAAAAGAAAATGATGGTAGTTTAGTAATAGGTGAAGGAGAAGATTGGTTAGAAATTTTGGGATCAGGTATGGTCCATCCTAGAGTTTTACAAGGTGTAGGAATAGATCCATCAAAATATCAAGGATTTGCATTTGGAATGGGTTTAGAAAGATTAACCATGTTAAAGTATGGAATTCCTGACTTAAGGCCTTTTTATGATAGTGATCTAAGATGGTTAAAACATTATGGGTTTATACCTGTTGACAATCCAAGCTTACACTCTGGTTTGAATGGTGTCTTTTCATGAAGTTTACATGGAAATGGTTACTAGATCATCTGGAAACTGATAAAAATTTATCAGAGATTTTGGGTACACTCCCAAAAATTGGTTTAGAGGTTGCTTCAATTGTTAATTTAGCGGAGGATCTAAAAAGTTTTATATCCGTAGAAATTATAGATGTAAAAAAACACCCAAATGCAGACAAACTTAATGTTTGTAAGGTGTTTGATGGAAAAAATACTTTTAACGTTGTTTGTGGAGCTCCTAATGTCAAGCTAGGAATGAAAAGTGTTTTTGCAAATATAGGAACATTTATTCCTGGTCTAAATATAAAATTAAATAAAGGCAAAATTAGAGGAGAAGAATCCTTTGGTATGTTATGTTCAGAAAAAGAGTTAACTTTATCTGAAAATCATAGCGGAATAATCGAACTAGAACCTTCATCTGAACTTGGCTTGTCGATCTCAGATATTATGGACTTAAATGATCCAATTATAGAAATTGAAATTACTCCAAATAGAGGTGACTGCTTGGGTGTAAGAGGTATCGCAAGAGACTTAGCTGCAGCTGGGATGGGAAATTTAAAGGATTTAGATGTAATAATTAATGATGGTGAATTTGGCAGTATTATAAATTGGCACGTTGATTTAGATGAAGACGAAAAATATCTTTGTCCTAAGGTTTTTGGAAGATCATTTACTAATTTGAAAAATGATGAATCTCCATTATGGCTTAAAAATAGATTAATAGCTGTTGATCAGAGACCAATAAGTTCTATTGTGGATATAACTAATTATATTATGATAGATATTGGAAGACCTTTACACGCATATGATATAGATAAGATTAAAGGTAAAATCCTTAAAATTTCAAAATCAAAGAAAGGCGATAAGTTTTCTGCACTTAATGGAAATACTTACGAATTAGATGATAATATGCTAGTTATTTCTGATGAAGATGGTGTTGATGATTTAGCAGGTATAATGGGGGGAGAAAGAACAGGAGTCATTGAAAATACAACAAAAATGTTTTTAGAGGCCGCTATTTTTGACCCTGTTTCAATAGCTAATACTGGAAGAAAATTAAATCTAAATTCTGACGCCAGATACAGATTTGAAAGAGGCTTAGATTATAACTCTCCAGAAATAGTAATGCATTATGCAGCTGCAATGATCAATAAAATTTGTGGTGGAACGTTTAGTAAAATAGTTAGCTTTAAATTAGAACAAAAAAATAAACAAATTAAATTTGATCCAAATATTATTTATCAACTAACAGGAGTTAAGATTGAAAATGAATTATCTAAATCAATTTTAGAAAAATTAGGTTTTAAAATTGCCTCCGTAGAAAATATTTGGGATATAACACCCCCTAGTTGGAGGCCGGATATAGATGGTGTTGCAGATATTGTTGAAGAAATCATTAGAATTAATGGATATGACAAAATACCTTCAACAAAATTGTCAAGAAATAATTATATTGCAAAGCCAGCAATGAGCATTAAGCATCGTCAAGCTTTTTTTGCTTCTAGAATACTAGCTAATAGAGGTTATAATGAAGTAATTACTTTTTCATTTTTGAATAAGGCTATGGCTGATCAATTCAATGGAGGTGGTTTTTCTCTAAATTTGGTTAATCCTATCTCTTCAGAATTGACGGACATGAGACCTTCAATTATTCCTAATCTATTATTAGCAGTTCAAAAGAATGTAAATATAGGAGCTCAAGATCTTTCTTTTTTTGAAGTTGGGCCAATTTTTAAAGGTGACACTCCTAATGAACAAATAAGCACAATTACTGGAATAAGATACGGCGACAAAATAAAAAAAGATTGGCAAAAAGATGCTGTCAAATTTGACTTCTACGATATTAAACTTGATGTAATTAAGGTATTGGACACAATAGGAGTTCCAAAAAATAGTCTAAAAATTTTTCAAGATGCTCCAAGTTATTTTCATCCAGGTAGAAGTGCTGTTTTTAAAATTGGTCAAAAAATTATAGCCAATTTTGGTGAAATTCACCCAGAAATTGTTGATTTTTTTGGATTTACTAAATCAGCTATTGGCTTTGAAATATTTTATGAAAATGTACCTTTGCCAAATAGAAATAAAATTTCTAAACCAATGTTAAAAATTTCTAATTTGCAACCAATCACAAGAGAATTTGCTTTTATTATAGATGAAGCAATAGAATCCGAAAAAGTTTGTCAGGTTGCTAAATCCATTGACAAAGATTTAATAACAGATGTTATAATACTTGATGTATATAAAGGTGAAAAAATTCCACAAAAAAAGAAATCTATCGCAATTAAAGTTACAATTCAACCTGTTCAAGAAACATTAACTGATACTGCGTTGGAAAAATTAAGTGTTAACTTAATAAATGCTATTGATAAAAAATTATCAGGATTTTTAAGAGAAATTTAATTTAACAAACTAAATTAAAGTGGTGCCGCCAACTGGATTTGAACCAGTGACCTCGTCATTACCAATGACGCGCTCTACCGCTGGAGCTATGGCGGCACGTATTATTTTAACTTAAATATGTTTTTTCTAATGACAAGTTTTTTATAGATTTATGTTAAGATATAACGGTAACTTAAATAAGTTTAACTTGTAAGATTCTAAAAAAATGACTAAAAAAAATAGTGATAATGAAAATAATTTATCAGCTTCTTTAAAACGAAACTTAAAACTTAGAAAAAAACAAGTTTCTGAACGAGATGACAATAAAATTATTGGAAAAAGGACTAACAAAATTGGTCAATCAAGACTTATTAATGTTTGTAATAAAAGTAATTTTAAACTGAAATGATTAGTTTTACCAACAATAATATTGAGAAGATTTACATTACGGGCAAAAAAAAATTAACTGGTAGTGTTAATATTAGCGGAGCCAAAAATGCTGCCTTACCATTAATGGCGCTATCTTTAATAATTAACAAAGATTTTAACCTCTACAACGTTCCTGACCTAGCTGATACTAGATTAATGTCTAATTTGTTAATTGATTTAGGTGTTAAAATAAATTGGAACAAAGGAAATGTAAACTTTTACGGAAAACCAAAAAAAGATGAAGCGTCTTATGATTTAGTTAGGCAGATGAGAGCTTCAATTCTTGTTTTAGGGCCTTTGTTAGCTTCAAAGGGCTCAGCAAAAGTACCCCTTCCAGGTGGTTGTGCAATAGGTAGTAGACCTATTGATTTACATGTAAAGGTAATGGAATCACTTGGAGCTAATATTATATTTGACGGTGGTTTTATAATTGGCTCTTTAAGTAATGAAGGTTTGAAAGGAGGAAACATTAAATTTCCTAAAGTTTCAGTCGGCGCTACTGAAAGTGCAATAATGACTGCTGTATTAGCAAAGGGGCAAACAAAAATTTATAATGCGGCAAGAGAACCAGAAATAAGTGACCTTGCAAATTGTTTAAATCAAGCGGGCGCAGATATAAAAGGGATAGGGACTGATATTTTAATAATAAATGGTGTAAAAGAATTGAACCAAGTTTCTCATTCTGTTGTTTCTGATAGAATAGAGGCAGGATCTTTTGCTATAGCATCTAGTATTACTATGGGTGATGTAGAAATAAATAATGTTTGTACTAAAAATTTGACTGAATTTATTAATGTGCTCAGATATACTGGAAGCAAAGTTGAAATTTCCAATAATTCAATTAATGTTTCTAATTCAAAAAGACCAAGACCTTTTGATGTGGTTACTAATCCATATCCAGGATTTCCTACTGATTTACAAGCTCAATACATGGCACTTATGGCAATAGCTGATGGAAAAACATTGATAAGAGAAACAATTTTTGAAAATAGGTTTATGCATGCTCCTGAACTAATGAGAATGGGAGCCAAAATATCCATTAATCATCAAGAAGCAGAAATCTGTGGTGTAAAAAAATTAAAAGGTGCTAAAGTTATGGCCTCAGATTTAAGAGCTTCAATGTGTCTAATTCTTGGAGCGCTAGCGGCTTCTGGCACAAGTGAAATTGATGGTTTGTATCATTTAGATAGAGGGTATGAAAAATTAACAGATAAATTGACTAATATTGGTGCAATTATAAAAAGATCAAATTAATTATAGTAAATTTTAGAGTGAATTTTATGTCTATTGAAAACAAAATCCGACTAAATGCTTTAAGTAGTTACGATCTAAAAATATTCTCCTTTCTGTGTCAAGATGCCATTATTTCTGGAGAAGAAATTTTCTATGACAAAACCAAAAAAATGTTTGTAGCTACATTAACAAGATATTGTTGGGAACAACAAGAATTCAATAATAAGAATATCAATTATAGAGTTGTAACTGGTCTGCAAATTAAAAATGTTAATAATGTTGAATATATTAATTTTAAATCTAAAGTAAAATTTTATAATTTATTGACGATTACTTATGAAAAAGCAAATATTATTCTTAATTTATCAATGTCTTCAAAAATAAGTTTAGATTGTAAGAAAATTAATGCTACTATTGAAGATATAGACATTCCTTGGCCAACTAAGCTAAAACCTTTGCATAAATAATTTTTTAGGAAATCATTAATGACTTTAAATAAAAGTTTAAACATCGCTTTGCCAAAGGGTAGGATTTTAAATTCTGTTCTTCCTATTTTATTAAAAGTTGGTATTAAACCTGAAAAATCTTTTTTTGATAAAAATGATCGTAAGTTAAAGTTTAAGACAAACATAAATAATATAGATATAATAAGAGTTAGGTCTTTTGACGTTGTTACATTTTTAGCTTATGGCGCTGCTCAAATGGCGTTTGTAGGCAGTGACATTCTAAACGAATTTAATCATGCTGAAGTTTATTCTCCTTTAGATCTAAATATAGGAAACTGCAAAATGGTTGTTGCAGCAGAGAAACATATTATCGCCAACGAGGACCCAAGGTCTTGGAGTCACGTAAGAGTTGCTACTAAATATCCTAATATAACTAGAAAACATTTTGAAGCTAGAGGGGTTCATGCAGAGTGTATAAAATTAAATGGTGCAATGGAACTTGCCCCATCAATGGGTTTGTGTAAAAGAATAGTAGATTTGGTAGAAACTGGCTCTACTCTGAAAGCGAATGGGTTAGTTGTAGTTGAGAATATTTGTGAAGTAACAACAAGATTAGCAGTTAACAGAAGTTATATGAAAACCAATTTAAACACTATACAACCTTGGATTAAAAAGGTTGAGGAAGCAATAAATGTCTAAATTTAAAACTAGATATCTTAATTATTCAGATACAAGCTTTAAAAAAAAATTTGAGGAATTGATATGTGATGAGAGAAAATCAAACGATAAAATCAATATTACAGTTGCAAAAATTTTAAATAAAATACTTGAAAATGGTGATGATAGTCTAAATTATTATGTAAGTAAATTTGATAAAATAAATGTTAAACAAATTAAAGAATTATTTATTCCAAAAGATATCTTAAAAAAAGCTTATGATGGACTTAAAAAAGAACAGAAAAAAGCATTAAATATTGCAGCTGATAGAATAAAACAATTTCATAAAAAACAAATTCCTAAAAACTTTAGTTATAGAGATAATCTTAAAATTAATCTTGGTTTGAAGTACTCACCAATAAATTCCGCAGGTTTTTATGTTCCTGGAGGAAAAGCAATCTATCCATCCTCAGTATTAATGAACGCAATACCTGCTCTAGTTTCTGGTGTTGAAAGGAGAGTACTTGTAAGCCCAATTTCAGATTTAAATAAATCATCTATTGTTCTTGCAGCAGCCCATGTTGCAAAAGTTACAGAGTTTATTCGTATGGGTGGAGCTCATGCGGTTGCTTCACTCGCTTATGGAACAAAAACAATTTCACCTGTAGATAAAATTGTGGGTCCAGGAAATGCTTATGTTGCAGAAGCTAAAAGACAAGTATTTGGTAAAGTAGGAATTGATTCAATCGCAGGTCCTTCAGAAGTGTTAATTGTTTGTGATGAAACAGCTAATCCTGATCACGTTGCTATAGACCTTTTATCACAAGCAGAACATGATGAATTAGCCCAATCAATTTTAATAACGACAAGTAAAGAAATTGCAACTAAAGTAAAACTTTCAGTAGAAAAATTTCTTTTGGAAATTTCCAGATCAAAAATAGCTAGCTCTTCATGGTATGATTTTGGAGCTATAATCTTAGTTCAAAACTTAAATCAAGCAATTGAACTAATAAATATAAAAGCGCCTGAACATTTACAATTAATTCTTAAAAATGCACAAAAAGTCGTTAATGAAGTGAAAAATGCAGGAGCTATCTTTGTAGGTCCCTATACTCCTGAGGCAGTAGGTGATTATATTGCTGGTCCAAATCATGTTCTTCCAACAAATGCAACAGCTAAATTTTCAAGTGGATTAGGAGTAATAGATTTCTACAAAAGAACCACTATAGTTAACTTTAATAAAAATAGCCTTAATGAACTTGGAAAACATGTAATAACATTAGCTGAAGCAGAAGGTTTAGAGGCGCATGCAAGGTCTATTTCAATTAGAATAGACAAATAAAATAAAAAAATAATATATTAAAATCTTGACTAATTAGACATAATAGTGATGTTAAACTTAAATTTTAAAAAAGAGGTTAAATGGCTAAAGAAGGTGTAATAGAATTTTCTGGTATTGTAGAAGAACTTTTACCAAATGCTATGTTTAGGGTAAAACTTGATAATGACCATGAGGTACTAGCCCATACAAGTGGGAAAATGAGGAAAAATCGTATTAGAGTATTACTTGGTGATAGAGTGAATGTGGAAATGACACCTTATGATTTAACAAAAGGAAGAATTACATTTAGATATAAATAAATTCTGATGTGTTAAGTTTGTTTTATGGATAAATTAAATTGAACAAACATTTTATATTAGCATCTAGTTCAAAAAGAAGACTTGAACTTTTAAGTCAAATAGGTGTTAAGCCTGATTTAATATTATCACCAAATATTAATGAAGAGATATTTTCTAAAGAACTTCCCCGTATATATGCCAAAAGAATGTCTCTAGAAAAAAATAGAGTTTTTCAACAAAAATATCCTCAATCAATAATACTTACTGCTGACACGGTGGTTTCTGTAGGAAGAAGAATCTTGCCCAAAACTATGGATGTAAATTTGGCAGAAGAATGCTTAAAATTAATTTCAGGAAGAAGACATAAAGTTTTCACAAGTTTTACTGTTTACACGCCAAACAATTCACTCAAAACAAAAACTATACAATCAATTATAAAATTTAAAAGGCTACACCCTGACGAAATAAGTTATTACCTTGCTACTAAGGAATGGGAAGGGAAAGCAGGAGGGTATGCCATACAAGGAATTGCCGCATCATTTATAAATTTTATATCTGGTTCATATAGTAATGTGGTAGGGTTGCCTCTGGCAGAGCTTTACAGAGTGTTAATCTCTATTGGATATAATTTCAAAAATGATTAATGAAATTAAAGATCATTTTATCTTGGTAGATAAATGCGCCGAAGAAACAAGAATAGTTGAAATTAAGAGTAACAAAATTGCTAAAATCACTTGTTGGCAAGATGAAAAACCTCCATTAATTGGAAATGTTTTTGATGCAACAGTTTTAAAAAGATTAAATAGTGGGATTGTTAGGGCTAGCATTAAAAATAAAAAAATAGTCACTGTCAGGGCAGGGAAAAAATTTTTTAAAAAAAATGAAAAAATTAAAGTTATTATAACTAGTGAAGAGTTTGAAGATAAGCCTTTACAAGCAAAATTATGGTCTGAAAATTATGATTTAGAAAACATTAATGTTGTAAAGCGCATAATTGATCTTTTCTTCAATAAAAACATACCTGTAATAGAAGACAAACATGCGATCTATTGGAATGACATGGATTTAGACAGTTGTTTACTTAATGCTCTAGATCCAATGATTAATATCGAAGATGGTGGTGTTTTATGGATTGAAAAAACAAAAGCTGCCACTCTTATTGATATTGATACTAAAAAAAGATTAATTAATAATGAAGATGAAATGTTAAAGTTTAGTAAAGATGCGTTTATCAAATGTATGGATGAAATTAAATTGAGAAATATAGGAGGTATGATTCTTATTGATTTTCCTAGAATGTCGTTTAATAGAAAAAAAAATCTTCATGAATTTATTATTAAAGAAGGAACAAAAAAAAATTCAGACAGTAATTTTTTAGGTTTTTCTAGATTACAACTTTATGAGATGTATGTACCAAGAAACTTCAAATCTCTAGAAAGTTTTTATATTAATAAAAATGAATTTGATTTTAAAAATCACCTAAGATCATTATGGAGAGCATCTAAGAAAATCAAATCTAAAAATAACATTGAGTTTTTATGTGGTAAAAATCTCTTTAAAAGATTAAAGCTTAAAAAAATACCAGAATTCATAAATATTGTTGAAAGAATAGATCTCCCAAAGGATTACGGTGAGTTATTAGAAAAAAAAATATAATGAGAGAAAATCAAAAAATAAAATGTGTTAATTGTGATAAAGAATTTGATGTCACATTAGATACAAAACCATTCTGTTCTAAACGTTGTAGTTATATTGATTTAAACAATTGGTTGGGTGAAAAATACTCAATTCATTTAAGTGAAGATGATTATGAGAAGGATGTTTAATTTTTTTTTTTGTTAGCTAGACATAATGTGATGATCACGTTATAGATAATTTAATCTTAGCCCGGGTAGCTCAGTAGGTAGAGCAGAGGACTGAAAATCCTCGTGTCGGTGGTTCGAATCCGCCCCCGGGCACCACGCTTAATATTCAAATTTTAAATTATATTGATTGCTTTTTAATATAAATATAATGGATCATTTTTAATTAAACATTAAAAAGCTTGTCTTGGAGATCAATTAATGGATCATTCCAGAAGACCTGACGTTTAAGTTTTTCAAAATCTGTTTCAAATACCATTGCCATTGCAGAGCAATATATTGAACGTGCATCTGTAGTAGAATTAAGATCCTGACCTTCAAACAAGTTTTTACGACTTAGTCCTGGCCAATCAGAATATACTTGAGCTTTTTTCACTAGCCCACCCATTATCAATACAGCAGTACCATAACCATGTTCGGTGCCATTGCCACCATTTTGTTCAATCTTCCTACCAAACTCTGTTAAAGTAATAATCAATGTATCTTCATACGTTGGACCTAGATTTTTTTGTAAAGTTCCAAAAATTTTATCTAAATTATACAATTTATCAGCATGCTCACCGTTTGAACCCCCTTGTGCTGCATGGGTGTCGAAGCCGTTTATATCAAAAACTGCAACTCGTGGGCCATCAGCTTTAGATAGAGCCTTTGCGGCAGTTCCGGCAAGTCTATGGGCTTTCCTAGATCCTTTTCCAGAAAGCATTGAATATGGGCGCATTATAACCCGCTGAATTGTAGATCTTAGGTTACTATCCATCGGGTACGTTGAAGCTACTTGCTTCATAATATCAGGTGAAGGTGTAGATAATTTTGTTGGAAAATAGTTATCTAAGTTTGCTTTACTTCTGAGAATTAATGGCATAGGTAAAGCTATTGCCAAACCTTCTAAATTGGCTGATTCCATTCCACGGCCAAGCCAACCAGTATATTCAGCAAAAGGCTTGTGACCACCACTTTCCATTAAATCTTGTCCTTCAAAATGTGACCGCATCGTATAAGGTATATTTGTAGCATGTACAACCGCTGCATTACCTTTTTTCCAGGCATTGTGGAAATTTTTTAAAGAGGGATGCAATACAAAATCAGATGTAAGAGGCAAAGTTTTCTTTACTAGAATATCAGGACGAAATTTTTCAAGTTTAGGATCAATTGGTGGTACAGCTGACAATCCATCCATCCCACCACGGAGAGAAATGACAACAAGATTACGCTTTTTTTTCTTTTCAGCTAATGCTGAAAATAATGGTGAACCTAGAAGAGTTACTGTTATTGAACCTGTTAGAAAAGTACGTCTGTTTATCATGTTTTTAACATCCTATAACTCGGGAAAATTAATTGCATCTTAGTTGAAGGTGATTTAACTCCATGAATAAGGGATTTTATTTCTTCTGGATCATCAAAATTTTTTTCTATCATTTCTCCAAAATTTTTGAGGGCAAATCTGCGCTTGGCTATTTCTTTGGGAGCAGATATTCTTCTAATGAGTAATTCAGGGGATATCCAGTCTGACTCCAAATCAGAAAAACCATTTGGTTGTATGGGCCTATAAGGTTCATATCCAATTTCTTTCATAAAAAAACGAGGTCTTCGTTGATGATTGTTAGGTTTAATTTTGAAGTTATATTTCATTTCGTCTGCTTGTAGCGGCCAACTGCCACCTATCATGTGAACCATTTGTAACATCCATATTTCTGGATTTTGAAATTTAGCTTGATTGTCAGCATGGTCATAAACAACCTGTAACAAAGCCTTATGAATAATTGGTAGATTGCCATCAGATTTTTCCCATGCAGAAATAATTGGTGCTATCATCTCTTCTGTTGGATTGTCAGTAAGGAAATGTCGACAAAGCTTGAAAGCAATAAAGCGTCTTGTCTCAGGATGATTTGATAAATCTTTCAATACATCAATTAATTTGTTTTTTGGTGAAAGGCCTCGTTGTTTGTATTTTTTTCCTAATACCTTATGATTACCAGGTTCATGCTTTTTATAATTAAATCTAACAGGGTTACATTCTTTTCTTTTTTTTGTGTATTCATGTTCCCACCCTGCCATAACATAAGAAAGTTGTATCACATCTTCTTGACTGTATCCTGCTGAAGGAGAAACTGTATGTAATTCTAGTAACTCACGAGCGTGATTTTCGTTTACAGTAGCGAGTTTTCCTCTTTTTCTTCGATTTTTTCCCCACTCAGAATGTGGTCCTATAGACTCTGAATTATCAAGATTATGAATCATTGACCAACCTAGAGTTGCTTCCTTTAAAAGTGTTTCAAATGAGCCACACATATTAGTTCTAATAGTTTCACGATGATAAGGACCAGTTGTAAATTGTGGCATTGCATCTTTATCAATAATTGCAAAATGATTGCACCAGAAAAACCATAGTCTTTCAAAAACTGGAGATTTACTTTTTAGCGCGGTATTTTGTCGAATACAAATTTCTAAATTTTCAAAGTATTGCTGTCCAACCTTATAACGAAGTTTATTTTTAGCTTCTTTGTAGGCTTGACGATTTTCTTTATACTTTTTTCTTAATATTTCTCGATCTGTATATACCCACTCTGCGTAGTGGTTAAGCATTTCTTCACTACTACGTATCTGTGTGTCCCAAATCAAGGGTGGCACTTTGTCAACTTGATTTTGCGCCCAAGAAACGGGGTTTTCTGGAAGCACTTCGTCTGGAGCAATACCAAAACCAACTTTTCGAAAGAAATTTTTTTTCATGTCATTCTAAATTATGCAAATTTTAAACCAATACTATTTACTAATTTTATTCTATTTTCAATAAATTTTGCTTACAAATTTTATTTCTATAGACTACCATTTTAGCTAAATTAAATAGAAAAAACTTTAATTTTTTTAGTGCGTAGTTCGGGGGGCTTTATTATGAACATAAACATAAATAATAAAAAGAAAGTTTTAATGGTTCAAGGTCTTCATGAAGAGGGTCAAAAGTTGTTGTTACAAAGAGATGATATTGAACCCATTACAATTATGTCAGCAAAAGAAGATGAAATTCTTGAAGCAGCAAAAGAAGTTCACGGTATCACAGTAAGAACTGCTAATATTTCTAGAAAAATAATCGAAAACTCAAAAAATCTACAAGTGGTCTCAAGACACGGTGTAGGTTATGATTCTATTGATGTTGAAGCTTTAAACGATTATGGCATCCCCTTAGCCATTGCTGCTCATTCAAACATGGTTTCCGTAGCTGAACATGCAATGTTTATGTTATTGGCATTATCAAAAAATGTTTTTTACTATGACAAATTTGCCCGCAAAGCTGATTGGTCAACCCGTTGGGATATAAGGGCGTGGGATCTTGCAGAAAAGAATTTGTTAGTAATAGGTTTTGGTAGAATAGGTTCTAGATTAGTTAAAAGGGCTCTTGCATTTGATATGAAAGTATTTGTTTATGATCCTTATGTTGATGCTTCAGAAATAAAAAAATCAGGAGCTAATCAAGTAAATAACTTCCTTGATATTTTACCTCAAATGGATGCTGTTTCATTACATTGTCCTAAAAATGAAGAAACTACTAATATGTTTTCAGAAAATGAGTTTAAAATTATGAAAGAAAGTGCCTTTTTGATTAATTGTGCAAGAGGAGGAATTATTAATGAAATAGCATTATTAGATGCTCTAAAATCAAATAAAATCAGAGCTGCTGGTTTAGATGTTTACGATGACGAACCATCAACATCTTCAAACCCACTTTTTAGTCTAGATAATATTCTATTTTCTCCTCATATTGCAGGAGTTACTCAAGAGGCAACAATAAGGATGTCTAAACAAGCCGTTCAAAACATTCTTGATGTATTTGATGACAAAGTAAATCCTGAAGTTATTATAAATAAAAATGTTTTATAGGAGAAAAAAATGAAGCAACAGACTCTACGAGATTGCTGGTCAAAAAATACAGGTGCTATTAACGCTTGGTGTTCAATTCCAAGTGCCATAACCGCTGAAATGATGTCAATGAATGATTTTGATTCTATTACAATTGATATGCAACATGGACTGGTAGATTATCAAGTTGCTTTAAATATGTTACAAGTCATTTCAGGTTCAGGTAAAACTCCTATGGTAAGGGTTCCATGGAATGAGCCGGGTATTATTATGAAGTCATTAGATGCTGGTGCCTTGGGTATTATATGTCCAATGATAAATACTCCCCAAGATGCGATCAATTTTGTTGGTGCTACAAGATATGAGCCGGAAGGACACCGTAGTTCAGGACCAACAAGAGCCTTAATGATCCATGGTCCAAATTATCATGATGAGGCAAATGACAAAATTATATCACTTGCAATGATAGAAACAGTAGAAGCTCTACAAAATGTTGAAAAAATAGCTGAAACTGATGGTTTAACAGGGATTTATATTGGACCCTCAGACTTAAGTATTTCTATGGGTTTAAAACCTGGTTTAGATAGAGTTGAGCCTGAAATGATTGATGCTATTAACAAAATTTTTAATGCTTGTAAAAATAATAAAATAAAAGTTGGGATACATTGTCTTTCACCGTCTTATTTAAAGGAAAAGCTCTCAAATGGTTTTGATTTAGCTACATTAGCTAGTGATGTTCGAATTTATGCGGAAGGTTTAGGTAATAAAATTAAAGAAGCAAGATCCTAAATTTGAATATGGAAAGGATGCAAATGAGAGCTGTCACTGTTGTAGAATCAGGTGTTCAAATAGTAGAGGTAGATATTCCATCACCAAAGGATGGCGAGGTTTTAGTTAAGGTACATACTTGTGGGTTGAATAGAGCTGACTTAGTTGTAGCTGATGGGGGTGTACACGGATCGGCTGGAGGTAATGGTACAATTGTTGGAATGGAATTTTCTGGAGAAATTGTGAAATGTGGAGAAAATGTAAAAAATCTCTCAATTGGTGATAGAGTTATGTGTTCAGGAGCTTCTGCTTGGGCTGAATATGCAATCGCAGATCACGGCAGAGCAATAAAAATACCAGATAACAACATGGATTTTATCACAGCCAGTTCACTACCAATAGCTCTAGCAACAATGCATAACGCAATTGTCACAATTGGGAATTTTGTCAAAGGACAAACAATCTTAATTCAAGGTGCAAGTTCGGGCGTTGGTCTTATGGGTCTTCAGTTAGCAAAACATTTAGGAGCTAAGTTAGTTATAGGAACATCTACGAAGACAGAAAAATTTGGTAGATTAAAATCTATTGGTGCTGATCTTGTTGTAAATTCGAAAGATACAAATTGGGTTGAAGAAGTGTTAAGCTCAACTAATAACGAGGGTGTGGATTTAATAATAGATCAACTATCTGGTTATACAATTAATGAAAATATGAAAGCATCTAAGGTTAAAGGTATAATAGTAAATGTTGGAAGATTAGCTGGTGGTAATGCTGATTTCAATTGTGATCTTCATGCTTTAAGAAGAATTAATTATCGTGGTGTTACTTTTAGAACTAGATCAATAAGTGAGATCAGGGATGTATATTCTAGAATGTGGGCTGATTGTAGTAATTTAGTTTCTAAAGGAAAATTATCTTTACCAGTTGACAAGGTTTATCAATTTAAGGATGTCGTGGATGCTTTATCCTGTATGAGGGATAATCAACATTTTGGAAAATTGATTTTAAAAATTTAATAATTTTATGACTTTTGATCCAATTACTGTTTTCGCAATTTTGATTGCTTTTGCTCTAGGAGGCACCCTAAAAGGGGCAACTGGTGCAGGCGCGCCTATAATAACTATTCCAGTTATAGCTGCATTTTATGATGCTAGAATTGCAGTCATAATAATGGTGATACCAAATTTATTGACAAATATTAGTCAAATTTATCAATTTAGAAAAACTATACTTCCACCTTTTTTTACATTCTCATTTGCTTTAGGCGGTGGCATCGGAGCTTTTATTGGAACTATGTTACTAATTAATTTACCAATTAAAATACTTTCTTTTGCTGTAGCATTTATTGTCATTATTTACATAATTTTAAAGATTGTAGTTCCTTCATGGAAATTAACTTATAAAAAAGCTACAAAAATAGTTTTTATTATGGGTACAGGTGGAGGAATACTTCAAGGTAGTGCTGGTTTGTCTGCGCCAATATCAATAACTTTTCTAAATTCAATGAAATTAGAAAGAAACCAATTTATACCAACTATTTCTGTTTATTTTGGAATTATGTCGATTTTTCAATTTCCTACTTTATATTACTATAATTATTTTAATTTAGAGATAACTCTTTTAAGTTTATTTTCTACTATAATTTTGATAAGTTTTATGCCACTTGGCTCATGGTTTGCAAAAAATATGTCCAAAGAAGTTTTTGATAAGATAATTTTAATCTTACTAAGCTTTATTGTGTTAAGAATTATATATTTAAATTTTTAAAAACTTACTGTTTCAAACTGTTACCACATTGTAATTTACCATTACGAGCTATACAACCATATTGAAGGTTCAAATTTTGATTTTGTGTTTTGTTTCTTTTTGGAATAAAAAACTTACAATTATCTAAAAATTTTTCAGAAAATTTGAAATCTTTCAATAGTTTGGATATTTTTGAGATTTTA
>QBXO01000009.1 GCA_003284565.1 SAR116 cluster bacterium AG-321-K23
GACTGCCTCCAGAAATTAAATGGACTTCTGGCAATAATATTAAATCAATGAATTTGATGTTTCCAAATCCTAAAAGATTTAATTTTTTTGGTATTGAGACACTTGGTTACGAGAAAGAAGTTATTTTTCCAATAGAGATAGAACCTTTAAATAAAAATAAACAAATATCAGGATTGCTTCAATTAGAAGCACAAGTATGTGCTGAAATATGTGTTCCAGTAAGTTTTGCTTATGATTTAAGCAAATTAAACTACAATGAAAAAAATAATTCTAAATTGTCAGATATACTTAAATATAAGAACACAGTACCAAAGTATATAGGACGTAAAGATTTAGAACTTTTTTCAATTGACCGTTCTGATAATAAACTTAAATTAACTTTTATAAATAAATTAAATATAAGTCCATATGACATAATTGTAGAGGATAATAAAGAATTTATTTTTGAAAAGCCTATATATTCAAAAACAAATCAACTCTTAGATTTAACTGTAAAATTTGATGATAAAAAAGATTATGATTTTGAATTCTTAAAATTAACGTTTCTCAGTAATGATCATAGTTATGAAAAAATAATAACTAAATCATTAAATTCATCGAAAGAAAACATTTTAATATTCAATCAAAATAAAAATATTATTGGCTTTGAAATTTTATTCATAGCTTTTTTAGGTGGATTTATCTTAAATTTTATGCCTTGTGTGCTTCCTGTCTTGTCTTTGAAAATGATACAATTAGTTAATCTAAGAATGGAAAACAAAATAATATTTAAAAAGAAAATATTCTTCAACGTATTGGGTATATTAACCTCTTTTTTACTATTAGCTCTTGGTACTTATATTCTTAAGTCCGCAGGTGAGCTTGTAGGTTGGGGTATACAATTTCAAAATCCGTATTTTTTGATTTTTCTAATTTTATTAATATCTTTTTTTGGTTTAAATCTCCTAGGTTTATTTAATTATTTTTTACCTTCAAAACTTTTGAAAATTTTATCATTTAAGGGCGAGGGTTATGTAGGGGATTTTATTACTGGAATGACACTAACTTTATTAGCCACTCCTTGTACTGCACCATTAGTTGGTACTGCTGTTGGTTTTGCATTATCTGGGGAAACTTTTGAAATTTTTTCTACTCTTTTGTTTATGGGTCTAGGTTTGTCATTGCCCTTAATCTTAATAATGTTATTCCCAAAATTTATATCAGTTATACCAAAACCAGGAAAATGGTTGTTAATTTTTAAAAAAATCATGGCTATAATGCTTCTGCTTACATCTTTATGGTTAATCAATTTATTAATAAAATTAAAAACACCAATTAAACCTAACTTAAATAATTATAATAATTTTGAAATAGTAAACTGGAATATTAATCAAAATGTATTATTACCAAACCAGTTGTCAACTAAAGGCGAAATAGTATTTGTTGATATAACTGCAGATTGGTGTTTAACGTGTCAGGTAAATAAAGCTTTAGTCCTTGAAACTAGAGAAGTATCAGAAATTTTTAGAAAAAATAATGTAAAAGTTCTGGTCTTAGACTGGACTAAGCCAAACGAAGATATTAAAAAATTTTTAAATAAAAAGGGACGCTATGGTATACCTTATAATGAAATTTATGGCCCATTATTGCCAAATGGAGAAATTCTCTCTGAATTATTAAATATTAATGAAATCCAAGAATATATTAAAAAAGCAAAATAAATGTATTTAAAATTTCAATCACATAGTTTAAGGATAATCTTAAAATTGTATAAGGAATTTGCATGTCAACTGATATAGAAAATAAGTTTCCCTCTGGAACATTTCTCATAAAAGATAATGAGGGAATTAAGGAAATAAGAACTGAAGATTATTTTAAAAACAAAAAGGTCGTATTGTTCGCCTTACCTGGCGCTTTCACTCCAACATGTTCTGCTAAACATTTGCCAGGTTATATAAAATTTTATCAACAGATTAAAGATAAAGGAGTGGATATAATTGCATGTATGGCAGTAAATGATCCGCATGTAATGCGTGCATGGGCTTTAGCAAATGCTGTTGAAGAAAAAATAGATATGTTGTCTGATTCTGATTGTTCAGTTTCAGAATCTCTTGGTCTAGATATGAATTTTGGTAAGGTAATGGGGCGCAGGTCAAAAAGGTTTGCGATGGTAGTTGAAGACAATGTAATTATAAAATCTTTTGTAGAGGAGGTTGGGGCATTTGAGGTCTCAACAGCAGAAAATATTTTAAAAAATCTATAGTGTTTTATTCTTTCTCATTCATCGCTTTTACAGCCAATTTATCAGCAATTTCATTGTAATGGTTACCAGAGTGTCCTTTTATCCAAAACCATTCTATATCATGTAAGTTTACATTTTTATCCAGTTCAACCCAAAGTTCTTTGTTGGAAACAGGTTTTTTATTAGCAGTTTTCCAACCGTTTTTTTTCCAATTGATGATCCAATTTGTTATGCCATTTTTAACATACTGTGAATCTGTATATAATTTTATTCTGCTTGGATTTTTTATTGCTTTTAAAGCCTCAATTGTTGCTCTAAGCTCCATCTGATTATTAGTAGTCAATTTCTCTGATCCAGATAAATATTTTTTATCATTTTCATAAATTAAAACAACTCCCCATCCACCTTTACCAGGGTTGCCGGAACATGAACCGTCTGTAAAAATAGTAATTTCTTTTTTCATAATAAATTTTCTTTGTAATTAACATTATTCACTAGTTTTTTGAAATATTGGTGTTTAATTATGTATTCTTCTGGATTTTTTGGCACCACATTTGCCTCAATTGGTGTGTGCACCCAATCAAACAATCTTGTAAGCAAAAAACGTAATGCAGCAGCTTGACACAAAAGCGGTAAAAAGAAATTTTCATCTTCACTTAATTTTCTTTCAGAATTATATCCACTCAACAAAGATTGGTAATTCTTTTCAAGAAAATTATGTTTTTTATCAAAACACCAAGCATTAATTGCTATTGCGAGATCATATGTAAGTATATCAGTACACGAAAAATAAAAATCAATTACACCAGTGATTTTATCATTAATAAAAAAAACATTATCAGGGAATAAATCTGCATGAATAAAACCTTTTGGCAAGTCACGTGGCCAAAATTCTAAAAATAATTCAAAAGAATTCTGTAACTCCTCCATTAAGTTTGGTTTAAGTTTTTCTAACAAACTAGCCGGTATAGTGTTGTTACAATTTGTAATTAAGGTTTGCCATCCTTTTATAGAAAGAGAGTTATCTCTCTCAAGTTCAAAATCTTTGCTATAATAGTGCATAAGACCCATACTTGAACCAATTTGATAACAATCTCTACTTGTGAAATTTTTTTTTGATTTTCCTGGAAGAAAATTTACTATAATTGTCGGTTTTCCATTTAAATTTTGAATAAAGTTGTTTTTTTTATCACATATTGGTTTTGGACAATAATAACCTTTTTTATTTAAATGAAGCATTATTTTGATAAAAAAAGGTATGTCCTTAACCTCTACTCTTTTTTCAAAAATAGTAAGTATGTAATTACCATTAGATGTTTTTAGGTAAAAGTTAGTATTCTCTATTCCTTCTGTAATTCCAGAAAATGAAATTAAATCTCCAATTTCATATCGTTTTAAAAAGTGTTTTACTTGTTCTTCATTTAAATTTGTATAAACTGCCAACTATTAATCCTAAATTCTTATCTTAAAATTTTTGGTAAATTAAATTTAACATCCTCTTTGGTGACTTCGTGGTCTATCAGATTAACCTCAAAGTCTTTTTGAAGTTTGGTTATTAAAACTTGTACTAGAGTTTCAGGTGCTGAAGCACCAGCAGTTAAACCAATATTTGGGGATTTTATGGGATCAAATTTTTTTAAAAATAAGTCGAGTTGATTTTCATTAGGTATTAATATAGCTTTTTTTACACCATGAGACAAAGCCACCTCTACGAGACGAACTGAATTAGAAGAGTTTTCAGCACCTATAACTAAAATACAATCACATAATTTTGACATTGATTTTACTGCCAGTTGTCTGTTTGTTGTAGCGTAACAAATATCTTCAGAACTAGGCCCTTTAATATTTGGAAATCTAGATTTTAAAATACTTAAAATTTTACTTGTATCATCTATAGACAATGTCGTTTGGGTAGCAAAAGCTAAATTTTCTGGATTGTCTACATTAACATTACGAGCATCTTCTTCTGTTTCTATAAGAGTAATATTTTTTTTTGGAACTTGCCCCATTGTTCCTATTACTTCAACATGGTTTTTATGTCCAACTAATAAAACGTGTCTACCTAAATTATAATGACGAATTGTTTCGTTATGAACTTTTGTTACTAATGGACATGTTGCATCAATTGAAATCATTTGTCTTTGTTTTGCTTCATTCATTACAGACTTAGCCACCCCGTGTGCTGAAAAAATAATTGGGCGATCAGTTGGAGCTTCGTCAACCTCGTCAACAAATATAGCACCAATTCTAGCTAATGAATTAACAACATCTTTATTATGAACTATCTCATGTCTGACATACACTGGAGCCCCAAATCTTTTAATCGACTCCTCTACTATTTTTACAGCTCTGTCGACACCTGCACAAAAACCTCTTGGTGAAGCAAGGTATAAATTTATTTTTTGTTTCTTCATAATTTACTTTTGATGTATTACATTGAGTACGTCAATAAAGATTAATATAGTTACAAACTTTTTGCATCCTAAGGATATTATATATGATTAAAGTTTTTATTATAATTTTATTTTTATTTTTTAATAGTTGTTCAACCTTTAAAAAAGAAATTGTTCAATGTCCAGATTTAATTGCACCTAAAAAAGCTGCTGAAATTATTGTCAAATCAGAAAATAAAGTACCTGTTTATTTGGGATTTAGAGGTGTAAAGACGTTTTGCTCTAGAGCTGATGAATATATTCAAATGGAACTTTCTGTTAACATAAGAGCAATTAGAAATGATACAACGAAAGAAGATTATGTTCCCGTTAATATCACTGTAGTTTCAGTAGATTTAAATGAAAAAGAATTTGATAGAGATGAATTTAATTACTCACAATTTTTATTAAAAGGTAGCAAAATAGTTGATAGAGAAACGATATTTGATATTAAAGTGCCAGTTGCAGGACAGGTTATACTAGGGATAAGATGATTATTTTATAACAGAAGATTTAATTTCATTTGATGATTTAGAAATTAAATTAATGTTTTCTTTGTCATCCATTTTATTTTCGATGTAAACCTTAGAAGATTCAATTACTATACGACTTGTAATTTCCTTAATATTTTTCATACACTCTGATTCTAAAGATAAAATTTTTTGTTTAGCTTGCTCTTCTTTTCTTTTTATCATTTCAAGAGATCTTAAATTTGCTTCTTCTTGAATTTTCTTAGCAGTTTCTTTTGCTTCTTTAATTAAGTTTTCAGCTTCATCAGAAACATTTTTTTGACTCTGTAAAGCAAGCCTAAGTTCTTCCAAGGCTTCTTCTTTAAGTGATTTTGCTTCGTCAAGTTCTTTTTCAATCAACGATGATCTCTCATCTAGCATAGAAAATATAGCTTCTTTACCTTTTTTCCATACCAATACAAAAAAAACTATAAATGCAATTGCAACCCAAGCTGTTTCATCAAAATACATTTTATTTCTCCATCAATATGTTTTTTGATGCTGTATCAATTGCTTTTTTACCTGCAACCTTATCGTATTTTAGATCAGTTAAATTTTGGATGACTTTTGTAGTAAGTTCTTCGGCGTTGTTAACCACTTCTTTTACAACTGATTTTTGGGTATCCATTATTTTTCTTTCAGCTTTAATAACTTTTTCATTCAATTTTTGTTGAAGTTCTTTTTCTTTTTTTTCGATATTTTGTTTAGTTTCAGATAGAGCCTGATTTATTATTGATTGTGTTCTCGATTTTAACTCTGTTTGAGAATTAATAATACTTTCTTTAATTTTTTCTGTCTCTTGACTTGAAGTTTTAGCCTTTACTAAGTCATTTTGGATGTTAGTTTCCCTGTTATTTAAGATTGATTTTATATTTGGGGTAACCAAATAACTCATCAATAGATAACCTAAAATTAGAGACAGAATGGACCAAAAAATAAGAGATGGATATGTATTAAAATCTAATTGTGGTAGTCCAGCTTTACCTTCAGTAGCTTTAGCAGCATAAGATAGGTTAGTTAAGAGTAGCAGAATTAATATAAATTTATGATAGTGTAGCATTTGTTATTCTTATTATAGGTAAAAATTTGCCTATAGAGAAAATACTATAGGCAAAATCAAATTTTTTTAGAATGTAAATAGTAGTAATAGTGCAATAACTAGTGCGAATAGTGCAACTGCTTCTGTTAGAGCAAATCCTAAAATCGCTATTCCAAAAACTTCATTTTTGGCTGCTGGGTTTCTTCCTACTGCCGTAACTAATGAAGCAAAAATATTTCCAATTCCAACTCCAACTCCGGCAAGTGCTATAACGGCTAAACCAGCTCCTATTAATTTTGCGGCATCCATTTCCATATTTTTTTCCTTTCTTTATTAATTTTTAATTTAGTAATGAATTAGTGTAAATGTATGGCGTCATGAAGGTACATGCATGTTAAAATACTGAAAACATAGGCTTGTAGTGCAGCCACTAAAAATTCCAATCCTGTTAACCCAATAACTGCAATAAGTGGCAAGACTGCTCCTGCTTTTAAGATGCCACCTGCTGAACCCATCATTATAACAAGCCCAGCAAACACCTTCATCATTGTATGTCCGGCTAACATATTAGCAAATAGTCTAACGGATAAACTAATTGGACGGATAAAGTAAGAGATAATCTCGATCGGTATTAACAGAGGCGCAAGACCAATTGGAACTCCAGATGGAAAAAAATATGTAAAAAATTTAAATCCATGTTTTAAAATTGCAATAATGGTAACACCTACGAATATAATTGCAGCTAATGTAAAGGTAACAGCTATTTGTGACGTAAAAGTATAACTGTAGGGTATCATTCCAAGTAGATTTCCAAATAGAATAAACATAAATAAAGTAAATATGAATGGAAAGTAAGCTTGACTTCCCTTGCCTGCATTTTCTTTAACCATACTTGCAACAAATTCATATGACATTTCGACTAAAGATTGAAGTCTCCCAGGTACAAGTGCTTGCTTTTTTGAACCTAGATATAAAAAACAAACTGAACCTAAAATGGATAAAATCATAAATAGAGATGCGTTCGTAAAAGATACGTCAATACCAATAAAGTTAAGTTCGTATATAGTTTTAATAGTAAATTGTTCTACAGGTGAATTCATATTATTTATCTTTTTCGTTAAAAAATCCCATCTTTAGGCCCTTGCCAGTCAAAACTCTCCAAAGATTGTATATCCCAGCAATACCACCCAATATAAAAAATATTATTAGTAATAAAGGGGTTGTATTTACCCATTGATCTAGTGTCCATCCAATGCCTGCACCAATTATTAAACCTGCAAGTAATTCTGTTCCAACTCTATAGTAAATGTTTAGTGAGTCTGTGTTTTTAAATGTTTTTTTAATATCCTTCTTAGCAAGTGCAACATCTATTCTTTTTGATAAATTTTTTTCTTTGTCTAACGTCCTCATGCCTTACTTTCAAATGAAAACTATAAGCGTGCTTAAATTATTTTGAGCTAACAAATAAGTCAAGAGTTTACTTCAAAAAACTTTAATTAAGCTATATCCTTTACTTTATTTGCTTGTTCTAAATCAACAGAAACAAGTCTACTAACGCCTTTTTGTTCCATTGTAACACCAAAAAGCCTATTCATTTTAGCCATTGTCAATCTATGGTGTGTTACAACTAAAAAATCAGTTTCTGTTTCATCTACTATTTTACCTAACAAATTACAGAATCTACCAACATTACTATCATCTAAAGCAGCATCTACTTCATCTAAAATACATATTGGAGCAGGGTTACATAAGAAAACAGAGAATATGAGGGATATGGCTGTTAAAGCTTGTTCTCCTCCAGATAACAAGGAAAGTAGTTGCATTTTTTTCCCAGGTGGACTTGCTAATATTTCCAATCCAGCTTTTAGAGGATCATCATCCCCAACTAATTTCAATTCAGCGTCTCCACCTCCAAAAAGCTTTTTAAAAAGGTTCTTAAAGTTTTCATTTACAAGCTCAAAACTATCTGTAAGCCTTTGTCTGCCTTCTTTATTTAATTCAAAAATTCCACTTTTTAGTTTTTCAATTGCTAATTCTAAGTCAACTCTTTCCTTGGACATTGATTCAATTTTTTGCCTCATCTCGTTCATTTCTTCTTCAGCACGTAAATTTACAGCACCTAAAGATTCTCTTTCATTTAATAATCTATGAACTGTTTTTTCTAGGGTTTCGATTGACGTATTTAATTCTTCGTCGTCGCTTAAATTGACAATTTCTTTAAGATGATTCGACTTTACCCTTAGTTTTTCATTAACCCTATCCTCAATATTTTCTATTTTTGTTTTAGCAAGATTAAGTGAGGCTTCAATCTTAATCATGTCTTCACGAAAAGCTGCTAAATTTTGTTCTGACGATTTTTCTAATTTTTCTGCTTCATTAAGTAATGTTTCTGTTTGTACTAATTTATCTGCAGCAAGGTTTCTGTTTTGTTCAGCTGTTTCAATCTTGTTGTTTAATTCATTTGTTTTTTCCGTAAAATTATCCGGAAGCTTTTCAAGCCTTGATTTATCTTCTTTCAAGTTATTTAGTCTTACTTCCAAAGATATAATTCTTGTTTCTGCTTCTTCTTTTCTGTTTTCCCAATCATTTTTTTGATTGTTAATTTGCATAAGGTTTCTTTGTTGATAACTTTCTTGATTTTTAATTTGTTGTTCTGCAGCCATTGCATCTGTCAATTCGTTCCTACATTGATCAGCTAAATTTCTAATTTTTAATTCATCTGCTAGTAAAGATGGCAAGTTTATTGATTTTTCAGACAGCTTTTTTAAATCTATTAATTCTTTTTGAGATGTGTCTAAAATATTTTGATGTTCTTTTAGTAAGATTGTGCTTGAATCAATCTTTGAATCTAATTTTGAAACTGTTAATTTTGTGTCATTTAATTCATTAATTAATGAAGTAATCTTAGATTCTAATTCTTTCGTTGTTTCAAAAAATTTCTTTAATTCCAACTCATTTTTATTTATTTCATTAACAATAGTGACGATCTTTTTTTCTTTAGATGGTAAATCATTTTGTAAATTTCTTAATTTTGTAATTTGTTGTAATCTTTCCGAGTAACTATTTTGAACACCTAAAGGTTGAACATATCCGTCCCATCTCCATAAGCCTCCTTTTAAAGTTGTCAAAGCCTGTCCAAAAGATAATTCTTTTTGAAGTTTAAGAGCATTTTTTTCGTTTTCGACAATGCCTATACCGATTAATGCAATATTTAGAATTGAATTTTTTTTAATTTTTGAAATGATAGGAGTAGCGCCTTTGGGTAACTTTTCTTGAAATTTAGCTGTAATACCATCTTTCCAATAAGATATGTTCTGTTCGTCTGAACTATCTGATTTTACGGGAGCTAATATTGTTTCGCCTAGAACTGATCCAATTGCATCTTGAAGGTTCCCTATATCATCTATTGTTGCTTCTAGAGTGTTATTTTTAAATTCGTCATAGCCTAATAGCGAAGATAATGAGTGTAAATCAGCTCTCATTACATTTAGGTCATAATCTACTTCACCCTTCTTTTCTATAAGGTTTACATTTAAATTCTTTTCATTTTCTAATTGTTTTTTTATTAATTCTAGCTTGTTGTTTTCTTCTTTAATTAATTTTTCAATATTAATTCTTTTCTTATTATGTTCATCGATTAACTTTTTATCTTCAGTAATATTGAACCGTGATTTTTGATCTTCCGAATTTTTTATTTTTTCTTTTAAATTATTAATACGGTTTTCCAGATCTGATTTGTCAGATTTAATTGTAAAAATTTCGGAATTAATAGACGAAAGTTTTGCATCTGCATCTTCAGATTTTATTTTAAGTTCATTTACTAATTTTGCAGCGTCATTTTTCTTAGTTGTAAAATTTTTTGTATCTAATTGTAGCTTGTCTTTTTCTAAAATAAGATTTGTAATTGTTTTATTTGCATCATCTTTTATTTCAATTTCTCTTTTAATATCAGTCTCTATTTGTGTTATTTGGTTTGAAACATTACTCAACGTAAATTTTGAAGTTGCTTCTTCTTCTTCTAATCTTATTTTTGAAATATTTAATGATTGTAAAATAGCAGCTTTTTCTGTTTCAATTTTTCTTAGCTCAGGTAACTTATTAAAAATTTCTAGCTTTGATTTTGTGTTTTTAGATAAGTTTATTTGAGCCTCTTCAACGTTATTTTTTGATTTCTCAAATTTTGTTTCTAGTTCGTCAAATTCCTTTTCAGCGGTGTTTAGTAGTGATAAGAAAAGCGAAGCTTCTGCTTTTCTTAATCTATCTCCTACTGACCTATAACGAGCTGCCTTTCTACCTTGTTTTTCTAATTCAATTAGTTGTTCATTGTATGTATTCTCTATATCTAACAACCTACTTAAGTTATCGGTAGCACCGTTTAATTTTAATTCCGCTTCATGTCTCCTATTATGCAACCCTTTAATGTTTGCGGCTTCTTCAAGAATTATTCTTCTTTCTTCAAGGCTGGACTCAATTATTTGTGAAATCCTTCCTTGACTTACAATTCCTGATGATCGAGCTCCAGTAGCGGTATCTGCAAAAATTAATTGTACATCTCTAGCTCTAACTTGTTTAGAATTAACCCTATAAGTCGAACCTTTTTCACGTTCAATTTTTCTTGAAATTTCAATTTCATCAAATTGATTAAAACTAGTAGGTGCTTTTTTTTCAGTATTATCTAATTTAATTGTAACTTCTGCAAAATTTCTTGCTGGACGTTCATTTGATCCAGAAAAAATTACATCATCCATACCATCACCGCGCATTTGTCTTGCTGAGTTCTCACCCATCACCCATTTCATAGCTTCTACAATGTTTGATTTGCCACAACCATTTGGACCTACTATTCCTGTTAGCCCTTCATTAAGGTCAATTTCTGTTGGCTCTAAAAAAGATTTAAATCCAGAAATTCTTATTGATTTGAATTTCATTTGTTTCCCAATTTTACCTTAAGACTTTTTTGCATTAATTGACTTCAAAAGTTCTTTTTCAAAGTCCTTAAAAGACAGGGCTCCTGAAATTTTATATTTATCATTTACAATAAAAGTTGGAGTAGAATTTATATCAAAATTTTTAGACTCTTTTTCCATTTTTGTAACAATTTCCTGCATTAGTGGAATATTTTGAGAAATTTCATTAAATTTTTTTGATGATATGCCAAATAATTTGGCAATTGATTGTAATTCATCCAAAGGATTTTTTGAATATGCCCATTGTTTCTGCTTTTTTAATAAAATGCTAACTGCTTCTATATATCCATCCTTTGTCGGTATTGATCTAGCTAGTGTAGCTGCTATAACGGCAAGTCTGTCAAGAGGATAATCAATAAACTCTAATTGAACTTTACCCGTATCAATGTATTTTTTTTTAAGTTGAGGTAGTGTTTTTATATGAAAGTTAGAACAATGACCACAGGTTAATGAAAAGAATTCTTTTATTTTAATAGGTGCATTATTAGAACCCAATAATTGTTTTCGCATTAAGTCGTTTAATGAGTTTTGATTTGAATAACTTTTTTTTGAAAATAAAAAAAGAACACCAATACCTAGCAAAAAATTTCTTCTATTTAAAAACATATTTTTCCTCAAACTTTTTTGCTTAATTAAAATTCCAATTAATAATATTTTTATACACTAAGATCAACTTACAAAGAACAAGTTTCTATTAAATACAGCTATTTTTTTCTAGAAATCTCAAATTCTTGCATTGCCAATTTCAGTTCGCTATTTGGAAGTATATTGGACTCCAAATTTTCTAGATTATTTTCCAAAGCGCGTTTAATAGGTTCTTTTTTAATTTTAAAGTTGTTTTGAATGTCAGCTTGAATAATTTTTATTTTTGATATTGCTTTAAACCCGATTCGAGCATTAATTTGATCTAATAAAAGTGGAATTGCGTATTGAACTTCTAGTCCAAAGCCATTTTGGACTTTGATTGTTATTTGGCCGTCAATATTTTTTTTTCTACCAAATCTTATTTTATATGGAATCGTTATATCTGCATATTGACCTGCAATATGTGCCCAATTGAAAAAAATATGATTTTGAATAGATCCTAATCTACTTAGATTTTTCTCAACAATATTTTCTGTGATTTTTAATAAAGACTTCATTATGGTTAACAATTATTTTAAATTAATTCTCTATTTTATTATATATTAAAATTCTATGACTCAGTTAAAAAAAAATAACTATAAAATTTTTTCTAATTCATTGTTATCTTGGTATGACCTTAATAGAAGAATTTTACCATGGAGAGCGCTACCAGGTGAGATTTCAAATCCTTATTTTGTTTATTTGTCAGAAATTATGTTACAGCAAACTGTAGTAAAAACAGTCATACCATATTTTTTAAAATTTGTTAAAAAATGGCCTGATATTAATGCTCTTGCAAAAGCAGAACTACATGAGATTAATTCATATTGGGCAGGATTAGGCTATTATAGTAGAGCTAAAAATTTACATAAAACAGCAAAAATAATTTCTTGTAAATATGATGGTTTTTTTCCAACAGATAAAAATTCTTTAATTGCCCTTCCTGGAATTGGTGAATATACATCATCAGCCATAATGGCTATAGCATTTGATAGAAAATCAAATGTTATAGATGGAAATGTTGAAAGGGTTTTTTCAAGATTTTATGCGGTTGAAAAACCCGTAGAGGAATCAAAGATTTTTATCAAAAACATTGCTGAAAAACATCTTCCTGATCAGAGGCATGGAGATTATGCTCAAGCGTTAATGGATTTGGGTTCATTAATTTGTATTCCCAAGTCACCAAGGTGTACAATGTGTCCTTTATTAGCTATTTGTGATGTTGGTGGTTCAACTCGTGCTAAACAATATCCAATTAAACTTCCAAAAAAAGAAAAAGAAGAGCGATATGGGTTATTCTTCTACTTAAAGAACAAAGATGGTGCTGTTTTGTTTAAAACAAATAAGAGTAGTGGGCTTTTAGCGAATATGGACATGCTACCTTCTATAGGTTGGTATGAAGATAGGAACAGATTTAAATCTTCTCCAAAATTTAACAAAAATAAACATAAATTTTTAGGTTTAAAATGGAAGATTCTAGATCAGAATTTAGTTCACATTTTTACTCATTTTAAACTTAATTGTTCTATAGCAATTGCTATAATAAATGATGAAAATGAATTGCTAATTGACTTAGAAAAAAGTACTTACAGATTTGTGAAAAAAAAGAATATGAATGATTTGGCTCTCCCAAGTTTAATAAAAAAAATTTTAAAATCTTTAAAAAAGGATGAGACACTTAGTTTTTAATGCCTGAAATGTCTAACTGATGTAAAAATCATTGCAATATTTCTTTCATCAGCAGCTGTAATTACTTCTTTGTCCCGGATAGAACCACCTGGCTGAATAACAGCAGTTACACCTGCTTTTGCTGCAGCAATTAAACCGTCGGCAAATGGAAAAAAAGCATCGCTAGCTACAACGGATTTATAAGCCAATGACGTTTTCAATTTAGCTAACTTTGAAGCTTTTTTTGCCTTCTCATTAGCTATTGAAGTAGAATCAATTCTACTCATTTGACCTGCTCCAATTCCAACAGTTTGTAAATTTTTTGCATAAACAATAGCATTTGATTTTGTATGTTTTGCAACTTTCCAAGCAAACATTAGATCATCAATTTCTTTTTTTGTTGGGTTTCTTTTTGTTACTATTTTAATGTTGTTATTGTCTAAAACTTTATGGTCACGCGATTGCACTAATATCCCACCAGAAATAGATTTAAATAATAAACCTTTATCTTCTGGTGAAGGTAATGAACCAGTTGTCAATATTCTAACATTAGGCTTGTCAGCGAAAATCTCTAAAGCTTCATTGTCAACACTGGGAGCAATAATGACTTCTAAAAAAAGTGACTTCATTTTGAGAGCTAAATCTTTTGTTAATTCTCTATTTATAGAAACTATGCCACCAAAAGCGCTTACAGGGTCTGTTTGAAGTGCTTTTTCCCAAGCAGAATTAAGATCATCGTTTTCTGCTACTCCGCAAGGATTGGCATGTTTAATTATAGCAACAGCAGGTTTTTTGAATTCACATATTAGCTCAAATGCAGCATCTGCATCATTTACATTATTATAAGAAAGTTCTTTGCCTTGAAGTTTTTTACCATTTGTTATTCCTTTTCTTTTATCAGATGTTTTATAAAGTGCTGCTTTTTGATGTGGATTTTCGCCGTATCTCATTTCAAATGATTTATTTAAATTTATTGACAAGTTTTCAGGAAAAATTGACGAATTTATACTTGTATTTCCCAACCAACTTGATATAGCGCTATCATATTCATGAGTTAATTTAAATGCCTTTGCAGCAAGATATTTTCTAAGTGAATATCTAATTTTTCCATTATTTTCAATTTGTGATATAATTTCTGGATAATCATTAGGATCTGTAACAACTGTTACAAATTCATGATTTTTCGCTCCAGCTCTAATCATTGCAGGTCCGCCAATATCAATGTTTTCTATAATATTTCTATTTTTAGATGTTTTTTGTATTGTCTCTCTAAATTTATATAAGTTAATAATCAAGAGATCTATTTCATCGATATTATGTTTCTGAATTTGTTCTAAGTGTGAAGGATCGTCTCTTCTAAAAAGAATACCACCATGTATTTTGGGGTTTAAGGTTTTAACTCTTCCATCTAAAATTTCAGGAAACTTTGTCTGATCTGATACTTCTTTTACAGAAATAGAATTTTCTTCAAGATATTTAGCAGTTCCTCCTGTGGATAGAATTTCTATTTTATTCTCCGCTAAGACTTTAGCTATTTTTTCAATATCACTTTTATCTGTTACTGATATTAGAGCTCTTTTGATTTTGATATCTTTTGTAAAAAAATTTTCTTTATTTTTATTAATATTATTCATTTATAAACTTTTTATATTTTTTGAATGACTTTCAAATAATTTCTTTTCATGTGATAAGTCAACTAATAATTATTTTTGTAGTTCAAATGCCCAATTACAAGAAATGCTTTTGTAAGCTCTTATTTTTTCTAAGTTTAAAACAATTCTGAGTTCTTTGCATGGTTTTGGACCATTAGGAGTAAACATTAGTGAGCTTTCAAGGCTTATATTCTTAATATTAGAGCTCATTTTCCAGACATAACCTTTTTGATGATTTAATAATATTGAACCACTTCTAGTTTTTATGAGTTCAATCCCTGGATATAAATGAAAACGAATATATGCGTTTTTGGGAATTGAACCAATATTGCCAATATTTAAAATCTCATCTCTTCCTCTAATTTCATTTTTTTTATTAGAAAGGTATATTTGTCTTTTATGGTGAACACCAAAAATTGTTTCATACCCTGAATGAGTTACATCTAATAAATTACCATTTTTAGTTTTTCCAAATTGGATATTTGATATTCTTGTAATTCTTCTCCCACTGAGATCTATATTATTTCTATCGTCTATATTTAGGCTAGAATGAGCCGCAGTAGAAGAAAGAGAATTTTTCATATTTTTATATTTTGAGTTATTAACTTCTCCAAGGTTGGAAATTATCTTTTCTTTTTTATAAAAAAATTCAAAACCAAATAAGCTAGCTTTTTTATTTTGGATCATTTTATTGTTTAGTCCTATATCAACAAACAAAACAGAATTCATATTTGACAACCTGCAAAACCCAGTTTTTTCAGCAAGGCTAAAAATTCTATTTTTATATCCAATTCTATTTAAAGTTTGCTTTATAATTTCTTTTGGTATTAATGAACCACCATGAAACCATGAAAAATATTCATCAGGCATTTGAAAACTTCTACAAAACTCTCCCATTTTTATTGTTTTTTGATGTAACCCTTCAGCATCTATATTTTTTAAAATCGCAATTACAGATCTTATCTCAATTAAATGCCTTAATAAATTTAACTGCTTAACAGGACTTCTGCTTATGTGGCCACCATCAGTATTAGTTAAGATTTCGAGTTTTTCATTAATAATAGTTAATAATTGATTTATATTATCTATCGTTTCGTATAAAATAGATTTAGATACTAAAATCCCTTTGATAATAACTATCTTTTCAAGGTTATCGTTTGATTGGTCGAGTTTTAATTCAAGAAATTTAGATTGTATGGCAATAGAATTTAAAATTTTACTTTGAAAATCCAATCCACCACTCTCAGCGAACCAAGAATAATTAAAACTCCAACATGAAATTCTTTCTGCCATTACTACACAGTTATACTCATGAGATCGGAGGTTGTGATCTTCGTTGATCCAGTTTTCCACTAATGAACGTGCAGTCGACCTTGCTTTTATGCTTCCCTCAGATTTCAAATCTCTTATGAAATTGAATTTATTAAAATCCCGAATAGTTTTTATGTAAACGGGGTTGATTAATATTTTTTTTCCACTTTTAGTTGAGCCTTGCCAGGTATCAGTTAGTCTTCTTACTGGTGTTTTAGGAATTGTCACTTTAAGTTTTTGTTTTAGAAAATAATTACTTGTAATTATATCTATTAATTTAAGCATTAAATTATTTTTCCTTTTTTAATAATGCTATAAAAAATCCATCAGATCCATTACTAACATTTTCAAAATTAAAATTAAAATGATTTGGCAGAATTCTAATAAATCCTTCTTTAGTAATGCTATCATTTATTTTAGGATAATCTTCAGAGTTAAAACAAACTATTGAAAATTGTTTATGACTTTTTAAAAAATTTTCTATCCTTCTTTCTCCTTCAATTTTTTGAAGAGAGCAAGTCACATACATTATAAGACCATTTTTCTTCAGGATTTTTGCTGAATTTTCTAATATTTTACTTTGTATCGAGACAAAATTGTCTAAATTATCTGGAGCATTTCTTATAAAAATATCAGGATTTTTTCTGATTGTACCAGTTCCTGAACATGGTGCGTCTATTAAAATAACATCAGCCTTATATTGTGGATCAAAATCTTCTGCATTTATATTAATTAAATTTGGATTAAAATTTAGTCGCGCCATATTTTTTTTAAAAATTTTGGATCTACCCTTATTTTTTTCAACACACTCTATGACCAAATCATTATCCAATAGTTGAGCAGTTTTACCTCCAGGGGCACAACACATATCAATTATTTTAAGAGATTGTATTGGTTTAAAAAAATTTTTTTTTATTTTTGATAACAATATAGCACAAGGTATTTGAGAGGCTGCGTCCTGTACCCACCATATACCGTCTCTAAATCTTGGTAGATCTTGCACATTACCATTAAATGAGCATCTTAAGACATTAGGAAATATTTCTTCTCCATTTAAATCTAATTTAATTTTTTCTTTTTCTTTTTTAGTAATTTTTGTTGATATAACAATATCAAGTGGCGGAGGGTCCATTGCTAATTTAACAATATCATCTACATTTTTTTTCCCGTATGAAGATGTCCAACTATTACAAAGCCATTTTGGTAAGTTAGACGCTTCATTTGAAATAATATTAGAAAATTCTTTTTTATTTTGGATAATTTTCCTAAGAATTGCATTTACTAACCTAGATTGATTCTCATTAATAAATATTTTTGCTTGGGACACTGCTTCACTTATGACTGCATAAGGTGCTATTTCTAGCCAAATTAGTTGAACTGTTGCGATCAGTAAAATACTATTCAAATATCTGTTCCTTGGATTTATACCTTGCTTTGCGTATTTAGTATAAATTTTTTGAGCTTGTTTGTGTCTCCTTATAGATGAATTAATCAAAAGATACAGAAAGGATTTGTCCCTTTCGTCTAATTTATTAAAATCAAAAGAGTTATCTATGGTTTTTTCAAAGTTTTTGTTTTTATAATAAATTAAAATCCAAATTTCTAAAGCAATTATCCTCGCATTTTTTGCTAATTTTTTAAATTTAAGTGATTTTTGTTCAATCAAAACTACTACCTTGTATTTATAACAAAAATTAATATTATACTGTTAATTTACTAAATTGAACTTATAGAAGATAAATCATAATGAGTAATAAAACTACAAAATTAAACAAACAAAAAGAACAAAATAATACAAAAGATAAATTAAAAGAAAATGTAATTATTCCTAAAGAGCAAGGTGGCCCAAAAGGTCCAGAACCTACAAGATACGGAGATTGGGAAAAAGCCGGCAGGTGTTCGGATTTTTAATTTTTATATTAAAACAACATGAATGAATTAAAAGCAGAAACAATAATTAATGCAGGCATTAGAATTGCAGAGAAAAATTTAACAAGTGCTTATGTTTTCAAAAGAGGTGATGAGCAGGCAGGTGCCATATTTGTAAAAATTGACACTCTAGACGGTTTTTCCAAACTTTTCTCACGAAATATTAAATACGATTTAAATAATGACAAAGAAATTATTGAGTTTGTAGATTTATATCCACAAAAACGAATAACAACCAAAGAAATTGATAAAAGAATTTCTAGAGAAATAGAAATAGATAGAGATTGCTGGGTTGTAGAAATCGAAGATAAAAATGGTTTTAATGCATTTAATAATTTAGATTGTTAATTTTTCTATAAGTTCGTTTCTATTATACAAACCTAAATAATCTGCCTTAAGTTTTAAAATACTGTTAATATGTTTTAACATAGGCGTAGGGATTTTGAGTCTGTTTCCAATTTCTATTATTGCACTCATTATAGGATCTATTTCTAGTGGTCTTTTCATTTCAATATCTTGTCTCGTTGATGGTTTGTGACCAATTATCGATGATGCACCATCAATTCTCTTTTCAATTGATACACCAAAATTTACACCAACTGCTTCCCCAACCTTTTGGCATTCTTCCATCATTTGTTTAATCAAGACTCTTGAGCTTGGGTCGTTTCCAATTATATCCAGGCTGGCTCCAGTAATTGCGCTTATAGGATTAAATGAACAATTCCCCCATAATTTAATCCAGATTTCATCTCTAAGATTCTTCTTTTGTGGAGCTTTTAATCCACCTTTGATAAAAAGATCAGATAATATTTTTAATCTATCTGTATTTACACCACTAGGTTCTCCAAGACTAAACCTATTTCCTTCAATATGTTTTATAACACCTGGCTTCTCTATTTCACATGCAGGATAAACAACACAACCTAGTGCTCGTTCTGGATTTAAATTTTTCCAAATAACACCTCCAGGATCAACTGAATCTATATGGGTATTTTCTAAAATTGTATTTGAGTCTGCTTTGTAAAAATACCACCAAGGTATACCGTTGACAGCAGATAAAATTGCTGTATCTGTTTTAAGAAGCGGTTTTAAACCTTCAACAATATTAGAAATAGCATGAGCTTTAACACCAATTATAACATAATCTTGAGTTCCTAATTCTTTAGGGTTTTCTGCTACTTTTAAATTAAAAGTCTGTGAACTATTTCCAGTGATTAAGGTCAAACCATTTTTTTCTATAGCTTCTTTATGAGGTCCTCTAGCAATTAATGAAACATTAGCTCCAGCTTTACTTAAACTGCATCCAATATATCCCCCAATAGCACCTGCGCCAAATACACAAATTTTCATTTTATAATTTCACTATTCCAATCCAAGTTTTTCTGCTAAACCTATTCTTTGTAATTTTCCTGTAGCACCTTTTGGTATTTCTTCTAAAAAACGTATGTATTTTGGAATTTTAAAATCAGCAAGATGTTTCTTAGCATAATTTCTTATATCAATTTCGTTGCAATCAATACCACTCTTCAATACGATTGCAACGCCTATAGTTTCTCCAAGTAAGTTATCCTTAACTGCAAAAGTTACAACTTGTTCAACAGCCTCATGTTCCATTAATATATTATCTACTTCTAAAGGTGAAACTTTTTCTCCACCTCTATTTATAATTTCCTTTAATCTTCCAGAAATTTTTAAATATCCCTCATCATCAAAATGACCTTGATCTCCTGTCCTAAACCATCCATTTATAAACGCAATTTTGTTAGCCTCTTCATTATTTTCATAGCCATTAGTTACGTTATTTCCTCGAATACATACTTCTCCATCTACACCAATATCAAGTTTGTTACCTTGTGTGTCCATTATACAAACTTCTGGTCCAGCTGGTTTACCAACAAAGCCAGCTTTTTGTTTATCTGGAGGCATAGGATTTGATGTCATTTGATGAGTGGCTTCGGTCATTCCGTAAGCTTCAATTACAGTTGTTTTAAATATCTTTTTTAGTTCATCAAAAACAGCTGGAGGTAATGATGCGGATGATGATCTGATAAATCTTAAAGAAAGTTCTTCGGCAAGTTTTGGTTTCTTTTTTGCACGCATTAAAATAGCTTGATGCATTGTTGGTACACCAGAATACCATGTAATTAATTCTTTATTTGCGGTTTCTAAGAATTTAAGTGCATTAAAACCACTGCTTGCATATACAGAAGCCCCGGCATTAATCGAAGAACTTAATACCGCAATTAAACCATGGATGTGAAAAAGAGGCATAATGTTATAACAATGGTCTTGTGAGCTTAATTGAAGGGAATTTGAAATATTAATTGCTGATGAAAAAATATTTTTATTTGTTAATGGTACAACTTTTGGTCTTGAGGTTGTTCCAGATGTATGCAAAACTAAGGCTTCATTATTTTCGGTAGCAAGTTCGAAATTTGCAGTTCTGTCGTATAAATTGAATATACCAGCTGGCGCATTATCTATTTTTTTGATTTCACATATTTCTATTCCTAGATTTTTTGCTGCTTCAATTGCTGGGTTATGACTATCTTTTTCAACAATAACTATTTTAGGCATAAGATCTTGAAGATAAAATTCATATTCTTTTAATTTATATGAAGGGTTTAAAGGAGCAGCTGACATATAACTAGAAATTGACAAAAAAGCAGTTGCCATTTCCGGACCATTTGGCAGGACTATAGCGGCTCTATTGGATGGCATAATTCCTTGGCCAGCTAACTGCCCAGAGATATTAAAGATGAGTTTTTTTAAATCTGAGTATCTAATTATATTATTATTTTCAGATGTGATGGCAATATTTTCATCTTTATTGTTATTAATTAAATTTCTTATTGTATAATTCATTTATTAAACATCATATTTTTACAACAATTTTTACAATTTTAATTGTTTAAGGCAATTTAAATTCAAAAACTATAAATTTGTCTTAATTTGAATTTATTTAAAATTATTTTTCATTTAAAAATTTTCTGGCTGCTGGAGTTAAGTTTTTATCATTTTTATTATTTGAGATTTTATTAGCAATAGTTTTTCCAAGTTCTACTCCCCATTGATCAAAGCTATTTATATTCCAAAGAAATCCAGATGCAATTGTAATATTTTCATAAAGAGCTACTAACATCCCAATTGAAAAAGGTGTATTTTCTTCCCAACTTATTATTGTTGAAGGTCTTCCTCCTAAAAATTTTTTATTTTGATTAATTAAATCAACAGAACCTTTTGCCAGAGCTTCAGCCTGTGCAATTGCATTGATAAATAAATATTCATGATTTTTTTCAGAGCCTTTAAATGTAATACTTTTCAAAGGTTTTCGAGGGATCAAAATATCTATTGGAGTTACTTCTAATCCCTGATGCAAAAATTGAAAGAAACTATGTTGTGCATTAGTACCTACTTCTCCCCAGATTAGAGGGCTTGCTGGCATTTTTAGAGTGTTGCCATTTATGTCAACTCCTTTTCCATTACTTTCCATTTCTAACTGCTGTGCCCATGAAGGTAATTTAGAAAGACTGTCACTGTAAGGCACAATGCAATGATTATTTCTGTTTAAAAAATTTCGATTCCAGATTCTCAGTAAAGCAAGGATAATTGGGATATTGTTTTCAACCTTTTCATTAATAAAATGTTCATCCATTGTCCTAGCTCCAAGAAGAAAATTTTTATAATTTTCTTCCCCCAAACCAATAAATATTGACATTCCTACTGATGACCAAAGTGAGTAACGTCCTCCAACATTTTCCGATATTTCGAAGATATTCGATTCATTAAAACCCCAATTTAATGCTTTTTCTTTTATAGATGTAACTGCAACCATAGAGTTATTTAAAGCAACTTTATTTACAGATAACCATTCTGCTACAATTTTGGCATTCTCAAGTGTTTCAAGAGTACTGAAACTTTTAGTTGTAATTATAAATAAAGTAGTTTTTGGATCACAATTTAGGAATATTTCAGAGATATTGATCGGGTCTATATTAGAAACATACAAAATCTCTGGAGTTTTATAAAAACTTTTTAGTGCTTGGTTGACCATCAAAGGACCTAAATTAGATCCACCAATACCTATGTTAATTATATGTTTAAAATTATTTTTGTTTTGAATATGTTGAACAAAACCTTGAAGTTTTTTCCATTCTTGTGTTTTAAAACGTTCTTCTTTTCTAAGATTAAAGTGATCAACAGAGCGGTTTTCAGAAAAGTTAACTTTAGCCCCTGATACTAATTCATTTATTTTTGCTTTTATATTAATTTCTTTAGCTAGATTAATTAAATCTCTCTTTATCTCTTTGTCGAGTGATTGTCTTGTTATATCAACTTTAAAATCTAAAAGTTCATATTGAAATTCAGATGACCTTTCTTCATTAAAAATAAGATGATTTAGGTTTGTAAAATCTTTACGTTTTAACTTTTCAAATATAATTTTTGTTATTGGGTTATCAGCTAATTGCATAAATCCAGATTGCCACCTTTTTATTTAATTGATACTCACTACGAAAAGTTATATAGCATGATTTAATAAATTAGGACAAAAATTTATGTTTTCATCAAGGCATTCATTAAACATTTTATTTTTATTTATTTTCATCTTATCAACTTCACAAAGTTTTTCTGAAACAATTAGCTTTAAAGGATTAGTTCTTTCAAATTTTTGGATAAAAAACGTTATTGCTAATAGTAAAACAACTTCAGGTTACATAAAAATTGAAAATAAAAACGAAAAGAATGAGCGTTTGATTTCTGTAGAATCTAATTTTTCAAAAAGAACAGAACTTCATTATATGAATATTAAAAATGATATAATGATAATGAAACATTTAGAAGATGGTGTGTTAATTAAATCTAAATCTCAAATAAATTTAAAACCTAGAAATTTTCATATTATGTTCATTGATTTATCAAAATCATTTAATAAAACGAGCAACCAAAAAGTTAAATTCAATTTTGAAAATGCAGGCTCAATAATCATTAATATGCCAATTATTAACAAAGCTAAAATATCAAAAGATAAGAAAAAACACCATCATCATTGATAATTTTTATTAATCTTGGCTAAATTTAATAAATATTGTAAGTAATTGTGAATTTTTAAATATTAGTAGAGCAAAAATTGATAACTGAAGAAAAATTTTCTGTTGCTCCAATGATGGAATGGACAGATAGGCATTGTAGATATTTTCACAGGCTTCTGTCTAATTCAGCAATTTTATATACTGAAATGATTTCTGCTGATGCTATAATTTTTGGGCCACGACACAAATTGTTAGTATTTAATAATGAAGAATTACCATGTGTTCTTCAATTAGGTGGCAATGATCCTAAGAAATTATCTCTAGCAGCTAAGTTTGGTCAAAGTTATGGATACTCAAAAATTAATTTAAATATTGGATGTCCTTCCAATCGAGTCCAGAATGGATCATTTGGTGCATGCCTTATGAAAACACCTAAAATTGTCTCAGAATGTGTTAGGGCCATGCAAGATGTTAGTCAATTACCTATTACAATTAAATGTAGGATTGGCGTTGATGATATGGATGAAGTAAAAGGTTTAGATAACTTTATTGATCAAGTTTCCGCTGAAGGAGTAAAATTATTTGTTATTCATGCTAGAAAAGCTATATTGAATGGATTAAGTCCAAAGCAAAATAGAGAAATTCCTCCTTTAGATTATTCTAGGGTAGGTACATTAAAAAAAAGAAGGGCAGATTTAAAAATTATTATTAATGGTGGAATTAAGTCAATACAAGAGGGACAAAATTTAGTTGAAAAATATTCACTAGATGGGTTTATGATTGGAAGAGAAGCCTATAAGAATCCATATATTTTATCATCAGTAGATAAAATTTTTCTAAATCAAAATGAAAAAATTAAGACTAGATATCAAATAGCCATGAAAATGGCTGACTATATTGATGAATTTTTGAAAAATGATGAAGGGAATGTTCACTCTGTAATTAGACACATTTTAGGTTTGTATAACTCTTTACCAGGTGCTAAAGAATGGAGACGTGAACTAAGTGAAAATGCAAGATTTTCAAAAAATGGTGATTTGTTAAGATTTGCTACAGACAATATAGAAGAGTTTATTCACAGTAAGAATTTAATTTTAGCGTAGGAGAGTTCGTTGCAAGAAGTTGACAAAAAAGAGGGTTATAGATCCATTTTAGAGATGGGTCCGCTATTATTGTTCTTTGGTGTTAATTATTTTTACGGGATAATGGCTGGTACAGCAGTTTTGGTAATAAGTACATTATTATCTTTAATACTATCTTGGTATTGGTTTAAAAACATACCAATGATGGCTGCTGCAGGATGTGTTGCGGTTGTTTTTTTTGGTGGATTAACAATATTTTTTGATGATGAATTTTTTATTAAAATCAAACCAACAATAGTATCTATAATAATTGCAGGAGTTTTAGCTTCAGGTAAAATTCTAGGTAAGAACCCATTAGCTGCTATCATGAAATCTGCAGTTTCTTTAAAAGAAGAGGGCTGGGACAAATTGACATGGTTGTGGGTTGGCATGTTTATAGTAATGGCTATTGCTAATGAAATAGCTTGGCGTAATTTATCCACTGATCAATGGGTATCTTTTAAAGCTTTTGGGATCCCAATTTTATCCCTAGGTTTTGGGTTACTATCTTTGCCAATAATGCAAAAATATCAAATCAAAAAAGATTAAATTAATCCTGAAGTAATCTAATCCTTTTATTTATTTCTTTTGACATTAAAGAATCCTTGGGTAGTTGTTTTAGTAATAAATCCCAATAAGTTATAGCTTTTTTCTTTTCTCCCTTGTTGTAAGCAGCAAAGCCACTAAAAAATAAACCATCTACATTATTTGGATCTAAAACTAAAATATCATCTACAAGTTTGTTTGTTTCTTTTGAAAAAACAGGTTTTTTGTTCGTGGGTAGTAATTCTCTTAAAAGCATTTGTTTTAAATTTATATTTTTTGGATTTAGTTTTGTAGCATCTCTGAGAGCTTTTAATGCTTTTTCATTACTGCCTAGGACTTTATATGATTGATATAATCTAACCCAACCTTCAAAATCATTTTTTTCATCTTCTAGGCGATTAGCAAGTTGTTCAACCATTTGATTGATTCTTAAATTTTGTTCTTTTTCATTTAAGTTTAAAATTTCTTTAGTTAAACCATTATTTGCTAAAACATTATCTTTTAACTTATTTTCTAAAGTTTTTTGAGAAATTCCTAAGTTTTTTGCCGCCGATCTAATATTATTTTCAAGATCTTTTTTCCAAGTATCATTTTCACCAGTACGTTTATATAACTCAGTCCAAATTTCAAATGCTAACATTTCATTGCCAATTTGTGATTGCGCCAATCCATTTAAAAAATTAGCGCCAGGATCTAATGGGTCTTCAGCTAAAGCTTCATTAATCAACTTTTGGGCCTTTGATGTTACTTGACCATCAGCTTTTCTGATATATGCTTGAGCTAATAAAGATTTAAGCTTTGTAGAATTCTTAATAGATAATATTTTTTTTAAGGATGATATCTCAATATCAATTTTGTTAAGTTGAGAAGCAGTCCTAGCTAATTCAAGTAGAATATCTAAATTTTTAGGATTTTGCTTTGATGCCAAAACTAGTTCCTCAAAATTTTTCAAATCACGTTTTATAATTTTTTTTTGTTCAATAGTTTTTTTTATAAGTTTTTCTTGAGAAGAGTAAAGTTGATCCATGTTTATGAATGGATTCCCAATTTTATAATAAATTAATGAACTTAATAAAAATAAAAATATAACATTAAGGTAAAGAATAAATTTATTTGATTTAGAATTTAAATTTAAAATGTTCACAAATTTTTTATTAGAAAAGCTGTAAAAAATATAAATCATTGAAAATAAACTTATAAATAAAATAGCAATAAATAACATTCTATTTTCTTTTATTAGACTTTATGATTTTAAAAATCATTATTGAGCCAAACATTAAAACAATAAAAGGTAAAAACCACAATATAACAGTATTTAAATTTAAAGGTGGTTTAAACAAGATATAATCTCCATACCTTTCTTTTAAAAATCCATAAATTTCTTCGTCACTATCACCAAGAATAAGCTTTTCTTTTATTAGTATTTTTAAATCTTTCGCTAATTCAGAATTAGATTCATCTATACTTTGATTTTGACATACAAGGCACCTTACATTTTGAGAAATCTCCCTTATTTTGTTATTTACATCAACTTCATTATTCAAAGATTTTGCAAAAGCACTTAGTTGAAATTTAAAAAAAAATAACAAAAAGAATATTATGATTATTTTTAATTCTCTAGTCATTTTATTTTTTCTTTAAAATAGGTAAAAATTCATCTTTAAAATCGCTATATAAAATTGGACCTGCATGACGATAGATTATTTCACCTTTCTTATTAATTAGGAAAGTTTCTGGCACGCCATATACGCCCCACTCAATAGCAATTTTCCCAGATCTATCTATCCCTATTTCTTTGTAAGGATTACCAAAATCATTCAAAAAATTTTTTGTGTCTAAAAATTTGTCTTTATATGCTATTCCAATTACTGGTAGAATTTTACTTAATTCATCAATAATTGGTGCTTCTATTTTACAGGGTGCGCACCATGATGCGAAAAAATTTACGACAAATATTTGATTATGGTATTTTTTAAAATCTATATTATCTGAATTAATATTTCTCTTAATGTAGTTTTCTCTAGGAATTAATATTTTAGGGATATTTTTACCAATTAATTGAGAAGCAATAGATCTTTCGCTTCTATTATTAATTTTCAATTTATATAAAACTACACTCGAAAACAATACTATAAAAAAAAATACTACTAAAGGTAAGGCATTTAAAATTTTAAATTTATGTTTCATAATATTCTATTAAACATTTCTAAATCTTGATGAGTTTTGTATAATTGACAAGATACCACCGACTGCCATAAAACATGCACCACCCCATATCCAAGATACTAATGGGTTGTTATATATTCTTAAAGACCACCCTGTTTCGTTATCTCCTTCACCAAGTACTAGATATGTGTCTCCCCAAAAACTAGACAAAATAGCAGCTTCTGTTGTTTGACTTTTTTCGTTAGGATAGAAACGTTTTTCTGGTCTAAGTTTACTAACAAATTTGTTATTTTCATAAAGTGTGAATGTAGCCATTAGTGAATTATAATTAGGTCCGTCTATATTTTCGATTTTATCAAACTTTAATGACTTTGTTCCAATACTAATTATATCCCCAACTTTTTTTCTTTCATTATATTCACTTTTATAAAACTGTTCTCCGGTAACACCTGCAAGAAAAATTGCAACTCCAATATGTGCAACATGTATCCCTAAATTAATTTTTGATATAAAGAAAAAAAATTGATTTATATTTTGAAATTTAACTTTAGCTTCTCTGATTTTTGAAATTAAATCAGTAATAACTCCTGTAAAAAGCCAAATCGAAAGAGAACCACACATTAATGCAAAAACTGATTTTTCTTCCATTAAGTGTAATAAGATACCTCCTAAAAAAGTTACTATAGATAGAAACATTATTTTTTTTGTAAAATTTTTATCTATGTTTTTTTTCCAACTTAAAAATGGTGCAATAGCCATTAATAATACAACTGGGGCCATAATTGGAGCAAAAGTCGCGTTGTAATATGCTGGACCAATAGATACTTTATTCCCATTAATAGCGTCTAAAAACAAAGGGTATAGAGTACCTATTAAAACTGTTAAGGTAGCTGTTGTAAGAAATAAATTATTTATTAAAATTGCACTTTCTTTACTGACTATATCAAAAGAACTTTTGTCTTCATTGAAAGATGAGCTTTTAATTGTATATAAAATCAAAGGAACACCTATAGAAATACCTAAAATTATTAAAATAAATACTCCTCGTGAAGGGTCTGATGCAAAAGCGTGTACGGAAGTTAATAATCCTGATCTTACGATAAAAGTTCCTAATAAGGAAAATGAAAAAGCTAGGATTGATAATAAGATTGTCCAATTTATAAAAATTAATTTTTTTTCGAGTATTCTTACGCAGTGTATTAGAGCTGTTGAAATTAACCATGGCATAAATGATGCGTTTTCGACTGGATCCCAAAACCACCAACCACCCCAACCTAATTCGTAATATGCCCACCAACTTCCTAGTGCAATACCAATTGTTAGAGCACACCAAGCAACTGTAATCCATGGTCTCATTTGACGAGCCCAATCTTTATTTATTTCACCAGTAATGAGTGCTGCAACAGCAAAAGAAAATGACACTGACAAACCAACATAACCTATGTAAAGCATTGGTGGATGGAGGGCTAGACCTGGGTCTTGTAGTAAAGGGTTTAAACCCCTTCCATCTAAAGGTAATACATCAACTCTTTCAAAGGGGTTAGATGTAAATAATATAAAAGCTAGGAAAAGAGATAAGATCAAAGTTTGAACTCCAATAATTGAAGCCAGAAGTCTTGAATTTATTGCAGTATTAAAAGAGACAAAAAAAGTAAAAGCAGATAAAATTAACACCCATAATAAAAGTGAACCTTCGTGATTACCCCATACCCCACTAATTTTGTATATTAATGGTTTTAAAGTATGTGAGTTATTTGAGACAATTAATAAAGAAAAATCAGAAGTAATAAAACTAAATGTTAAAATTACGAAAGATAAAAAAATAAATAAAAAATTTATAAGAGAACCTTTTTGTAAAAATAGAATCACATCACTGGTCGCATGTTTCAGATTATAAAGCCAGTAAACGCATTGCATAGCTGCAATACTAAATGTAATTATTAAAAGAATATGTCCTAATTCAGGTACCATTTAATTAGATTCACCTTTCCAAACATTATTTTTTTTCAACGCATCAGCAACTTCAGGAGGCATGTAATTTTCATCATGTTTTGCAAGCACTTCACTAGCAAAAAAATTACTGTTTTTGAAAATACCTTCTGCAACAATACCTTGACCTTCCCTGAATAAATCAGGGAGAGATCCATCAAATACAACTTTAACTTCTTTCTTTCTATCAGTAATCATAAAGACAGTTTTATCGCGTTCTTTTTTTACGGAACTTTCAAGCACCAAACCGCCAATCCTGATTTTGTTTTTTATATTTTGTGTATTACCAAATTTTTCTAATAAATCATTTGGAGTATAAAAATATACAATATTATCTTCCAAGGCCATTAAGATTAATTTAGTTGCCAGTCCGAGTGTAAGTACAATAATAACTGTGATAAATAAGCGTCTATATTTGGGATTCATATATTTTAAATTTATCCATATTATAATAAATTAATTATTTAGCTTCTGACAATTCTTTAAGTAATTTTTTTGCCTTTTGAAATTGTTTTATCGAATGAATAAAAAATACACCTAAGCTCAGCAAAGTAAGTACATAGCTTGGCCATATATAAATTGCGTAACCTTGCATTGTCCAAAATGATTCATTCATATTTCAACCAGTTTACGATATTTCTTCTAAATTTGATTTTAATAGTAAAGCTTCACATTTTTTTTCAATCATTTTGGTTTTTACATTTAAGATTATCAAATATAAAGAAAAAAAACTTAAAGCAAAAAACATTAATATTAAAGGTAACAACATTTTATCATCAATGGATGGACCTCCAATTTTAATAATACTAGCTGGTTGGTGAAGAGTATTCCACCAATCTACGGAAAACTTAACAATTGGGAGGTTGATTAGCCCAACTATAGCAAGAACAGATGCAGTTTTAGAGCCGTCAATTTTTCTTTCAAAAGCGTTGCTTAGCAATATATAGCCTAAATAAAAAAAGAATAATACCAGCATTGACGTTAATCTTGCATCCCATACCCACCATGTGCCCCACATTGGTTTACCCCAAAGTGAACCAGTAATAAGTGTTAAAGCTGAAAACAAAGCACCAATTGGTGCAATTGAACTTGAAACTAAATCAGCTAAAGGGTGTTTCCAAACCAAATAAAAAACGCATGAAATAGCAAGACTAAAATATAAAAAAGATGCAAGCCATGCAGAGGGAACATGAACATACATGATTCTAACAGCATCTCCTTGCTGATAATCTTTTGGGCTATCATAAAGGCCAAAATATAGTCCTGAAATTAGTGTTATTATAGCTATAAATAGAATAAATGGCTGTAATTTTCTAGTTATTCTATTAAATCTATTTGGGTTAGCTAACCAATCAAACATTAACAAAATTCTTTCTTTTAATATATATGAAGTAATTAAATTTTAACATTTGCAATTTCTACCAAAATCATTTACCGACTTACTGCGATTCTAATTAGCAAAGCTGAAATAAAAGGTGATATCACCAAATATATAAGCGTAAATCCAATTAATAAAAATAAATTACCCTTCGGCGACTCGTTTATTGTAATTGTTTCACTAATACCGATTCCAAATACTAAAATAGGAATTATTAATGGGATGATCAATATAGGCAGCAAAATATTTCCCCTTTTTGCACCTAAAGTTAATGCAGAACCAATAATACCTATAAGTGAAATTGAAAGGCCGCCGATTATTATACTTATAAAGAGCCATGGTATGAGTTTGAAACTAATATTTAATAAAATAACAAAAAATGGAAAAGAAATTAACAATGGAACAATTATTATCAACCAGTAAGCAATACTTTTAGATAAAAGAATAAATTCTAGTGGTAATGGACTAGTTATAGTTTGATCAAGCCATCCATCATCATAATCTCTTTGCAAAGTTTTTTCTAAAGAAGGAATTATTGCTAATATTAGTCCTATCCAAAAAATAGCGTTAGAAACAAATTTAAGTTTTTCTTCAAATGGCCCAATGCCAAGAACAAAAAGTGTTACAATTAAAATCATAAAACTGATTATTGAAATAACATCTATTAATGATCGGAAATTTATCAAAAATTCTCTTTTAATGTGTGAAAAAAAAATTTGAATTAAATTAGATTCTAAAGGCATTCTTCAACTCTACTTTTTCAATAAATCTAAATTTAGTAATTCGTAATTAAAGTCAAATAATTTCAATTCATGACACGCTAACAAGACAGTACCTTTGTTTTCTGAAAATTTTTGGATTAATTTGTTAAATAAAATAATACTTTTTTTATCTAATTCATTAGTAGGTTCATCTAATAACCAAAATTTTACATCAAATAAAATAGATAGATATAGTCTGGATAATGCTGCTCTTTTTTTTAAACCTTCAGAGCATTGTGAAATATACATTTTTTTATAATGAATCATATCTACGCTATTAAGGGCTTTTTGAAAATCATCATCACTTGCATTCCAACCCCTCATTTCTGACCAAATTTTTAAGTTTTCATAAACAGTTAAATCCTTGGATAAACCATTTTTAGAATCAATAAAAATTAGATTTTGTCCCCATTTAATTTGATCTTTAAAAATTTCATCATTATTATATTTTATCGTACCATTTTCTAGAGGAATTAAGCCAGCTATAGCTCTTAATAAGGTTGATTTTCCAGCACCATTTTTACCACTAATAATTGTGATTTTAGAGTTCTTAATTTTAGTACTCCAATTATAAAAAACAATTTTAGTGTCTCTTTTTATTGTCACATTTTGTAGATAAAGCATTAACTACCTGTTTATTTGATTGTAAGTTAATTTTATATAATATTTATAAAAAGTCTTGTAACATAAGTGAGTTTTTTTAAACTGACAAAATAAATAACAAAACTTAATTATTTTAACTATTAATTTTTTTAAACTTAATCAAATGGATTACTAAATCATGAAAGAAGCACCTTTAAAAGGTATTAAGATCATAGATGCTTCTTCGATATTGATGGTTCCTTATTGTACAAGGTTATTAGCTGACATGGGAGCTGAAATTATAAAAGTTGAAACACTTGCTGGTGATAATACTAGATATATTGGTCCGAGTGTTAATAAAGGTATGGCAGCAGTTTTTTTAAATATTAATAGAAATAAAAAAAGTATTAGCATTGATCTTAAATCATCTGATGGTCGATCGATTATATATCAATTAATCAAAAATTCAGATGTTTTTGTATCTAACATTAGAAAAGCTTCTTTAAATAAATTAAAATTAACACATGCTGACTTTATGAAGATTAATCCTAAAATTGTTACAGCCAATGCTGTTGGATTTTCTTCTAAAGGGCCTTATGCAGGACTCCCAGCATTTGATGATACGATTCAAGCAATAAGTGGAATGGCTGCTTATCAAGAAATCTATTCAGATCAACCAAGCTATACATCTGGGGCAACAGCTGATAAAGTTACTGGTTTAATGCTTGGAATGTCAATTTTAAGTGCATTATTTAAACGAGAAAAGAACGGAGAGGGCATAGAATTAGAAGTTCCAATGATGGAAACTATGGTTGATTTTACTTTAGTAGAACATTTATATGGGTACAATTTTTTCCCACCAAAAGCACCACCTATTTATCCAAGACAATCTTCTCCAAACAGAAAACCTTATAAGACATTAGATGGGTATATTGCCGTACTTCCATATAGTGATGATCAGTGGTTAAGGTTTTTTAGTATTATAAAAAAAGAAAAAATTTTGAAAGATCCCAGATTTTCGTCATTGGAGACAAGAAATCAAAATATTGACGAATTATATAAGATTTTGTCAGAAGAATTAAAAAACAGAAATACAAGATTTTGGATTGAAAATCTTAGAAAACAAGATATTCCAGCAACTAAAGTAAATTTTCCAAAAGACCTTTTTGAGGATGAACACCTTGAAAAAACAAAATTTTTTAAAGTTCAAGATCATCCAACTGAAGGTAAATTATTACATACAAGTTTTCCAGTAGAATTCAATCAAGATAAAACTTCTGAAAGCTTGCACGCTCCATCTCTTGGTGAAAATACTAGAGAAATCTTAATTGATTTGGGTTATTCAGACTTTGAGATTGAAAGCTTTGTTTCTAAAGGTACAATAAAAATATAACTCAAAAATGGGTAGACTTATGATAATTAAAAATATTGGATTTATTGGCCTAGGCGCTATGGGTTCTGTGATGGCGCCACTTATTGTGAAATCAGGATACATCGTACATGGATATGATATAAAAGCTAATATAGATAAATCATCTGGAGTAAAGCAAGTAAAAGATATTAAAGAACTTAGTAATCTTGATGTGGTAATCTTTATGTTGCCTGATGGAAAGATTGTGTCTGAAGTGGCTAAAAAATTAATGGATATGAATTTAAAATCAATATTCATAGATATGTCTTCAAGTGATCCTCAAGACACACAAGCACTTGGTATAATATTAAAAAATAAAGGTATAAGGTTTCTTGATGCACCTGTTTCTGGAGGTGTTGCAAGAGCCAAAACTGGTGATTTAATGATTATGGCTGGTGGTGATGAGATACATTTGAAAGAATTAGATAATTTATTATCTACAATGGGTAATGTTCAATTTGCTGGTCCATTAGGTTCTGGTCATGCAATAAAAGCTCTTAATAATTACGTATCTGCAGCTGGATTAATAGCAAGTTTTGAAGCGTTGGCAACTGCTCGTTCTTTTGGAATTAAGCCAAAAAATTTTTTAAAAATCATTAATGGTGCAACTGGTAAAAATAATACAACTGAAGTTAAGCTAGATAAATTTGTGATTTCTGAAAAATTTAACTCAGGATTTGCATTAGATTTAATGGTTAAAGATGTATCGATTGCCAATAGTCTAATTACAGACTTATCCTCAGAAAAACCACTTTCAAATGACGTTTTGTTTCATCTTTCAGAAGCTCTAAGAACTTTAGAAGGTAATCCCGATCACACAGAAGTATATAAAGCGATAAAGAAGTAACAAATATAAATTCAAAGATTTTGTTTGCTTAATTTAATTAAATGAACTCTAATTAATCCTAATTTGCGTGAGGTGCCTCATGAATCTTAAAAATATCTTCCTTATATCGTTAATTGCAATGCCGCTCACTTTTTTAGAAGTAAGCGCTGCAGGTAATACTGATAGGCTTAAAGATACAATAATTGATAAAACTATACAAAAGTTTGAAGATGGTTTTAATTCATTGTTTACCAATACCGAACTTACTATTGAGGGTAGAACTGCTGCAGATCCAAACTTTACCTTTTTAACTATAAATCCTGTATCTAATAATGAAGCAGAAGGAAATCTAACTTTTTTTCAAGGATCAATTATTAGACAAAATAATAGGAATACAATTAACCTCGGGATTGGTTATAGACAACTTAGCGATGATGAAAAGTGGATTTATGGTATAAACACTTTTCATGATTATGAAAGTACCTATGAGCATTCTAGGTGGAGTGTTGGTGCAGAATTAAGAAGTTCTGCTTTTGAGATTAATGCTAATAAATATTTTGCCATAAGTGGTGCTAAAACTGGCAGAAATGGGAACACAGAACGTGCTTTAGATGGATACGAAATAGAAATAGGTGGACAAGTTCCTTATGTTCCATCAGCAAAAATATTTGCAAAACAATGGACTTGGGAAGGGTATCAAACATCTGATACAAAGGGAAAAACTTATAGTCTTCAAATAAACGCACCCATTGCTCCTAATGTAACATTAGAGGCCGGAACAAAAGATTTTGATACAGGTACTGATATTGATTTTGTCAATTTAACTTACAAAATAGGATTTGGTGGTGACACGTCACAAAAAGATAACGCAATACCTAGCTTGATTGCAGATCAGGCATTTAATAATACATCAATGAAAGATAAAATGTTAGAAAAAGTAAGACGTAAAAATCAGATTGTTATCCAAACAAACTTTACTGCTTCAGCAGGAGGAGTTTAATATGCATAATTTTATAAAACTGACCTTGATAATGTTATCAGTCTTTGTTTTCTCATCTTTAAATAACAAATCTTATGCAGTTACCGCAGAATCAGTCAAAGAGTGCAGTTCTGACACACATTTATTCACAGGCTCTGCAACTGCTTGTCGTTTTACACCGCAAATATATAAAGCAGTTGTTTTTGAAATGGGTCTTTGTACTACTAATCCTATGTCTGGCGCTTCATTAGATAGGTCTACATGCTCTACAGTATTTACAGCTACTGATCAAACGAATGGCTCACTTCATGATTTTGCACTTGGAGATGTGGAATTGATTGGAACTTCAACCCGACCAGCGAATGGAACATATACCTATCCTTATATAATTTTAAAAAATACATTTACCATAAAAGCTGAATATGAAAGAGGTGGTACAACTTATTACGTTAAGAAATCAGGAAGTGCATGCGATGCTGTTAGCACTACATCGCCTGCTGAGGAATGTACAGATAGCTTAACTCAATTTAATCAAGCTGGAAATTGCGATGGTGAATATTTAGGTGCTAGATTTTCTGGTGGATCTTTAAATGGATATCTTATGAGATCATCTGATTTAGATAAAAGAGATGGTGTTGCCGATGATGATGGAAGTGGTGGATGTAGTAATGTTGATAGATTAGTGGGTGTAATGGAGCTAGACTCTCCTGTTGTTATTTCTCCATCTACAATCTCATTCAAATTTACGTTTAATGTCACTGGTTATGGTGCTCAAATGTTTACGGGAGCTGGCAGACCAAACAACAACCCAAATGGCGGTGGAGGTTCTGGACCATTTTCAGGATTTTTTACAATTGTTGACGCTCCACAACAATAAGAAACTTCATTACTTCGTTTGAAGTTGAGAAATAGTTGTAGTGCTTGTATTTAGTTCAAGACTCATTTTAAATTCAATTAGTGATGGTCCATCAACTTCCATTGCACTTTTTATTATTGGTATTATTTCTTCAGTATTATGTATTGTGAAACATTTTAGACCAAAGCTTTCACCATACTTAGCAAAGTCTGGATTAACTAAATTGGTTGCATAATGATCTCTCGTAGGAAAGTGAACTTCTTGATGATAACGTATGGTACCATAATGATTATTATTAGCTACAATTACTCTTATTTTAGTCTTTTGAGCAACTGCAGTTGCAAGTTCGGAACCTGTCATCAAGGCACCACCATCTCCAACAATTGAAAACACTTGCCTATCTGGAAATCTCAGTCCAGCTGCAATACCCGCAGGAATTCCCATACCCATAGCACCAATTTCAGAGCCAATTAATTTCATTGTAGATTTAAACGGAAATCTATGATGCATCCAACTTGTAAAATTTCCAGCATCATTTGTGATTATTGAGTTTTCTGGTGCTATTTTTCCTAAACCATCTATTAAATGAGCAAAATCTAATCCGTCATTTGCTTTTCTTGGGGTTAAAGTTGCATCATTATTTAAATATCGATGATGACAAAGTTTGACCCATTCATCTCTTTCGTCATTTTTATGATTATTTGTAATCTTTGATAGTTGTTCCAAAAAATTCTCACTATCAGCAACTATACCCATATCAGTTCGAAAAATTTTACCTATGGTATTGGGATCAGGTATAACATGAATAAACGTTTGTTTTGATGATGGAAATTTATACGCCATATTTGGCACCCCATTAAATCTGTGGCCAACAACTAGAACTAAATCTGCTTCTAATGCATTTTTTCTAATAGGTTCTGGGGGTCTTAATCCTAATTCTCCTGCATAATGTAAGTTATCGTTTGAAATAATATCTTGATGTTCATAAGTACATAAAACTGGTAAATTATGAGTTTTTGCAACTTCTTCTACAAGCTTTCTTGACTTGGTTGATGTATGAACTTGTCCGCCTACAACCAGAACTGGCTTTTTCGCATTTATCAATAAGTTGGATACTTCTTTTACCTTTTCAGGAAAAGCCAGAGGGGGATTTATTTTAATACTCTTTACATCTTCAGTTTCTATTTTAGATTCTAAAACATCGGTCGGTATTGCTATTACTACAGGGCCAGGTATACCACTTTCAGCAATGTGAAATGCCCTAGCCGTAACGTTGGCAATTTCACTCGGTGTGTTAATCTGTTCTACGTGTTTTGCCATATCAGAAAATGTTTTGATAAAATCCATTTCTTGTAAATGCATTTTGCCAGTACTGATGCGATTGACTTGACCAATAAACAAAACCATAGGTATCCCGCCTTGATGTGCTGAATGAATTGAAATTGATGCATTTGTTGCTCCTGGGCCTCTACTTACAAAGGCAACACCAGCTTTACCTGTACACTTTGCATCAGCGACAGCCATAAAGCCAGCACCTCCTTCATGCCGACAAGTTACAACTTCAATTCCAGGTGAATATAATAATTCATCCATAACAGACAGATAAGACTCACCAGGCACACAAAAGAAACGATCAACATTATGATTTTTTAAAGTTTGTACAAAAACTGCGGCAGCTTTTTTTGACATTATATTTCCCTTATTTATATTGTTGGTTTTTTACCACCATCTAAATTAATTTCTGTCCCTGTAAGGTGTCTAACTTTAGGATTACACAGAAAATAAGTAAGTTCAGCAACTTCTTCTGGAGTTGAAAATCTATCCAATCCTATATTCTTTAAGGCATTTTTTTCTGCATCAGTATAAGTTAAACCTTCTCTTTCAGCATTATTTTGTATGATTGTTATCAAACGATCAGTTGATGTCATGCCAGGATTGACAGAATTTACATTAACTCCATCAACTAATCCTCTTTTAGACAAAGCTTTTGTGAAGTTAAGAAAAGCAGCATTTACAGCACCACCAACCATGAAAAATGGGTCAGGAGAATGGCTCATTGCTCCATTAATTGAAACAATCCATCCCTTATTTTTAGATAATATTGGCCAAAAAGCTTTAGATAATCTAACAGCACTATAAAATTTTAGAGCAAATCCGTCTTCAAAATCTTCTATAGGCTGCTCAAGAAAATCACCACTTTTTGTTGCACCAGCTGAGAAAATCAACGTATCAAAATTTTCAAAGTTTTTCTCAACAGACTTAATAGCATTTTCACAACCTGTTTTTGTTTTCAAATCAGATGCGTGATAATATACATTAATATTATGTTTGTTTTGTAATTCAGATTTAGTTTTTTCTAAATTTTCTTTATTAGAAGCAAGCAGATAAATTTCACATTCTTCTTTTGCAAAACGTTCAGCTATTGCTTTCCCAATTCCTTTGCTCCCTCCAGTAATTATTACTCTACGTTTCATATTCTCAATTATTTCTCCAATAAAACAATCATTAACTTATTAATTATTAAAAAGTCTATAATAATTTTTTGATTAAGACACTTAGATTTTGTATAAAATAATATTAATAAATTATCATTAAAATATTAAAACAAAAGCCTAGTGGTATGAATTTAAGCTTAAAAAAACAATCCAACTTTTGGCATAGATCAATAAATGAAAATGTTAAGGTAAAGGCCTTATTAGGTCCTACAAACACAGGTAAAACCTATTTTGCAATGGAGAGGATGCTCTCCCATAGATCAGGGATAATAGGATTTCCTCTTAGATTATTAGCTCGAGAAAATTACGATAAAGCAGTTTCAGTAGTTGGAAAATCTAAAGTTGCTCTTGTTACTGGTGAAGAAAAAATTATTCCTCCAAACGCAAAATATTTTTGTTGCACTGTAGAGTCTATGCCATTAGAAAGATCTTTTTCTTTTGTTGCAATAGATGAAATACAATTAGCAGCCGATCCTGATAGAGGACATATTTTTACAGATAGAATTATTAATACAAGGGGAATTGAAGAAACAGTTCTTCTTGGTGCTGAAACTATAAGACCCTTATTACAAAAACTTTTACCAAATTGTTCAATAGAAATAAGACCAAGGCTTTCTATTTTGAGCTATTTGGGTGTAAAAAAACTCACAAGGTTGAAACCTAGGTCTGCTATTGTTGCGTTTTCCATACCAGAAGTATACAAAATTGCAGAACTAATTAGAACAAAAAAAGGTGGGGCTGCAATTGTCATGGGAGCTTTGTCACCCAGAACTAGAAATGCCCAGGTTGATCTTTATCAAAATGGTCAAGTTGACTATTTAATTGCAACAGACGCTATTGGTATGGGTTTAAATATGGATATTGAACACGTTGCTTTTGCATCTGATACAAAATTTGATGGGAAAATACCAAGATTTCTTAATCCCCCAGAAATTGCTCAAATAGCGGGTAGGGCTGGAAGACATTCACGTAATGGATCATTTGGAGTAGTAGAAGATCATCTGAAGTTTGATGAAGAAACAATTGCACAAATTGAAAATCATTCTTTTTTTCCACTAAAAAATATTTGGTGGAGAAATTCAGAATTAAATTTTAGGTCATTGAAAGGATTAGTTAGTTCATTAGAAGCCTACCCACCGTTTAATTTCATGAGGAGAAAAGTTGGGGCATTAGATGCAGTCTGTCTTAATCATTTATCTGAAATTAATTCAATTAAAAATAAAATAATTAATAAGGATGCACTAGTTTTACTTTGGGACGTTTGTCAAATTCCTGATTTTAGTAATTCTTTATCAGGTGTTCATTTTAGCTTGCTAGAAAAAACTTTTGAATTATTATTAGAGAATGGGAAACTTGATAATGAATGGATAAATTCGCAGCTGAACAGACTTAATAGATTTGATGGAGAGATAGATACTCTACTAAATAGAATATCAAATATCAGAACTTGGACATTTATAACAAATAGACAACAATGGATAGATAACTCTGAACATTGGCAAAATGAAGCAAAAACAATTGAAGATAAATTATCCGATGAGTTGCATAACAGATTAACTCAAAGATTTATTGATAAGAGAATTGTAATTTTAAATAAAACTCTTAAAGAGCATAGTAATTTGGAAGCTGTAATTAGATTAGATGGCAAAGTAATTGTTGAAGGTGAAGAAGTTGGATTACTAAAAGGTTTTGAATTTGTTCCTTCTCTATCTCAAGGTGAAAAAGCTGGACTGATTTTATCTGCGGCAAGAAAAATTTTACCTAAAGAAATTGAAAGACGTGTTAGAGAGCTTTTAATGTCTGACAATGCTGCTTTTAAATTTGATGATGATGCTTCTATCTTATGGCAAAATAATAAGGTTGCAAAACTAACAAATGGTGAAACCTTATATGCACCTAAAATTGCCATTATTAAGTCAGAATTTTTGTCTGACGAACAGATTAAGCAAATAGAAATTAGAATAAATGAAGCAGTTCAGAAAAATATAGAAAATATTTTGTCGGAATCTATTCACTTAAAGAATCCTATTTTAAATGATGAACAACAAGAAAATGAAAGTAAAAAACAACAAAACAAATTAGTTACAACAAATGATAACGAAAAAAAACGTAGTGAAAATATTTCTGGGAAAGCTTTAGGTATTGCATATCAAGTTTATGAAGGTCTAGGTTCAGCACAAACTAATAGTTTATCAATGTCCACAATAAATTTGTCAGAATCCGATAAAAGAAATTTAGCAAGATTAGGACTGAGATTAGGTGTTGAAACAATTTATTTACCTAATCTTTTAAAACCAGCTGCTATAAAATTAAGAGCTTTTTTATGGTCTATTTACAATCAAGATTTTCCAAAAGATGCTTTTCCTCCTGATGGTCGCGTAAGTATAAAAATTTTACCAAATGTAAAAAAAGAGTTTTATAGGGCTTTAGGTTTTGTTCCTTTAGGTAATTTGGCCCTCAGAGCTGATATTGCAGAGAGATTGTCAGCATTAATACGAATAGAAGCTAGAACTGGTCAATTTAGGATTAATGACGCCATGTTATCTATAGCAGGCGCAACAAAAATTCAAATGGAAGAAATTCTGTATGATTTAGGTTACTCTAAGTGTGGTGAAGAGCCATCAACTTTATCTGACAAGGCACCAATTGTTATTTTTGAGAGAAAAAAGAAAGTTGGTAAGCCTAAAGTTAAAATTTTCAATAAAAAAACTCTGAAAACAAAAAATTATAAAGATAAAAAACTTTCAATAAAACAAAATAAAGAAAAATTGCCAGATCCTCTATCACCATTTGCGGTCTTAAAATCTATTAAGATTAAAGAATGATATGAATTCAAATATTCTAGAAAAAAAGGCCATTAGGCTTGATATTTACTTATATTATATAAGGATATTTAAAAGTAGAAGCTTGGCAACAAAATTTGTCTCATCTAATAGATTACGTATTTCAGGTCAAGTAACACAAAAATCACACAAATTAATCTGTATTGGCGATGTGTTGACGATAACAATTAATGATAATATTAAGATTTTAAAAGTGATGGATATACCCAGAAGAAGAGGTCCTTATTCAGAATCATTAAATTTTTATGAAGACATTACCCCTATTGAAAACAGTCAAAAAACAAAAGAGAACAAACCCAATATAAACTTTGTGGAAAGAGTTGGTCGCCCAACTAAACGAGAAAGACGACAAATAGATAGATTAATGGGTAGAGAGTAAACTTATATAAAATCTGAACTTGTAATCACAATATATGTGGTTTAAATACTAGTGAATTTCGGAACTAAAATGACCTATATTGTAAATGATAAATGTATTAATTGTAGACATACTGATTGTGTTGAAGTTTGTCCTGTAGATTGTTTTTACATAGGAGAGAATACTATTGTTATTCATCCAGACGAGTGTATTGATTGTGGAGTTTGTGAACCTGAATGTCCCGTAGATGCTATTCAGGCTGACACTGATCCAGGAGCGTCTGATTGGTTAGAATATAACAGAGAAATGTCTGAAATTTGGCCAAATATTACAATGAAAATTGATCCAATGCCAGATCATGAAAAATATGCTGATGAAGAAGGCAAATTTGAAAAATATGGCTCAAAAAATCCTGGAAAAATATAATTCTAATTAATATATAATCTTTAGAGCTGGTGTTTTACTAGAATTTGTGTTATAAGACCGTTCTTTTAGATTCTATAACAATATTTACAATTATAAATATATGAAAATAGGTGATTAAATTGTCAAAAGATAAAAACGTAGTTAACTCATTTATACCTGGTGATTTTGTTGTTTATCCTAGCCATGGTGTTGGCAAAATTATTGGAACTGAAAATCGTAAGGTTGAAGACATTGAACTAGAGTTATTAGTTATAAGATTTGAACATGAAAGAATGACACTCAGAGTTCCTCTATCAAAAGCAACAGAACAAGGACTTAGAACTTTATCTAGTAAAGTTCAAATGGAAGAAGCAATAATAACCTTAAAAGGTAAAGCCAAAGTTAAAAAGACTATGTGGTCAAGAAGAGCTCAAGAATATGAAACTAAAATAAATTCTGGAAATTTGGTTTCCATTGCTGAAGTTGTTAGGGATTTGTATAGAAAAGATGATCAAGGTGAACAATCATACTCTGAAAGACAAATGTATCAAGCAGCTTTAGAACGTTTAGCCAGCGAATTTGCTGCTGTAGATAATACGGATAAAGAAAGTGCAGTAGTAAAATTAGAAAAAATAATCGACGATAATGCTGAGAAAGCAGCTTAATTATTTTGGATTTAAAATTTAAATAAATGTTAAATTTTGATAAAAAAGCAGATTTTTTTTTTAATTGTCATCCATCCTACGAAAATAATTTTTTAGACGTTGGCAATGGGCATTCAATATATTATGAGCAATACGGAAATCCCAAAGGCATTCCAATATTGTTTTTGCATGGTGGACCAGGAGCTGGTTTTTCAAACTCACATAAAAGTTTCTTTGACCCAAATATTTTCAGAGTGATTTTTTTTGATCAGCGTGGCTCTGGTAAGAGCATACCATATGCTGAAACAAATCATAATAACACTCAACTCTTAATTTCAGATATTGAAGATTTGAGAGTGTTTTTAAAAATAGATAAATGGTATCTTTTTGGTGGATCATGGGGTAGTACTTTAGCATTATTATATGGTATTGATTTCCCAAATAGGTGTTTAGGCTTTATTTTAAGGGGTATTTTTTTAGGATGTAAAATTGAGATAGACTGGTTTTTGTATGATATAAAGAAATTTTTTCCGGAAGCCTACGAAAAGTTTATTTCATCAGTTCCAAAAAATCATAGAAATAATATTCTTGAATGGTTCCATTCTCAATTACATAATAATAACAGATCTCAAAACCTGAAGGCCGCATCTGCTTGGGCTGAATACGAAAATTCTTGCTCCTCTCTTAATTATACTTCACGACCAATTTCTGGTGAGCAAGCTCTTGCAATATCAAAAATAGAGACTCATTATTTTATGAATAATTGTTTTCTAGAAGATAACTATATTATAAAAAACGTACACAAAATTTCTAATATAAAATCTTTCATTGTGCAGGGAAGGCATGATGTAATTTGCCCTCCATTCACAGCCCTAAAACTTGCTGATTGTTGGAATGATGCAAAAATTGAAATTGTAGATGATGCAGGTCACTCAGGTTTCGAAACTAATATAAGTAAGAAATTAATAAATGCTCTTCAAATGATAAAGTAAACTGTTGATTAAATTTTTTTGAAAGGTTAACTTTTATAATTATTAATTGGTATGGGTTCTAACTAATTATGACTAATAATGAATTAGAAAAACTAACATTTGAAGAAGCCATGAAGGAATTAGAAAAACTTGTAGATAGTCTTGATAAAGGAGATGTTTCACTTGACGATGCGATAGCTGCATATGATCGAGGATCACAATTAAAAGATTATTGTCAAAAAAAATTACACGAAGCAAAAATGAAAGTTGAAACTATACAATTAGCAGATAATGTTGAGACAGTTCCAGAAAAATTATCATCTTTTAAACCTAAATAATTTGTCTCTCATAATTAGGATAATCAGATGATTGAATTTCAAAATATGCTTGAAAAAAATTCTAAAGAAATAGACAGATTCTTAGATAGCCATTTACCAACTGGTAATGGCTTAAATTCCAAACTTTTTGATGCAATGCGATACTCTTCAATTAACGGTGGAAAAAAAATTAGGGCCTATTTAGTTTTAGAAACTGGTCGTTTTATTGGTGCTATTAATAATAAAACTCTTTCTATGTCAAAATATAATGAATTAATTGCCGTTGGATCAGCTATCGAAGCAATTCATTCTTATTCATTAATTCATGACGATTTACCAGCTATGGACAATTCTCCTATTAGAAGAGGAAAGGCGTCAAATCATATAAAATTTGATTATCATACTGCTATTTTAGCCGGAGATGGATTACTGAGTTGGGCTTTCCAAATAATAGGAGATAGTAACTTTATTTATAATTCAAAAAAGAGATCTGATATTTCTTTTGTCTTAGCAAAAGCTATTGGACCAAATGGCATGGTTGGAGGCCAACAAGCAGATATGGATTTTGCAAAACATAAATCTATAGATTTAAATCAAATAGAATGGATTCAAAATCATAAAACAGGAGCATTAATATCTTGTTGTTCTCATGTAGCTTCCATTTTATTAAACGCTAGTCACGATCAAAAAAGTAATCTTATTGATTACGCTAATCATATTGGTTTAGCTTTTCAAATCGCAGATGATATACTTGATCTTGATGGCAATGAGGTCTCAATGGGAAAGCCTATAAGACAAGATACGAAGAATGAAACACCTAATTTTGTAACGATTTTAGGTAAAGAAAAAGCTGCAAAAAGAGCCTTAGATGAATCTAGCAAAGCAATAAATTTGATACAAAAATTTAAACAAGGATCAGAAAATCTTGTATCTTTAGCAAAATATACTGTAAATAGAAATAACTAATTATAAGTTCGTTGTTATGGGTTTAAGTTATTAAATGGCAATTAAGAATAAAAAAACTAAATCTGTTACTTCACCCTTACTCGATAAGGTAAACAATCCGAATGACCTCAAATTTTTAAAACTTGAGGATCTCGATCAACTTTCTTCAGAATTGCGCTTTGATATGATTGATATTGTTTCTAAAACAGGTGGTCATTTAGGCGCAGGTTTAGGTGTTGTTGAGCTTGCTATTGCAATTCATTATGTTTTTGATACTCCGGATGATAGATTAATTTGGGATGTTGGACATCAAGCATATCCACATAAAATTTTAACCAACAGAAGACAGCAAATGGCCACTCTTAGAAAGTTTAAAGGCCTTTCAGGATTTACAAAGCGAACAGAATCTATTTTTGATCCTTTTGGTGCAGGGCATTCTTCAACATCAATTTCTGCAGCTCTAGGAATGGCTGTTGCAAGAGATAAACTTGGAAAATCTAACAATGTAATTGCTGTCATTGGTGATGGCGCAATGAGTGCTGGAATGGCATATGAAGCAATTAATAATGCTGGAGCTCTTAAGACAAATTTATTAATTATTTTAAACGATAATGATATGTCTATAGCGCCAGCTGTAGGAGCTTTAAGCAACTATCTATCTAATGTTGTATTAAGTCGGCCATTCAATAACGTAAGAGAAATTGCGAAACAAATGGTTAATCTTTTTCCTAAAGAAATTGGTGAAACAGCTAAAAGAGCTGAAAGTCTAGCAAGAAATTTCTTAGGAAATGCCGAAGGTACTATTTTTAGTCATATGGGTATGAATTACCTAGGTCCAATAGATGGCCATGATGTTACATCCATGGTTAAAATATTACAAAATCTAAAGAACAGATCTCATGATAAACCAGTTTTGCTTCATGTGGTAACAGAAAAGGGAAGAGGACATCCTTTTTCAAAAGGTTCTCATGAAAAATATCATGCTGTATCTGAATTTAATGTAATTACTGGTGATTCAATTAAATCAACATCTAATGCACCTACTTATACCAATGTTTTTGCTGATACTTTGTGTAAAATTGCCGAAAAGGATAAAAAGGTTTTAGCTATAACCGCTGCCATGCCCTCAGGAACCGGATTAAATAAGTTTGCAGAAAAGTTTGAGGATAGATTTTATGATGTTGGAATTGCAGAACAACATGCCGTAACGTTCGCTGCTGGAGTGGCTTCAGAAGGTTTGAAACCATTTGTAGCCATTTATTCAACTTTTTTACAAAGAGCTTATGACCAAGTTGTTCATGATGTTGTAATACAAAATTTACCAGTAAGGTTTATGCTTGATAGAGCAGGATATGTGGGAGCTGATGGAGCAACTCATGCAGGTTCATTTGATCTAGCATATCTTTGCTGTTTGCCAAATGTAGTAGTGATGGCGCCTAGTGATGAGGCAGAATTAGCAAAAATGGTTATTACTGCTTCGAAATATAGCGATGGACCAATTTTTTGTAGATATCCAAGAGGTGAAGGAGAAGGTGTAGATATTACTGATATTGTTCAAGATGTTAAAATTGGTAAAGGAAGAATAATTAAACGGGGAAAAGATTTAGCAATTCTTGCCTTAGGTACGAGAGTTGGTGCTGCATCGAAAGTTGCAGATCATCTATTACAGGATAATTTAGAGATAACTGTAGCTGATGCACGTTTTGCAAAACCAATTGATACTGAATTACTTGAAAAATTATGGGATGAACATCAAAAACTTATAATTATAGAGGAAGGTTCTGCTGGAGGATTTAGTTCTCATTGTTTACATTTCTTATCATCTAAGAATCTTCTTAATAAAAATGATAAAGAAATTAAATGCTTAACAATGCCAGATAACTTTCAAGATCACGCTTCCCAAAAAGAGCAACTTGCAAAAGCAGGTTTGGACACAGATGGGTTGATGAAGGTTGTGTCTAAAATGATACCTTTGTCGAATGTAAAAAATAAATCCATTACGAACTAAACTTTAAAAATATTTTAGGACCCTTAAAATAAGTAAAGAACGAATAGATAAACTTATGGTTTTAAAAGGCCTTGTTAAAAGTAGAGAGCAAGCTAATTCTATTCTTATGACTGGAAATGTGTTCATTGATAATAAGCGTGTTGAAAAACCTGGACAACAAGTATCACAAAATTCAAAAATTGAAATAAAAGGTAAAACATATCCATGGGTGTCTAGGGGAGGTGTTAAATTAAATAAAGCTATATTAGAATTTAATTTAGACTGTAATTCTATTATAGCACTTGATATTGGAGCAAGCACAGGAGGATTTACGGATGTTTTGTTAGCAAATGGAGCTAGTAAAATTTATGCAGTAGATGTTGGATATGGGCAATTAGAGTGGAAATTGAGACAAGATGAAAGAGTTATAGTTCACGAAAAAACAAATGCCAGATATTTAACAGATAAAATTATTCAAGATCCTTTGGATGCATTGGTTTGTGATGCATCTTTTATCTCGTTGAAGAAAGTTTTACCTCCAGGACTTGGGCTTCTAAAATCTCATGGATGGTTAGTAGCTTTAATTAAACCCCAATTTGAAGTAGGGAAAGGTCTTGTCGGTAAGGGTGGCGTAGTTAAAGATCCTAAACTACATGAGTTAGTAATTAACGATATAACAAAATGGATAGAGCTTGAAATTAATATGAATATTTTAGGAGTTATTGAAAGCCCTATTTTAGGTCCTAGTGGAAATAAAGAATTTTTAATTGCAGCTAAAAAAATTTAATTTCTCAAACGTATTATTCAATCTTCCCAATTTGACTTTCATGCTCTAACAATTGATCTAAAATAGTTATTGCCATCATAGCTTCAGCTACAGGAACAGCCCTAATGCCAACACAAGGATCGTGCCTACCTTTAGTTTTAATCTTAATAGGTTCATTTTGTAAATTTATAGAGTTTTTTTCTGTTAAAATAGAGCTCGTTGGTTTAACAATAAATTTAGCTACTATAGGCTGTCCAGAGGAAATTCCGCCTAATATTCCTCCAGAGTGATTAGATCCGAAATAATAATCTCCTTTATTGTCAGGATAAATTTCGTCATTGGCCTCACTACCTGTTAAAGACGCTAAATCAAAACCAGAACCAATTTCTACACCTTTTACAGCATTTATACTCATTAACGCTTCTGCAATTTGACTATCTAATTTTTTATAGATTGGACTTCCTAATCCTCTTGGCACATTTTCAGCAACAACTTCAATTATTGCACCAGCACTATTGCCATTTTTTCTAATATTGTTTAACCAAATCTCCCAATCTTTAGCTGCTTTTGCGTCTCCACAAAAAAAGGGGTTATTGTTAACTTCATTCCAATTAAAATTTTCACGATTAATCTTATTTGGCCCTAACTGAATTACACTAGCCCTAATTTTTATAGATTTTGTTAACTTATTTTCTAATACCTTAAAAGCAATTGCGCCTGCTGCAACTCTTACAGCTGTCTCTCGTGCACTAGAACGGCCTCCACCTCTATAGTCTCTTATGCCATATTTATTTTGATATGTAATGTCAGCATGTCCTGGTCTAAATTGAGTAGAAATTTCAGAATAATCTTTACTTCTTTGATCTTCATTTTTTATGTGAAGCGCAATTGGATGACCTGTAGTTTTCCCCTCAAAAGTGCCCGAGAGAATCTCTACAATATCGTTTTCTTTTCTTTGTGTAACATATTTAGACTGGCCAGGTTTTCTTCTATCTAAGTAAACTTGAATGTCTTTTTCATTTATAGGAATTAAAGGAGGTACCCCATCCACTATGCATCCAATTGCTTTACCATGACTTTCGCCAAAGCTAGTAAATTTAAAAATATTTCCAAAAGAGTTGCTCGCCATTTAAATTCTTTCAATTAGAAAATTTTAGTAATTTAAATTTCTTTTTTTTCAGGAGACATATCTGGTGCATCAATGGCCTTCATACCTACGACATGATAACCACAATCAACGTGATGAGTCTCACCAGTTACCCCAGCCGACAGATCAGATAAAAGATAAACACCACATCCGCCAACATCATCTAATGTAACATTTCTACGAAGCGGAGAATTATATTGATTCCATTTAAGAATATATCTGAAATCACCTATACCACTAGCGGCAAGAGTTTTTATTGGGCCTGCTGACAAACTGTTCACTCTAATTTTATTGTCTCCTAGATCTGCAGCTAAATATCTTACTGACGATTCAAGTGCAGCCTTAGCAACACCCATTACATTATAATGTGGCATTACTTTTTCAGCTCCATAATATGTAAGGGTTATCATAGACCCACCATTTGGCATCATTGCTGCAGCTCTTTGTGCGACAGCAGTAAATGAATACACTGATATATCCATTGTTTTACAAAAGTTTTCTCTTGTTGTATCAACATATTCGCCTTTTAATTCTTCCTTATCTGAATATGCAATTGCATGAACTAAAAAATCAAGACTATTCCATTTTTCTTTTAGTAAGTTGAATGTTATGTCAATTGCTTCATCACTTGAAACATCACATGGTATAACAATATCAGAACCAACTGATTCTGCTAGTGGAATCACTCTCTTTTGTAATGCTTCACCTTGGTATGTGAATGCTATTTCTGCACCTTGTTTTGCAATTGCATCAGCTATTCCCCAAGCAATAGACCTATCATTAGCCACTCCCATAACAATACCACGTTTGCCATGCATGATCCCTTTACTGTGGTTTTCTTGTTCCATTATTTAGTTTTCCTGATCTAAAATTGAGTTTTAAAATTAAAATGAAATTACTTAACAATTATTATATAATTAATTATATCATTTTAAAATGTTTAACTATTACTAATTAGAAATTTAATTAAGAGAATAACTTACTTTTTTTGTTAAAGTAATCAAATCACCAGGGTTATAGGATCTGTTACTATTCATTGAGATGGTTTCTCCGTCTACGTCTATAATTAATCTATATCCACTAATTTGTTCGATAGTTTCTGTATGCATAACCTTTTGGATGCGACAAACCTCTTTTTCAACAAAGTTTTGATTTGCTTCCGCTTTCTCATTTCTAATAACTTCAGATCCAATCAAAGCTCCTAAAGCTGTGGCACCAGATTTGCCGCCACCCTCACCAAGTCTGTTACCGATAGCACCTCCAATCAATGCTCCAATAAAATTGTCTGCACCAAACTTATTGGCATCTTGATTTACAGGTACTCTTTGAATTGAGCATCTTTTCTCATTTCTTGGTACTTTCTGTGTAGAATATGTTTTAAGTACTTCAACTGAAGAAATAGAACCTGTTACTTGATAAAAATTTGTTTTTGAGTAAGCGTTACTTGTAAGTAATAATAGAGATCCAAATAATAAAAAATTTTTAAGCATTAATACCTCATGTTAATCTTTTAAATTCATATAAAATGCATATATCTATAAAATATGGCAAAATTAGTACTAAATAATAAATTAATAATATGGAGATCTTAGTTGGAATTAGAAAAAATTGTAGATCCAATACAATTATTCAAAAAATGGTTATCTGAAGCTGAAAAAAAAGAAATTAGAGATCCTAACGCGATGCAATTAGCTACAGTGTCAAATGACGGAATGCCCTCAGTTAGAACAGTATTGTTAAAAGATATTATTAATGGAGATTTTGTTTTCTACACCAACTATGAAAGTCGTAAATCTAAAGAGATTATTCAAACGGGAAAAGGAGCTTTATGTTTTTATTGGAAAAGTTTAAATCGTCAAGTAAGGTTGGTTGGTAATCTTGACAAAGTTTCCAATGAAGTGTCTGATAAATATTATCAATCTCGTTCAAAAGGCAGTCGAATTGGCGCTTGGGCCTCAAAACAATCAAGAGAATTAGAATCTAGAGAGCTCTTAATGCAAAAGGTAAAATCATTTGAAGAAAAATATAATGATAATAATATTCCTCGTCCAAGTTTTTGGGGTGGATTTGCATTAAAGCCAGAAGAATTTGAGTTTTGGGAGGATGGTGATTTTAGGCTGCACGATAGATTTATTTTAAAACCTACTAATGTAAAAAATGAATGGATTGCTAAACGCCATTACCCGTAAATTTTTTTTTATTGTTTATTTCTATTAGGCTCATTATTATAAAAATTACATAAAAAATAATCAGCAACCCTAAAAATAAACCAAAACCTGCTTGATAAGCCTTTATTGAGTATCCACTCTGCTTTCCTGGTTCAACTATTTGCATTATAAATCCAATTGCATATTGAGTTATAAAAGCCATTAAAAAACATATTAAATTTATAGCTGTCGACGCACGAGCAGCATAGCTGTTAGGAAAATGTTGGCTAAGTCCAGCATAAGCCAATGTTGCTGCTAATGATGTTATGCTTAAGATCACCCATGGCCATATTGCTTTTGGTATTAATCCAAACGTAATTATTGTAAATGGAATTATAAAAAATAATAGAGCACCTCCCATAACACCAACAGGAGATATGTTGAATTTTCTTAAATAATCTGTAATTATTCCTAAAGATGTTGTGCCAAGGGTCATCATTATTGTTGAAATAAAGAGAATATTAGCAATTTCAATTTTGTTAAACTTACCTATGTCAGCTAGCCAAGGGCCTGCCCATAGTCCTAATATAGCTAGACCAATGCCTCCTGCGATTCCAGATAATGGTCCTATTCTCCAAAAAGCATAGCTTGTATATATTTCCTTTAATACTTTCAAAATAGGTAATGTTTCTTCATTATTGGTATTTTCTTTTTTTTCTGGAACTATAAAAAATATTATAATTCCAACAAAAATTGTAATTATTCCAAGAAATAAATACACTCCTCTCCAATCAATTATTTGCATCGCCATTTCTAAAGGCGTTGATGCTACGATTGCACCCATTCCGCCTGCTGACATAAACAAACCTATTAAAAGTGGAAGCCTTTCTTTAGGAAACCAAACTGCAAAAGCTTTAAATGCTCCCATCAAAGCACCAGAAACACCCAGCCCAATTAATCCACGAGCTATGACTAGTGACCAAACATTATTTCCAAAGCTAAATAATATAGCTCCTGTTGCTGCAACTAAAAATAGAATACTTTGAACTCTTCTGGCGCCAAACTTATCTAGTAAAACTCCTAATGGTAACTGAAACAATCCAAATGTTAAAAAATATGCAGATGTAATTAAGCCAAGTTGTTCCGCATTTAGGTTTAAGTCACTACTTAAATAAGGGGCAAGAACGGCGTTAGTTGATCGGTAAAGATAAGATAAAAAATATCCACAAGCGAAAGGTAAAAAAATAAACATAAATTTTTGTAAGTTGTTCTTGGGAAGAATATTAACTCGTTTCATATTCACTAAACTCTAAAAAATATTGTTAAAATAAATGATTTACAGATTTCAAGATTAAGTTTTAACAAGTTAGCATATTAACTATCCGTACGATAGCTCAATGATTAGAAAGTTGACCTTTTGTTCTAAGACTATTTATAATAATTTCAAGGAGAGTCCTATGAAAGTATCAAATGAAATTATTAATATTTTTCCTGAAATCAAAAAGTGGAGGCGTGAGTTGCATGCTCATCCAGAACTTGGCTATGAAGAGGAGTGGACATCTAACTTTGTAGCAGAGAAACTCGAATCTTTTGGTTTGGAGATTCATCGAGGAATAGCTAAAACGGGAGTTGTTGGAGTTTTAAAGGGAGCTAATGCCAGTCTTGGTGGAGGAGGAAATAAAGCTATTGGATTAAGAGCTGATATGGACGCTTTGCCAATAACTGAAGAAAATGATTTTTCTTATAAGTCAAAGTTTGATGGTCGTATGCATGCATGTGGTCATGATGGTCATACAGCCATGTTACTTGGGGCAGCAAAATTATTATCTTCGAAAAAGGATTTTGATGGAACTGTGTATTTTATATTCCAACCTGCAGAAGAAGGTGGAGGCGGTGGGCTTGCCATGATAGAGGATGGCTTGTTTGAAAAGTTCCCTATGGACAGTGTGTGGGGCATGCATAATTGGCCAGGTATGACAGTTGGAAGTGTCGCCATTCATAAAGGATCTGTTATGGCAGCAGCAGACAAATTTGAAGTTACTATAAATGGAAACGGTGGTCATGCCGCAATGCCTCAAGCAACAAATGATCCTGTATTAGCTGTTACTGCTATTGTCCAGGCTGTACAACAGATAGTTTCTCGACGACAGAATCCTATTGATGCAGTTGTGATTTCTGTAACTCAAATTAATGCAGGTTCTGGATTTAATATTATACCCCAGACAGCAAATTTTGTTGGTACTATCAGAACCATTAACCCGAATACTAGAATAAGTGTTCATAAACAATTCACAGAAATTTGTGAGGCTACAGCAATAGCTTATGGCTGTTCAGCCAATGTATCTGTTATTAAAGGTTATCCTGTAACAATAAATGACATTGAGTCTAGTGAAAAAGTAATTGAAGTTTCATCAAATTTATTTGGTAAAGACTCGGTTAAAACTAATATGGCACCTTCAATGGGCGCTGAAGATTTCGCTTATATGTTAGAAAAAATACCGGGATCATATATATGGTTGGGAGCAGGTGAAGGGAAGTCAGGTTGTATGCTTCATAATAGTAACTATGATTTTAATGATGATATTTTACCTTTAGGTATTGCATACTGGGAACAATTAGTTAAATCAGAAATGCCCCTTAGATAATATTGATAGACTTGTCTTGAATTTACTAATATATTTATGGGTATGAAAAATACCTTATTCATAATTATTTTAGCTATCTTTACTGTGATATTAATAACAATATTTGCAATCAATTTATGGTTGCAAATGTCAGATGTAACAATTAGTCATAATGGAAAAATAGCAATTTTTGTTGGTGCTTTTTTCACTATTTTATTAGGTTCTGGGTTAATGTCTTTAGCTTATTTTTCATCTAAAAATGGCTTTGATGACCAAGTAGATCATGACTTAGATAGTTTGCTTGAAAAATTGAAAGATCGTTAATATTTAGGCAGATATTATCTTTTGTTTTTTGTTAATCAATTAGGAGCTTAATTATACAAAAAATATTCAAAGAATTATCCCAAAAAATAACAGATAACGAATTGAAATTTTCAAATTTGAAATTTTCATTAATTTTAGAGTTTAAAACAGAAATTTTAGCAGGCTTAACAGTTGCTTTAGCATTAGTACCTGAAGCTGTGTCTTTTTCATTTATTGCTGGGGTTCATCCTTTAGTAGGCTTATATGCAGCTTTTATTGTTGGATTGATCACGGCTTTAATTGGAGGTAGACCTGGTATGATTTCAGGTGCAACAGGTGCATTAGCCGTTGTTATGGTGGCTTTAGTTTCTTTACACGGTGTTGAGTACTTATTTGCTACAGTAGTCTTAATGGGAATTTTTCAAATTATAGCGGCTTTTTTAAGATTAGGAAAATTTATCAGACTAGTTCCTTATCCTGTTATGCTTGGTTTTGTAAATGGTTTAGCAATTGTTATTTTTTTAGCTCAAATGTCCCAATTTCAAATAACAGATTTATCTGGGAATAAACAGTGGATGCAAGGACAAACCTTACTAATTATGTTTTTACTTGTAATTGCCACCATGGTAGTAATATGGGGAATTCCTAAAATAACTAATATTATTCCAGCTCCTTTAGCCGGTATAATTTTTGTGACTACACTTGTTATAACATTAGATATAGACGTTCCTCGTGTGGGTGATCTTGCTTCTATAAAAGGAGGTTTTCCAACATTTCATATTCCGTTAGTTCCTCTTAATACTGATACTCTTTTAATAATACTCCCATATGCCTTGATTTTAGCAACAATCGGTTTAATTGAGAGCTTGTTAACGCTGAATTTAGTGGGTGATATTACTGGTAAAACTGGAGGAGCTTCTCAAGAGTGTGTCGCCCAAGGTATTGCTAATATGGTAACGGGATTTTTTAGTGGTATGGGAGGTTGTGCAATGATTGGTCAATCAATGATTAATGTAAAATCTGGTGGTCGTACAAGGATATCTGGTATTATGGCGTCTCTGTTTTTACTTCTATTCATTGTAGTTGGATCTTCTCTTATCGAGCAAATCCCCTTGGCAGCGTTGGTTGGTGTTATGTTTATGGTTGTTATTGGTACTTTTGCTTGGCAGAGTATCTTGGTTATTAAACGTATCCCAAGAACAGATGTAGTCGTTATGGTAATTGTAACCGCCATTACCGTTATTTACGATTTGGCAATTGCTGTCATATGTGGAGTTATTGTATCAGCTCTTGCTTATGCTTGGAATAATGCAATTCGTATTACAGGAAACGTTACAATAGATGACAGTGGCAACACAATTTATTATATACAAGGTCCTTTATTTTTTGGATCAGTCCAGGGTTTCTCAGAAATATTTAACATAGAAACTGACACTAATACTGTGGTTGTTGATTTTATTAATAGTCGTGTGGTAGATCAGTCAGCGTTACAAGCAATAGAAGATCTTGCTGTTAAATATGAAAAAAGAAAGAAACAGTTACAATTGAGACATTTGTCAACTGACTGTCACTCATTACTAAGGAAGGCTGGGCAGCTAGTTGTAGATGCTGATGATGATCCAAGTTATGGTTTGGCTGTGGATTATGGTGTGAAACCAGGAGTTCTTGGAAAAAATCATTAATTTATTCTATTCTTTTGAAACTAGATTTCAATTCTCTAACAATTTTAACACTTGACTCTTAACCAATTTTATAGGAGAACAAAACATGAACAAAATATTTGGAATGAAGTAATGATTAATTTAAATTTAGAAGTAACCAAAAGAATTTTAGCTCAAAATGGACACTATAAGATGTCAGATAAATTAGAAGTATTTAGGCCACATTTAAATCGTCCTCAAACTTTTCCTCTTTACAGCTCTAAAGTCTCAGCAGGTTTTCCTTCTCCTGCAGATGATAATTTAGAGAAGAGTTTAGATTTAAATAGCTATTTAATAAAACGTCCTGCTGCAACATTTTTTGTTCGTGTTAATGGTGATTCAATGATTAATGCCGGTATAAATGACAACGACATTTTGGTTGTAGACAGAAGTATTAAGCCTGCACATGGGAAAGTGATTATAGCTGTTTTAGACGGACAAATGACTGTTAAAAGATTATACAAGCGGTCTGGAAAAATAATATTGATGCCAGAGAATGATTTGTATAAGCCAATTGAAATTGAAGACCATATGAATATGGAAATTTGGGGGGTGGTAACTAGTTCGGTTCATTTTCTGTGATATGTATGGACTAGTTGACTGTAACAATTTTTATGTTTCTTGTGAAAGAGTTTTTAATCCTTTATTAAGAAACAAGCCAGTTGTAGTATTATCCAATAATGATGGGTGCATCATTGCTAGATCTAATGAAGCAAAATATTTAGGCATACCTATGGGAGCCCCATTACATCTATACAAAACATTAATAAAGAAGAATAAAATATTCACATATTCCTCAAATTATACTTTGTATGGGGATATGTCTTCTCGGGTAATGAGTTCATTGAATTATTTTGTACCTGATATGGAGATATACTCTATTGACGAAGCATTTCTTGACTTAAGAAAATTCAATGGCAACACTATTTTAGAAGAAATGTTTAAAATTAGACAATTTATTTACCAGTGGACAGGTATACCTGTCTCAATCGGAGTAGGACCTACTAAAACATTAGCAAAATTGGCAAATAAAATGGCTAAGAAACATTCGTCTAACGGTGTCTATGTTTTAACCATATCTGATCATTTAAAAAATATATTAAGTGATATTCAGTTAGAAGATATTTGGGGTATCTCTAAAGGATGGGCAAATCGTCTAAAATCAATAGGAATTAATAGTCCACTTGATTTACAGCAATCAGATGCTCGTCAGATTAGAAAATTAGTATCAGTTGTTGGTGAACGTATGGTTTATGAATTAAGAGGAAGTTCTTGCCTTGCTTTAGAGAATGTAGTGGATAAAAAATCTATCACAGTTTCTAGATCTTTTGGCAATATGATTAATGATAAATATAATCTCAAACAAGCATTGGCAAATCATGTGGCAAGAGCAGCAGAGAAGCTTAGAAGTCAAGACAGCTTATGTGGAGAGATTTGTGTTTTTATTAATACCAATCGTTTTAGAAAGAAGGATTTGCAATATAATAATAGTGCAATATTACCATTTGACGATTTAACAGATAATACAAATATCATAATGAAAAAAGCATTTAAGGTATTAGACAGACTTTACCGTCCAAATTATAATTATAAAAAAATTGGAGTAATATTACTTGATTTGAAGCAAAGAAAAACGGACGTTATAAATACCAATTATGTTATTCAGGATAACTTGTTTACATATGACAGAAATTATAAAAATATTGCTAATGTATCTGATATCCATATGAAAATATTAGATCAAATAAACACTAAAATGGGGAAAATGACATTATTTTATGGTTCTCAAGGGATAGTAAAACACTCAGGAAGAAAGAGAACAGAAAAGAATAAATGGCACATGCGATCTTTTTATAGATCTCCTTTTTACACTACAAATTGGGCGGATATATTAAAAGTATCCTAGAAAAGTATCTGTATTAAGATTTATTATTAGAAGGTAGTGGAATACAACTCAGACCAGAGGTCCAAAGTTCTGCACAAACTGAACGAGCTTGATTTTCTGCTAATTCAATAAAACGAACTCTCCATAAGTACTCTAAATTATTATTTGAATTGTTAGTCCTAGTAATTTTACTTAATGAAGCAGGTAAGTTACCAAGTTGTTCTGGAACAATATTTCTAGCATTGCGGGCTGCTTTATGAGCATTTAATCTATTCTTAAAAGCACCAATTTGTACAAACCAATCTTCTTGAATATTTTCAGAGAAAATAGTTTTTTTGGTTTTAGAAGGTATTTTAAAACTTTTTACATTTTTTTGTGCAACAATAACTTTAGGCCGAGCTTTAGGAATTTCTGAAGGTTTTGCTATTCTAACAAGTGGTCTAGAAGGGCTTGTTTTAAAGTATTTATTGAGCAAGTTTATCATATGTTTATCACGTGATCTTGCCTTTTTCCCACCAAAAACAACACCAATGATTCTTTGCCCGTTTCTTTCAACAGAAGCGACAAGATTAAATCCAGAGGCATTTGTATAACCAGTTTTAATACCATCTGTTCCGGAGTAGCTACTTAGTAGATTATTATGATTGGTATATTTAACTCCCTTATAAACAAAAGATTTAGTTTTGAATAATTTAAAAAAATTAGGGTGATTTTTTCTAATAGCCATTCCTAGAATAGCCATATCTCTAGCTGTAGATAATTGACCTCTATTAGGTAACCCTGAAGCATTTTTAAAGATTGTACGTTTCATACCCAATTTTTTAGCTTTCCTTGTCATTAATCTAGCAAAATTTCTTTCTGATTTTCCAAGATTTTCAGCCACAACTGTTGCTACATCATTGGCTGATTTAGTAATTAAAGCTAAAATAGCATTTTTAACTGTAATACTAGAACCAGCAGCAAGATTTAATTTAGATGGTGGTTGTCTAGCTGCACGTTTAGAAATTTTAAATTTAGTGTTCATAGAGATTTTTTTATTTTTTAAAGAATCAAATATCATGTACAAGGTCATAATTTTTGTTAGAGAGGCAGGGTAGTTTCTGGTATCTGCATTAGTATTATGATAAATACGTTTAGTATTTTCATTTATAACAAAAGAGGCATATTTAGCTTTAGCAGATGAAGCAATAACGAAAAAAAATAAAATAAATATAGAATTAAAAACTAATTTTATTAAATGCATTGAACAGCGTTTTTGAATTAAAACAATTTTCTGACAACTTAATATTTTAGTATAGTTTTTAAGCAATTTTTTTATCCAAAAAAATTAATTCAAAGACGTTTGATAGCATAAAAGTTAAAAAAATTATAATATGAATGTTTAAATAAACACATCATTTAGATTAGATTTTTTAACAAAACACTACATTTAGTATAAAATACAAGCAACAATTATGAAAGAGTATATTAAAAAAAAAATTAACTTAAACTTGTTGAACCTACGCGTCGTTCTTATATTATTAAATAGCGTATACTAAAAAAGGAATATCCAAGAAGTTGTTCAATAATAGAAAATATAAAAATATTGATTTAAGAATTATACAATCAATAACTATGGGTGAAGATAAAGATAGTAAAGAAGATGTTGAAGGAAACATAAAATTAGCTGTAAAGCCAAAGACAAAAATTCCGTCACTCTACAGAGTATTAATGATGAATGATGACTATACGCCAATGGAGTTTGTTATTGAAGTTCTTGAAAAGTTTTTTCAAAAAAATAGAGAAGAGGCAACACAAATAATGCTTCATGTCCATCAACGTGGAATTGGTGTGTGTGGAATTTATACATATGATTTAGCAGAAACCAAAGCGATGCAAGTGATGAACTATGCCCGTAAATACGAGCATCCTTTACAAGTTCAATTAGAAAAGGAATAACAATGTTATCTAAATCCCTAGAAGAAACCCTTAGACGAGCAATGACAAATGCTTCTTCACTAAAGCATGAGTTTGCAACATTGGAGCATTTGCTTTCCGCTTTGTTAAAAGATCAAGACGCTATAGAAGTCTTAAAAGCATGTTCAGTGAATATGAAATTATTAGAAGAAGACATAGAAAGATATTTAAAAGATGAATTGAAGGCAATTGTTACATCAGATAAAGAAGCAGATACACAGCCAACAGCAGGTTTTCAAAGAGTTGTTCAAAGAGCTGTAATACATACTCAGTCTTCAGGAAGAAGCGAAGCAACAGGTGCAAATATTTTAGTAGCCATGTTTTCAGAAAGAGATTGTTATGCAGTTTATCTACTTCAGAAACAAGATATGAAACGTCTTGATGCAGTAAGTTTTATAAGTCATGGTTTGGCAAAGGACCCTAATTATTCAAAATCTACCACACCATCTGGAGTTGATAATGAAACTGAAGATGCTGATAATAAAAAATCTGAAAAAGCTCTAGACAAATATGCAGTAAATTTGAATGAAAAAGCAGCTGAGGGCAAAGTTGATCCTTTAATAGGTAGACAATCTGAACTAGATAGGACCATTCAGGTTTTATGTAGAAGAACAAAGAATAACCCTTTATTTGTAGGTGACCCTGGAGTAGGTAAAACGGCAATAGCAGAAGGTCTGGCAGATAAAGTCGTTAAGGGTAATGTTCCTGAAGTTTTATTAAATTCTGAAATTTATGCTTTAGACATGGGTACGTTATTAGCAGGCACAAGATACAGAGGTGATTTTGAAGAGCGGCTAAAAGCTGTTATGAAAGAAATTGAACAAAATGAAAATGCTATACTATTTATTGATGAAATACACACCATAATTGGTGCAGGGGCGACTAGTGGAGGAGCCATGGATGCATCTAATTTATTAAAACCAGCACTTCAAAATGGCTCACTGAAATGTATTGGCTCAACAACTTATAAAGAATATAGAGGATATTTTGACAAAGATAGAGCATTAGTAAGACGATTTCAAAAAATTGATGTTCCAGAACCAAATGTTGAAGATACTATAAAAATCTTAATGGGTTTGAAATCTCGTTATGAAAAACATCATAATTTAAAATTTACAAATATTGCTATTAAAACAGCTGTGGAACTATCTGCTAGATACATAAATGATAGAAAATTACCTGATAAAGCTATTGACGTAATTGACGAGACTGCTGCTGCTCAAATGTTAAAAAATAAATCAAAAAGAAAGAAAATTATTGGTAAAGCGGAAATTGAAGAAACTATAGCATTGATTGCTAGGATTCCACCTAGAAATGTTTCTACAGATGA
>QBXO01000010.1 GCA_003284565.1 SAR116 cluster bacterium AG-321-K23
TTTCTAGATTTGGAATATATCGAGGACAATTTGGATAAATTTCGCAGCTTATCCTTACAACAAATTTGGCGCCAAAATGATTTTCTAGAGATTTATTATCATTATGAATAGTAGCTTGACCATTTATTCGAATTCTACGGCTTTTTCCATCAAAGTTTACAAAAAGGAGAGCTACATTTGGATTTTTAGAAATGTTGCCAGCTGTTCGATACATCGAATTTCCATCATACTCAGGATACTCAATAATTCCTTTTTCAATTATTTTTACAAAACCTGGGTCTCCTGATTTTATATTACAATCAATATATCCGTTCCATGAACTAGCAATAAAGAAAAAACTAGAATTTTTTATTAATTTTTTTTCATCATCCCAAAATTCATAATGTTTTCGGTTTTTTTCTATAGCTTCAGCTGTTCTTCGCCCATCAAAAAAATCTTGAAATTCTCTCATACCTACATGGAAAAAATCTCTTTCTTTGAAATTATTCATATTTAGATCCTATTCATGTCATTAAAAAAAATTAAATAAAAATTAAATATCAACCCAATACAGTATTGTTGGTAAAAAAAGTATGAATAATGAAAACAAAACAAGTTCTAATCTATTCATTTCCTATTTTTTCTGAAAAAGGATTTGTTTTTAGCCATTCAATAGTTTCTTTTAAAGTTGTAGAAAAATCTCTTATGTTTACATTAAGCTTATCTCTTCTAGTAAAATCAAACGTAGTTGGCTTTACTGGTGTTTCAAAAAAACCTTGTGGCATCTTCATGTTTGGTATTAGCTTTTTACATTCATTATAAATATCTTGCCAATGAAGACTTTTATAAACTCCAAAATATCTACCAGAGGCACTTGGATTCTCATATACTGCCAAAAATATTTTTGCAAGATCCCTTAAATGTATCATTGAGGCGGAATCATTTGGTATTTTCTCATGTCTGGGACTACCACCGTCAATTACTCTTTTTAGCCAAATAAATGGGTTATGGTTAAGATGAGCAGGTAAGATAGGATCGCCGTATAAGCCGGTAGGTAAAATAATTGAAAGTCTAATATTATTTTCATCGCAGTATTTAATAGCCATTTTCTCCATGACTGTTTTAGTAGCGGATGTATACTTTTTTGCCTTACATTGTTCTCTTTCATCGGACCAATGTTTTATTTCATTTTTAAATTCTACTGGTGGGACAGGGTTAGTACTTGAAGTAGAAGAACAAATTATAATATTTTTAATTTCTTGATTTTGTGCAGCTTTGATTATGTTTAGACATCCATTAACAGTGGGGTTTATAATTTCTTCATAACCTCTTTTATCATCCATGTCTTTAGCTAGAGTTCCATCTTTTCCTCTATAAGTAGGAATTAAGCAGGCAATAAAAACAGCGTCTGTATTCTGCATCGGATTTATAAAATCATTTCTGTTATTCATATCAGCACTAAATAACTCTAGATTTTCAGAGTTATTAAGTTTTTTCATATACTTGATTTTTGTAGTATCTGATTTATCTCTAAGTGTTCCGTTTACAAAATAACCCTTCTCTAAAGCATGTCTAACAATACTTGATCCTACAAGGCCACTTGCACCTACAACACATATTGTTTTATTATCTTTCATAGCTTTTAACATTAAATTTAAATGTAACTTAAATAAATAAGTTTTTTTGATTTCAAACTCACTTTGTTCAATTAAAATGAAATTAATTGAATTTTTTGGAGTAAGTGAAATGAATGATTCTCTTGATTTTGGTCTTAAAGATAAGGTTGCCATTGTTGCCGGAGGTGGGGCATTAGGAAAAGATATAGGTAATGGAAGAGCAGCTTCTATATTACTAGCAGAGGCTGGTGCAAAAGTATTAGTTGTTGATAAAGACAAACTGCTAGCTGAGACTACCGTTCAAATGATTGAAGAACGAGGTGGGAAAGCATCATGGATAAGTGGGGATTTAACAAAGTCGGATCAATGTAAAAAAGTTGTTGATTTTGCAATAAGTAAATGGGGTAGATTAGATATATTGGATAACAATATTGGTGTTGCTAGTAAGCTGTCTGTAGTTGATGAAAGTGAAGAGAATTGGGATAATATCATGGACATTAATCTTAAACCAATGTTTCTAATGTCAAAATACGCTATCCCGGAAATGATAAAGTCAGGAAATGGTGGATCAATTATAAACATATCCTCTATTTCTGCAACTAGGCCTAAGGGTCTTACAACATACTCTGCTTCAAAGGGGGCTGTTTTGTCACTTAGTCAAGCTATGGCTGTGGATCATGGTGCAGATGGGATAAGAGTTAATTGTATTCTTCCAGGTCCTGTCTATACTCCAATGGTTTATGCTAATGGGATGTCTAAAGATCATCGTTATCAGAGACAAAATGCTTCATTGATAGAAATAGAAGGTGATGGCTGGGATATTGGAAAAGCTGTAGTATACTTATCTTCAAATTGGGCAAGGTATATTACAGGACATCTAATGGTAGTTGATGGTGGATGCTCATTATCGGCGAGGCCAAGGGGTTAATTAAAACAAATGATTCACGAAACTTTATCATTTAAAGTTATAGTTACTTTAAACTAAAAAAGAAATTTTTAAAAATGCAAAATCCAAGTTTTTTGTCAGTTTGTGATTTGATAAATTTATTCAAATTAAAAAAATTATCACCAGTAGAAAATTTAACAAATACGTTTAATATAATAAAAAAATTAAACCCAAAGCTTAATGCATTTATATCAATTTCAGAGAAAAAGGGTATGATACAAGCCAAGCTTTCAGAACAACATTATTTAAATAACACAAATAGGAAATTAGAAGGTATCCCCTTTGGCGTTAAAGATGTCATAGATGTTGAGGCAGAAAAAACTATAAATGGTTCTAAGCTTTTTGAGAATTCTGATGTAAAAAAAAATAATTCTTTTATAGTTAGTAAATTAATCCAAGAAGGTGCAATTTATATTGGAAAATTGCATACACATGAATTAGCAATTGGAGCACCCACATTTTCAGGTTTAAACGCACCTGCTAGCAATCCATGGAACCTGAAGAAAACTGCTGGCGGATCCTCAAGTGGATCAGGATCTGCAGTCGGAGGTTGCCTTGTGCCATTTGCTTTAGGAACCGACTCAGGGGGATCTATAAGAAATCCATCTTCAATGTGTGGAATATTAGGTCTAAAACCTACCTACAATTCTTTAAAAATGAGAGGCATACAACCTCTTGCAAAAACTATTGATACTGTTGGGCCTATGGCAAGAACAGGAAAAGATATATCACTTATTTTTTCGGTATTAAATGAAAATAACCAAAAATATAACCACAATCTTAAAAATCTTAAAATAGGAATCATTGAACATTTTTATAATAATGATTTTATAGCTAACCAAGAAGTGGGGGCTTCTTTTGAAAAAGCAGTCAAAATGTTCGAAAAAAGTGGATCAGTTTCAAAAATATATCTTGATAACCTTAAAACTTACCACAGAGTAAATGGTATTATAATGGCTAAAGAAGGTTATTTACAATTCAAAAAACAAATAGAATTTCATAAAGATCAAATAGATGAGCTAACTTTTGAGCGGTTAAATAAGGGAAAATATATCTCAGACGAAGACTACCATAACGCTATTAAAAAAAAGAAAGAATTATCTCACAAAATTTATGAAGCATTACAATTTTTTGTTATTTTATTAACACCCACAAACTTTGATCTTCCTTTTGATCTTGGGGATTTAAAACAAATTAATAAATATTATATGAGAAATGCTCGATCACCATTTAATATTTCTGGTAATCCAGCAATTTCAATTCCGTGTGGTATTTCTAAAACTAATCTTCCAATAGGATTTCAAATAGTTGGGCGTAAGAATTCAGAAGAATTAATTGCGAACATTGCAGATGAATTTTTATTAAAAATAGATTGGGAAAATATCAGAAAGAAAAGAATAATTAAAAAATTATTTACATGAAACATTCATTAAAAATTTCTTTGAAATACAACTTTTTTTAATTTCAATACATTGTTACATTCCTACAGGAGTTGGTAGTGATGTTGTAAGTATGCTTGTTACAAATAAAACAAAGAAAGTTAAGACAAGTTCAACATCAATTGAACGTTTCAATTGACTTTGACCTAAAGTAATTTTTGTCTTTAAATTTGGTACTATTTTAAATTTGTTAATTGCCCCAAGTAATAACAAAATCGATACGAGCAAAATTTTTCCTAATAATACATTTCCATATGTTGAGGTTATTATTGGTAAAATACCTCCTAAAAGTAAATAGGAAAAAATTAAACCAGTTATAATTAACAATCCAACATATAAAGTTGCATATACACCAAAATTATGCGCAATCACATGTAGATTTTTGTAATTTTTAATTATGCACATTTGTCTTAGTGGCAAAAAAGAGCCCAACCAATAAGATATGCAAAATAAATGTATTAATAATAAAATTTGAGAATAGATACCATTTGAAAGTGAATGACCGACAATAATAAAGGATGATAATAAAATTATCGTACCAATGACATGAAAAATATTTGTAAGTACAGGTTGAAAGAAGTATGACAAATTTAAAAAGATAAAACCTATTATTAATAATATGCAAGATTTTCCAAGCGCCGTTTCTAATGATAATTCAATAAATTCTAAATCAAATATACTTTCTAAATCACCTCCGAGATTTCCAGCAGTGGATACAAAGGCTACAATGGATATTAAAATACCGAAAAAAGCATTATTTTTTATAATTTTTTTACAATAAAATTTTAATTCTTCCCCAAAAAATTTTTGGAAGTGGAATTTAAATAATACAGATCCTATTGAATATAATGCTGTTAAATAAATGAATGACTTAATAATCGGATTTAATACAGTCCATATTTCTATAATCATATTACTTCACTTCAAATTTTGACCTGCCCTTAATAATATGGCCGTCTGGGCTTAAAGCCCGCCACGAAATGTTATATTTACCAAGAGAAATATTTGGAATAGGTATAGTAAATTCCTTTGATCTTTTTTTAAATGAAGTCAAATCTAATTTTATTTTCTTATCCTTGTTAGAAATATTATTTAAGTCAGCTCTAACAAGTTTAACTTCTGATCTAAATTTTAATTTTATTTCGGTAGGACTTTTTGTGTAAATAACATTATTTTTTGGTATTATCTCTATCAGCTGTGAGTGTGAATAAGACAATGCTGGAATTAAAATAAATAAAAAACTTAAAAATATTTTTAACATAATTTTTTCCTTAAATTTTTGTTTTACCTAGCTATTAAACCTTAATGACAACCCTTACCTAGAGCTTTCAATCGCCAGTAATTATATGGTAATGGTGTAACAAATCCTGCAAAAAGCATAAAAGGAACAACCCACCAATTTAAAATAGCTCCACCAGTAAGAGCTACATCAGTTAAATTCATAGCTAATTCCATGGAAATCATAGACACTAAAGACATTCCAATAGCTGTTTTAAAAGCTAATTTTATTGACATTTGTTTTAAAAGTATAAAAGTCTCAAGTGCAATAGATGTCAATAATCCATTAATAATGGCCAAAGACATGATTAATATAACGGGCCATTCAATTTCCATGAATTGAAAATATGCGATAGTACCAAAATCACCAATGCAGCATCCAAGTAAACACCACAAAGTATTCTTAGATGACTGTAACCAAGTATGTTGGCAGAACCAGTTTATATTTATGATCCCTTGATTTGTTATTTTTAACATGATTAGAAGTTACACCTTGCCCTCAGAGGAAGGTAAAGAAAAAAATAAAAATTATAAAATGTAATAACAAACTCTTAAATATTTATTTATCTAATTTATGAGGTTTATCGAAATTATTAAAATAAGGTTTTGAAATTATAAAAAAATAATCATAATAATTTATAGATAATAGGAGATAATTAATGAAAGATTACATGGTAGAACACAAATTTAAATCAGAAGAAATGAGAGAACAATATTTCGAAGCAATGAAAGATATGACACCAGATGATGTCCGTAAAAATATGAAAAATGAAAAAGCAAATTTTCAAATGAATTGGAACAATGAAAAGAATGATATGATTATGTATTGTTGGTGGAAAGCCAATTCTCCTCAAGATATTTTAGACACTTTAGGTGATATGGCAGGCATGTTTCATAATGATATAAAAGAGATGTCAAATGTAATGGATGTTACAGACTAAAAATATAAAAATTGGAGATTAATTCATGAACACTCTAATAATAGTAAACATAAAAAATACAACTTATGATGAATGGAAAAAAAAGTTTGACGAAGACTCTGAAGTTCAATCTCAAATGATGAGAAATACAATTGTTGGTAAAGTAGATGATAATACAGCAATGATTAGTACAGAGGTTTTTAATCCTGAAATGGTTGGACAATTTATGTCATCAGATGAGTTTAAACAAATGGAACAAGAACTTGGTTTATCACACGATGTATATCAACTAACTAAAAACTAAAACAAACTTCAAGCTCAAAGTTTTATTGATCCAGTGCTAGTAGTTTTGTACTATTATACAATTTAAATTTAGCAGTTAATTATAGTTATTAGAATTAGGTTTAATAGTGGTTATTTCTTCAAATAACATACCAGATAGTAAAGGAATAAACTCTTATTATAGGGACAAGTCCTTAGCAAAATTATTAGAATATTACTGTGGCAAAGAATTATTTGAAAAAGTTGAGAATAAATTTATTGAGCTAGGCGAGATAGTAGGATCAGAACTAGAAGAATTAGCCCTGTCAGCGGATAAGAATCCTCCAAAGTTAAAAAAAAGATCACGAGTTGGTGCTTTATCAAATGATATTGAAAAACACCCTGACTTTATAAAAATCGAAAAGCTTGTATTCGAAAAGTTTGGTTTAGCAGCTATGTCCCACAGGCATGATGTATTTGGTTTGCAACAAAAACTTCCACCTATAATAAAATATGGACTCACATTTTTATTTGTTCAAAGTGAATTCGGAATTTGTTGTCCATTAAGTATGACAGACTCTTTGACAAGAACACTTAAAAAGTTTGGAGATGAAAAATTAGTTGAAAAATTTTTTGATCAATTAACTTCTCAAGATCTTGATTATCTTTTTCAAGGTGCCATGTTCATGACAGAACAACATGCGGGCTCAGATGTAGGTTCTATTGATACTTTTGCTAAGTTTGAGGATGGAAGTTGGTTTTTAACAGGAGATAAATGGTTTTGTTCTAATCCAGATGCAGATCTTGCCATGGTTCTAGCTAGACATAATAAAAAAATAAGTGGCACAAAAGGTCTTGCGTTATTTCTCTTGCCAAAAAAATTAGAAAACGGAGATCCAAATAATTATGAAATTATCAGATTAAAAGATAAGTTAGGAGGGAGATCTTTTGCGAGTGGTGAGATTAAATTAAATAGAGCATTTGCTTATCTCGTAGGTAACCTTGATGAGGGTTTTAAACAAATGACCGACATGATTAACATGTCGAGGTTATCAAATGGAGTTAGAGCATCTGGTATGATGCAAAGGTGTCTTCAAGAAAGCTTGTTTATTTCAAATACTCGAAATGCATTTAATAAAAAATTAATCGATCTTCCTTTAATGCAAAAACAACTTCTAAAGATGCTGATAATTACAGAAGCTTCAAGATCTATGGTATTTAAAGCAGCAGATCTTTTAGATAAAGCCGATAAAGGAGATATTGTTTCTCAGAAAATTTTTAGGATTATGACACCTTTAATCAAATTTAGGGCATGTAGAGATGTCAGAAAAGTTGCTGGAGATGCAATGGAGATTAGAGGTGGCTTAGGCTATATAGAAGATTGGCTTGATCCAAAAATTTTGAGAGACTCTCATCTTGGATCGATTTGGGAAGGAACTAGTAATATAATATCTTTAGACACAATAAGGGCTCTCAAAAAAGATAATAATATCCATATATTTAAAAATTTTCTTATAGACTCTGTTAAAAACAATTCTATAAAAAAACATGAAAAATATTTATTATCTGCAATAGAAAAGGTTTTCAATTTCATTGAAAGCGAAATAAAAGATGATTTTACTTCCTCTTCAAGACAAATAACTTCCTCTTTGTATTATTTAAGCTCAGCTATTTTTCTCATTAAAGAGGGCGATTATTCTGAAGATTTATCTTACAGGACTAAAATTAGTGAATTAATTCTTAAGTATAAAATCGATAAAAATAGTCCTATCACAAGGGATGATATTGATTTTGCTCTGATAAAAGAATTAATTTAGATAAATTAAATTTTCATAGCTTTTTGTAGTGCAGGCCTAGACAATAAACGATTGATATAATTTTCTACATTAGCCATATCTGAAGTTTCAGCACCAACTCTTTTTGCACCTATACATGCGTGGCCTGTCATTATATCAGCACCTGAAAATTTACCAGTTAAAAAGTCTTTATTTTCTAGGCTATTATTTACGTTTAAAAGGGCAACCTTTAAAAGTTTAAAAGCTCGTGCAACGTTAACGTCGTTCTTTCTTTCAGGAGGTAGTAAGATAGTCTCTACAACTATGGAATTTACTTGTGGCATAATTGATCCTTCAGCATAATGAAGCCATTGTAAATAGTAAGGAAAAGTTGGATCTTTTATATCAGGACAAAATTTTCCTTTATCATATTTGGCTAGAAGATATTCAAGAATTGCTCCAGACTCGTAAATTGTAACATTTTCATCTTCTAATACAGGAACTCTACCCATTGGATGTAATTTGTAAAACTCTGGCGTCCTAAGAGCTCTATCCCCAACGGAGTATTTTTCTATTTCATAGGCTATACCGAGCTCTTCAAGTAGCCAAGCTATTCTAACTGCTCGTGAGTTAGGCGCAAAATACAATTTCATCTAAACCTCCAATAAAAAATGATTAATTATTTAGTTTAAAAAAAAAGAATTTTATGTCTTTTATTAAAATAATAAAAATTATAAAGAAACATAGAGAAAAATAATGAATTTAGCAAACATCCTTATTACAGGATCTTCTGGTTTAGTCGGTGGGCCCTTAGTTACAAAACTTCTAAGCAAGAGTAATCTAATTGTTGGTCTTGATCCTGTTATCAACTCAGAAAGTAATGAAAAGTATAAACATATCTCAAATCCCTTAAAAAGTGTTGGGGAGATTACGAGTTTATTAAAAAAGTATGATATTACAAAAATTATTCATACTGGTGGAATTTCTGGTCCTATGTTGGCCAATGAAAATCCAAATTTAATTATCGAAAATAATATTTTTTTTACTATGTATTTAATTGAAGCTGCTAGAATTTATAAAAAAATAAAGAGATTTATTTTCTGCTCTTCTATTTCAGCATATGGAGAACTTGCAGAAAGTAATACTACGGAAGAATATCGTTTTGCTCCAGAAAATCTTTATGGTGCAACAAAGGCTTCGTGCGATTTGTTATTAAAAAAGTATTATGAAAATTATGAACTGGATATAATATCTCTTAGGTTGTCAACTATTTATGGACATAGAAGATCAACTAGCTGTTTTATTAATGACATTATTAATTCAGGAATTAAAAATAAAAAAATTACATTACCATTTAAAAGTGATTTTTGTTGGCCGTATGTTTACGTAGATGATGTAGTTTCATGTATAGAAAAATGTTTAGTTCATGAAAAAGAACACTTTTATGATTATAATATTTCAGGACCTGATTTTCCTTCATACAAAAAAATAGTTAAAGAAGTCAGTAAATATATAGATAATTTGAAAGTGAATTTTTCAAATTATAATTCTATAAGTGATAGAAAACTTTTTAGTTTAAAAAAAGTTAAGAAAGATATTCAATGGGAACCAGAATGTTCTATTGAAAAAGGGATCCAAGATTATATTGATAACTTAGCTTAAAAATTACCTTTTACCTTCAGGTGATTTTGTTGTAATTTTTAATATCCTCTAATATTTTGGGAGTTTTATTATGGAAGGATTATGTTGTGGTCCAGGATATGCAAGTCCTTCTGAAGCAATTAAAGCGCCTTGTGAAAAATTACTTTATACAATAGCTATTTATACTGGAACAGGTATCCAAAAACCTGATTACTTAGCTACAGTTGATGTTGACCCTAAAAGTGAAAGTTATTCAAAAGTAATACATAGACTAGAAATGCCAGGAATAGGAGATGAACTGCATCATATGGGATGGAACGCTTGTTCATCTTGTCATGACGATGAGAGTATGAGTAGAAAATATTTACTTGTTCCTGGTGTTAGATCAAATAATATTTATGTTGTTGATACTGGAACAAATCCGAAAAAACCACACTTATTTAAAGTTATTAAAGGATCAGAAATTAAATCCAAAACTAATTTATCAGGACCCCATACAGTACATTGTTTAGGTTCAGAGATAATCATTTCTTTTCTAGGAGATGCAAAAGGTGAGGCACCTGGTGGTTATCTTCATTTAAACAAAGATTTTGAAATTATAGGCCGCTGGGAAAATTCGATGGGGGATATTCCATTTAGTTATGATTTTTGGTACCAACCCCGTCATAATGTAATGGTCAGTTCAGAATGGGCTGCACCAAACACTTTCATGCCAGGTTTTGATCTTGAAGAAGTTGGCCATCTTAAATACGGAAGACGATTACATATTTGGGATTTTAAGAAGAAAAAACCAATACAGACTATGTATCTAGGTGAAGATGGACTTATTCCTTTAGAAGTTAAATTTTTACATGATCCTAATAGTAGCCATGGGTTTTGTGGTGCAGCCCTGAGCGCAAATGTCATACATTTTTGGAAGTCTGAAAATAGAAATTGGGAATGGGAAAAGATTATTGACATTGATAATGAACCTCATCCAGATTGGCCTATTCCAATACCAGGAGTAATGTCAGCTCTTTTAGTATCTATGGATGATAAATATCTTTATATCAATAATTGGCTTCACGGTGACATGAGACAATACAATATCAGTGATCCACATAATCCAGTTTTAACTGGTCAGGTTTGGATGGGTGGTCTTCTTGGAAAAGCTCCAAAAGTAAATGGTGTCGAAGTAGCCGGTGGTCCACAGATGTATCAGTTATCTTTGGATGGAAAACGGATGTATGTTACAACCTCACTTTTTTCAACTTGGGATAATCAATTTTACCCTGAAATTAGAACTAAAGGTGGTGTAATGCTGATGATTGACTGTGATGTTGAAAATGGTGGTATGAAAATTAATAAAGATTTTGTTGTAAACTTTGGTGATGAACCAAATGGTCCAAGTCGTTGTCACGAAAGTCGCTATCCTGGTGGTGACTGCACGAGTGATATTTGGTTATGAAAAAAATCACCATAGCAAATCGTAATAACACAATATATGAGGTTAAAGGTAATAAACCGTTATTATTAGAATTACGCTCACTTGGTCTTGACTTACCTTATGGCTGTCAATACGGAGGATGTATTACATGTGCTGCTAAATTAATTAAGGGTAAAGTTGAACAAAAATCTCAAGTAGCACTTAATAATAGGCAGATTAATGACGGTTATGTAATATTATGTGTTGCAAGAGCTAAATCAGACTGTACTTTTGATATTGGTGTGGAAAGTCATGATAAATTATATCGTAATCCATTTATTGATCCTTTATCTCCACACGAATTAAAAGCTGATATTGCAACTGTTAGGGAAATAAAAGATGAATAACATGAACCATGACGAACCATATCAAGATAATTATCTTCAAGATATTTTAAGTTCTGTCAAAACTATTGCAATGGTTGGGGCTAGCCCAGATAAAACAAAGTTTAGCTATGGAGTCCTAAGAGTGTTGCATGAAACTGGGTATGATATGATTCCAGTTAACCCAAAGCCAGGATTAGAGGAAATAAGAGGGTTAGAAGTTTTTCCAAATTTAAAAAAAATTAATCGTGAAGTGGATATGGTTGAAGTCTTTAGAAAATCAGAAGACTTATTTAGTATAGCTGAAGAAGCAATTGAGATTGGTGCCAAAGTTTTATGGGGACAAATTGGTGTTATTAATTATGAAGCTGCTCGTCTAGCTGAAAATGCAGGTTTAAAAGTTGTTATGAACCGTTGTCCAAAAATTGAATTATTCCGTCCATTTTGGAAACCTAGACTTGACCTAAAAATTTGATAAACAAAGTCAGCAATCTACAACAGTGTGATTGTAGATATTTAGATGATAATTTCAATTTTTTAGCTAATAGTTTTTATAGAATGGTTATCAAAAAATTATGTTTTTGATTTACTTTGGTAACAAGAATTGATTAAAATTTAGAAAATTAGATTGGAAATAAATTTTTATATTTATTATACATAAATATGTTTAATAATTTATATTTAAACATTTCAATTTGATGTTCTGAAAGAAAAATAAATGAAGATTATTAATAAAACTTCTCAATCAATCGGCTTTGTTGGCGCCGGCAATATGGGTTTGCCAATGTTAAAAAACCTTATAAAGCAAGGATATGAAGTTAAGGTATATGATATTAATCCAAAGATTACTAAAAGGTTAGAAAAAGAAAAAATAAAGTCTGCCAATAATTTGAGGGGTATCGCAAATAGCAATTTTATAATTTCTATTTTACCTGATACAAATGATGTTGAAAATGTTTTCAACGATCGTACTGGTATAAACTCTTACCTTAAACCTGGGACAGTTGTGATTGATATGAGCACAATTTCATCAAAATCAGCAATTGAAATTGGTAAAACTTTACAAAAAATACAGGTGGATTTTCTTGATGCACCAGTAAGTGGTGGCGTTAAAGGTGCTCAGAATGCAGATTTATCAATAATGGTAGGTGGAAAAAAAGATATTTTTAAAAAATCTATAAATATTCTTAATTGTTTTGGAAAAAATGTGATTTATGCCGGAAAATCTGGTATGGGTCAAATCTTTAAAATGTGTAACCAAATTATGGTTGGTTCCCATATTCAGGCTATGTGTGAAGCTTTTGCTCTTTGTAAATCAAAAGGAGGTAATTTAAACCTTTTAAGAGAGACCTTAATGGGAGGATCGGCTAATTCTTGGATGTTAGAGAATTTAGGAAACCAAGTAATAGATAAAAATGACCAACCTGGATTTCGAATAGACTTGCAATTGAAAGATTTAAGGTTAGCTAGTGAGGCGGCTTTTGAGAGTGGGGTTCCATTACCTGGTTTGTCTCTTATCCAAACGCTTTATTTGGAGTCAAAAGCTCACAATGAAGGAAAAAATGGAAACCAGTCTTTATTTAAAACCTATGATAGAATGACAAATCAAAAGTAGTTACTTTAAATTTTCTTTAAATTATTTGCCTTCAAAAATTCTAATATCTCTATCTGCACCACCATCCAGGGCTTTTAAAGCTAGTTGATAGTCTGGACCATAATAAAAATCCTTTGCTTTTTCTAAACTCTCAAATTCAACTAGCACAGTTTGTTCTGATACTCCATTTTCATGAGCTTCTACCTCATTAGTACTAGCTAATATTTTACCATTACATTTAATAATGGCAGGTCCAGCAAGATCAAGATATGTTTGTCTTTTCTCAGGATTTGCTGGTGAACGATGGGCGCTTAAAAAATAACCTTTAGGCATTGAAACTCCTCAATATTACATATTTATGAAATCTACTTTTTTTATAATTATTAATACTTATATTAAACTTATATCAAAGGAAATCAGCGTGAAAGATAAAAATTTAGAAAAATCATTAATGAGAGCTAATTCAGGTGGAACACATAAGTTATTAAAGACAAAATTTTTAAATTTAGAAAACGACATATATAAATTTGAACTTGAATTTTCAAAACAATGCTTAAATCCTTTTAAAACTGTTCAAGGTGGCATGATAACTAGCGCAATAGACGAGATAACTTCAATAAGTGTAAATATATTTACAAAGGATGAATATTTACCTAGTTCAACTGATATTCATACTACATTTCATAGACCATTATTTGTGGGGAAAACATTTGGGACTGCTAAAATAATTAAATTAGGTAAGCAAATAGTTTCAATTGAAGGAAGATTATTTTCTCCTTCTGGCAAGATAGCTGCATCAGGATTGCATACAGCACTTTTGGTAAAAACTTCAGAAATCGATAAAAATAGATAAACACCTCACATGATAAAAAAAGAAACTTTACCTTCAAAAATTTGTCTTATTTGTGAAAGACCTTTTACATGGAGAAAAAAATGGAAAAAAGTTTGGAATGAAGTTAAGTATTGTAGCGAAAAGTGTAGAAGAAACAGGATCAAAAAAAAATGAAAATAATTAATAAAGATTATGATATCGACAATATTATTGAAATGGCTTGGTGTGACAAAACAAGTTTTGATTCAATAAAACTTCAGACAAAATTAAGTGAAAAAGAAGTTATAAAAATAATGAGATCCAATTTAAAAAAGACCAGTTTTAAAGTTTGGAGAGAAAGAGTTTACGGTCGCAAAGCTAAACATGAGAAAATCTGAAATACAAATAGTATGGTTTAAAAGAGATTTAAGAACAACTGATCACAAACCTCTATTTGAAGCCTCAAAAAATTTAATACCAATATTACCAATATACGTCATAGAAAATGAGTATTGGAAACAGCCTTTTTCGAATAAAAGGCATTGGCATTTTATTCATGACAGTTTAATAGAGCTAAGAAAAGAATTAAAAAACCTTGGTCAATCTCTAATAATACGGACAGGGTCTGTGATTGATATTTTTAATGAATTATCAACCCAATTCGATATTATTTCAATATATGCTCACGAAGAAACAGGAAATAGATGGACTTATGATAGAGATCTAAATGTAAAAAATTGGTGTAATGAAAAAAATGTCGCGCTAATAGAGTATCCCACTAACGGAATAGTTAGAAATATGAAAAACCGTGACGACTGGTCAAAAGTTAGAGATTTGAGAATGAAAGAAAATTTAATTCCTAAACCTCTTTCATTGATGCCTGTTGAAGGAATTAAAGGTGGTTCTATTCCTAAAAAAGATAGCCCAATTTTTAAAAACGATTTTATAGGTAAAGTTCAAAAAGGTGGGAGAGATGAAGCTCTCAGAATAATAAAAAGTTTCATAAATGATAGAGGTAAAAATTATTTATTTAATATTTCCAAACCAGGTATTTCTGAAAATACATGTTCTCGAATTTCTCCTCATTTGACTTGGGGAACCATTTCTTCAAAAGAAATAATAAAAATATTGAATTTAAACAAAAACAATAACCAAAAAAATGAAAGAAAAATTTGTAATAAAAACCTTAATGCAATTAAATCTCGACTATCATGGAGGTGCCATTTCATTCAGAAATTAGAATCACAACCTTCAATAGAAACTGAATGTATGCATCCTTTTTATGATGAATTGAGAAAGGATGATATCAATTTAGAATATTATAAAGCTTGGAAAGAGGGGTTGACTGGTTATCCATTTATAGATGCATGCATGAGAAGTTTAAATTATAATGGATGGATCACTTTCAGAATGAGAGCAATGTTGGTAAGTTTTGCGAGTTATGATCTATGGCTTGATTGGAGAAAAACTGGATACCATTTAGCTCAGACTTTTACAGATTACGAACCTGGTATTCACTACAGCCAATTACAGATGCAATCAGGTGTGACTGGTATTAACACACTAAGAATATATAACCCAATCAAACAGTCAATGGATCATGATAAGAATGGCGAATTTATAAAAAAATGGGTCAGTGAGCTTAGAAATATACCAGAAATGTGGATTCATGAGCCCTGGAAAATGGATCTCAAGACGCAAGAAAATGTTAATTGTTTAATTGGAAAACATTACCCTAAACCAATTGTTGACCATGCTACTGCGATAAGAGATGCAAAAACCAAACTATCATCTATATTCAAAAAAGAAGGATATAGAAAAAATTCAAACATAGTTTTTAAAAACTTAGGAAGTAGGAAAAGAAAAAAATTAACAAAAAAAAGAAATAACCAACTTCAACTTTTATAGTTTTTAACTTTTCTTGGTTTTAACGGCCTTTTTTCTTTTTGGGTAGCAAGTTGTACATATTTTACAAACTGTTCCATCACAGGCCCAGGCAGAACAAAATTCACGCCCATAAAATATTATTTGTAAATGAAGCTTATTCCATTTTTCTTTTGGGAATAATCGTTTTAAATCTTTCTCAGTTGTTTTCACATTTTTTCCATTAGTTAAACCCCATCTCTGAGCAAGTCTGTGAATGTGTGTATCTACTGGAAAAGCTGGTACGCCAAATCCTTGAGATACTACTACACTTGCTGTTTTATGCCCTACACCTGGTAATTTCTCCAATTCATTCATATCGTTGGGAACGATACCATCAAACTTGTTGACAAGAATTTTAGAAAGATTCGAAATTGCCTTGGATTTCTGTGGAGCAAGCCCACATGGCCTTATAATTTTATAAATTTTTTCAACAGGTATTTTTTCCATTTCAAAAGGATTTTTGGCAATTTTGAATAATGAGGGAGTTACTTTATTTACACGTTCATCTGTACATTGTGCACTAAGTAATACAGCAACTAATAGCTCAAAAACATTTTTATTGTTAAGTGGAACTGGAGTGCTTGGATATGTTTGTTCCAAAAACTCCATTATAAATTTTGCTCTTTCAGATTTTAACAAATTTTAATTCTCAAAATTTTAGGTTTATAATATTTAAAATTATAATTATATATCAGTTTTGTTAATCATAAAAAGTTTATAATAAATGTTATGAAAAAGTGGCAAATATTTAAACAAGGTGTTTTAGAGGAGTTACCACTACAATTAGGTGTTTTCCCCTTTGGTATCATCTATGGAGTTATGGCTATTGAAAGTGGTTTAACTTTCTTGCAAGCTTTACTGATGTCTTCAATTATTTTTGGTGGAGCTAGTCAGATAGCATTTGTTCAACTTCTATCAAATTCTACTCCATTTGGAGTAATCGTTACAACTGTAGGAGCAATAAATTCACGACATTTATTGTATAGCATTTCAATGGTAGAATATTTAAACAAATTATCTATAAGTTGGCGAGTGATGCTTTCTTATTTACTTACTGATGAAGCTTATGCTGTATCAATCAGAAAATTTATAAATCATTCAGATAATTCTATAATTCATTACCATCTTTTAGGTTCTGGTATTACATTATTTGTATCTTGGCAAATTTCAACATTATTTGGTGTCTTGATAGGTAATGATTTACCAGAATTTTTGGATTTACAATTTATCATTCCACTTACTTTTATCGCTATAATTGTTCCAATGATTAAATCCAAATCAACTCTTCTTACAGTAATTACGGCAGGAATTTCAGCTTTAATTATTAAAAATTTAGATATAAATTTCTGGATAATTTTGTCGGGGCTTTTTGGTATCTTAGCAGGAATATTTTCAAGTAGTTTGGATAAAAAATTATGACTTGGTCGTTAATTATTTTATGTGGTGTGATTACTTTTTTGATAAGATTTATTCCACTTTCAGGTATAATTTCAAGTGATTTACCATTATTTGTGAAACAGTCATTCAAATATATACCTTTAGCAGTTTTGACTCCTATCATTGTTAGTGACTTATCAATTATTGAAAGTAAAAATTTTTTCATAATTAATAATTTCAAATTATATGCTGCTCTAATAGCAACATTAGTTGCACTAATTTGGAATAATGTTCTTGCTACAATATCAATAGGTATGGCAAGTTTTTTAATAATGTCGAATTTTTAAAATTTAATTACTTGAAGGATTAATTAATGAATAAAAATATCTTGGGCGTAAATGGTTGTGCGAAAGATTGCCATGAAGCTGCTGTTAAGGGCGGTTGGTGGCATGATGCTGAAGGTAGAAAAAAAGATAGAAATATTGGAGAATTATTATGTTTAATTCATTCAGAAATAAGTGAAGCCATGGAAGGTGCAAGAAAAGGATTAATGGATAATCACTTAAAACACAAATCTATGATGGAAGTTGAACTGGCTGATGCTGTTATTAGAATATTTGATTTAGCTGAATCGAAGAGTTTTAATTTAGGTGAAACAATTTATGAAAAATTAGAGTATAATAAATCAAGAGCGGATCACAAAATTGCAAATCGTTTTCAAAAAGGTGGTAAGAAATTTTAGTAGATATTTATCTAACTTTAAACATATATAAAATCAAAAATGAACACACAAATTCCAAACATAATGTCAATTGATGACCATGTAATAAAAATTAATCTTGCCAAAAATAAAGTCAAAAATAGTATATTTGAGATGGCAGAAGCAATAACAAATGCATTAAATCAGTTAGAAAATAGTCAAGTTGAGTTAGCTCAAAAACTTGGAATGTCGAGAGGCACTCTTTCAAAATGGCATGCAATTGGTTCTAATAATAATATAATGGAAATAAGAGAATTAGCACCCCCATCTTTTGACTCATTGTATCAATTAAGTGTTTTAGACAACCACTATCATAAATATTATGGAAAAGAAAATGGTGGTAGAAAATTTGTTAAACTTTTTAAAAACAAAATCATAACACCGTTATCTCAAAGAAATGATATATATAAAATTATAAAATTACATAAAAAAAAGCTCAATCTTAAAAATATTGAGATTAAAGTTTTAGATCATGCAAAATTTAACTCAGAAATAAAACTAGCTATTTTAATAAAATCAAAATTACATTTTAATACGATTATTATTTCTCCATCAGATAATCAGATTAATAAATGGAAAAATCTTTCCTCTATTGAGGATATTAATTTTGATTACCCCATACGTAGTTTAAAAGGTATAAATAAAAATATCTTCCAACAATGCTTGATGAAAGTTAAGGCTAAATATATTGATATCTCCGTTAATTGCTTGAATTCGTGGGGATACAATTACGATAAGATAATGATACCAAAACAACCTAGAAGTGGTCTAGTAGATTTATCATCTGAATTTGTAGTATTGTCTGGATCAAAAGGATTGTCTAAAAATAATAGATTAATCATAAAATCAAATAAAAATGCGGATTTAATAGATTATGCTGAAAAAACAGGAAATGAGCCATTTTTATTTATTGGTGAAGTTATTAACGAAAAAAATTGGATGTATTGTGTTAATTAAAGTAGTTTTATTAATTACAAATAAATGTAAGTTATAAATAAATTAAATATAATTATAGTTATGCAATGATACCTATTAAAGTATTAGTTCCTTCAGGGGTTCTGGGTTTAGGTTTTAATTATGAAGCTCTAAGGTGCGGTATTAAAAATAATCCTGATATAATTAGTATTGATGGAGGCTCTACAGATAGCGGTCCATATTCTCTAGGTTCAGGGACATCAAAGTATTCACGTGCTGCTATAAAAGCAGAATGGAAAAGTCTTATGATAGCAAGAGCAGAAGCTAATGTGCCACTGGTAATTGGTTCTTGTGGCACTTGTGGAACTAATGGGATGGTTGATTGGATGGAAAATATAACAATTGAATTAGCTGAAGAGCTAAATCAACATTTAAAAATTGCAAAATTATATTGTGATCAAGAAAAAAACTATATTAAAAAAAGTTATAAATTAAATAAAATCCTTCCTTTAAATCCTGCCCCTAAGCTTAATAATAAATTAATTGATGAAATGACAAATATAGTTGCGCTTGCTGGTGCAGAACAAATACAAGAGTGCATCAATACAGGTGCTGATATTATTCTTGCGGGCAGAACAACTGACACTGCAATTATTTCTGCGTTGCCATTAATGAAAGGGGCACATCCTGGTTCTTCTTGGCATGGAGCTAAAGTTGCTGAGTGTGGTGCGCTATGTTCAACAAACCCTACATCTGGCGTTGTAATGGTAGAATTTGATAAAACTGGATTTACTGTTGAGCCAATGTCCAAAAATGCATACTGCACTTCTGAAACAGTTGCTGCCCATATGCTTTATGAAAATGCTGATCCTTATATATTACACGAACCAGGAGGATTTATGGATGTAACTTACTCAAATTATTATAATATTGATAAAAAAAAGGTCCGAGTTGAGGGAGCAACCTGGAATCCATCTAAAAATTACAGAGTCAAGTTAGAAGGAGCTAAGATTGCAGGACATCAAACATCTTTATTAGTATTATTAAGAGATAATAATTATGTGAAAAATATAAAAAAATGGACAGATAAGTTATCAACGTTCTTAAAAAAAGAAATCGAAGAAAGAATGGATATAAATACTTCTGAGTATTCAATTGAATTCAGACATATAGGTTATAACTCAATCTTGGGAGAATTAGAAAAAAACCAAGGAAGTCCCGTTGAAGTAGGTGTTTTGTGTTTAATCACCTCCAAAAATAAAATTTCAACTGAAATAGCAAAATTAATAAATCCATTTTTATTACATTTTCCACTTTCTACTAATGAAGAACTCCCAACCTTTGCATTTCCATTTTCTCCAGTTCATTCAGATAGAGGGTGTGTTTATAAGTTTGCATTGAATCATATTTTAGAATTAGATAACCCAATGGATGCATTTCAAATTAAAATTTTAGAGGTGTAATTTGTCAACTCTAGGTGAAAAAGTTAAAAAAATAAGATCTAAGAATGCAGGACCTTTTTGGATTACAGTTGATGTATTTTGTGGAGATAAAAAGGTATATAAAGATATTCGTAATAAATTAAAAAATTCAAAAATTTCAAGTTTGTTTATGATAAGTGAGCAAGATTTGAATAGATTTGAGATTGATAATTTAAATGTAATAAAATTTTCTTTTCCTAGGAAAACAATACAAGGAGACATTTTTGATAGAGATATGCACGGTGCTCAACTAGCTGTTCTACTCTCTGAGATGAAATTTTAATAAATGTATTTATATGTATACCTAGTATTGATATTAAAAAAAAAGATATGCATTTTTTGAATTGGGTTTAAATAATCTTATTTGATACATATATGTATTATTCATAAATTATAGAAAACAAGGAAAACAAATGTTCAAATATATTAAACTCTCTTTATTTACATTATTCTTAGGCGTTATACTTTCAAAATTTTCATTTGCTGAAAGTTTCACAGTAGACATGTTAAATAAACTTGGAAAGGATAGAATGGTCTATTCTGAAAAGGTAATGTCTGTAAAAGTAAATGATGAAATAACATGGAAATCTGTAGATAAAGGCCATAATGTTGAATTTATAGGAATACCAAAAGGTGCTTCTAAATATAAATCAAAAATTAGTAAAGATGCTAAATATAAATTTAGTGTACCTGGTATCTATTTATACCAATGTACACCTCATAAGGCTATGGGAATGATAGGTTTAGTCGTCGTAGGCAATGACAAGAGTAACTTAGACAAAATTAAAAAAGTTAAAGTTTATGGTAAATCCAAGAAATTATTAAAATCCTTACTAAAAACCATAAGCTAGTTTTGACATAGTTATACTTATAAAATAATATAATTTTAAATTTCAATTATAACTAATGTCATTGATATAAATATATCTTGGGCATTAGTTTTCGTTTTTTGGGAGATTATTTATGACTAATTGTTTTCACTTAGCAATACCCGCAGGTAATATCAAAACAGCTTTAAAATTTTATTGTGACGTTTTGGGTTGTAAAACTGGTAACCAAGAAGAAGGACGGTGGATTGATATTAATTTTTGGGGTAATGAACTTACTCTTCACGAAACTAAATCAAAGCAATTTAGAGAAAGGCACGATGTCGATATGGGAGACGTTTGTGTGCCTCACTTTGGAGTGCATTTAGAAGAAAATGATTTTGAGGAAGTTAAAAAAAGAATAGAAGCGAGTGATATTGATTACTTTGATAAACCTTACAGAAGATTTATAGGGTCGAAATTTGAACAAGAGACTTTTTTTGTTGAAGACCCTAATGGAAATATCCTAGAAATAAAAACAATGTCAAACCCAGAAGTACTATTTGAAACTGCATCTTAATATGTTTTACATATTAAAATAAATTCTTAAAACATATTGAAATTCTATCTAAATATTATAAAACTTAAAAAAATGCCTATATTGAAGAAAATAACAAGATACCCCATAAAAGGTCTTTCGGGGGAAAATATTGAAAAAATTTCATTAGAAAAAAATCAAGTTTTACCCGGTGATAGGGAATTTGCATTTGCTAGATCGCATGTTTTATTTGATGAGAAAAATCCTGTATATTTAAGAAAAACTAATTTTTTAGCTCTAGTTCAAGATGAAAAATTAGCAGAATTGAAGACAACATTTGATCACAAATTAAAAAGATTAATAATAAAAATTAAAGAAGAAACAGTTCTTGACGAAATTATTGATAATGATATGAACCTTCACAAAGTTGAGATTTTTTTTCAGAAACATCTAGATTTAGGTGAAAAAAATAAGCCAAGGTTAGTGCAAGGAACGAAAAGTGAAAATAATAAAGACTTTAAGCACTCATTTTCAGATCTTCCAGATAAAGTTATATCTATTATTAACTTAAATACAATTCATGACTTTGAAAAAAAAATAAATAAAAAAATTGATCCTTCCAGATTTAGGGCAAACTTACTGATTGATGAATGTGAACCATGGAAAGAATTTGATTGGATTGGTAAGACCCTTAATATTGGTGAAACTGTTTTGGAAGTTTTTAGAAGAACAAAAAGATGTGCAGCAACAAATGTAAATCCAAAAAATGCTCTCAGAGATGTAAATATACCTTATGAAATTAAAAACCATTTCGGCCACTTAGATTTAGGAGTTTATGCAAAGGTGAAAAAAACCGGAGTTATCTCAGTTAACGATGAGCTAATTATAAATTAATTTTTTCCCACTTATAAAACTTCTTGAAAACTTCTATGGAGAATGAAATCAAATCAATTCATGAAAAAAATAGATTTAAAGAAATGGGTTTTATAAAATTCTGGTTTTTCTCTACACTGTTTTTTTTAACTTTTCCTTTATCAATAATATTTTGTTTAGTATTTTTTGGATTATACGAAACAAAACAATTTGTGACAGTTTTAGTTAAAGATTATATTCAAACAATGTTTATTATTTTCATTTTATGTTTATCAATAATAACATTTATTATTTACTACGTAGTCTCATTATTTAATTAATGTAATGTATTTAGCACTTAAAAAAATACTAAAATTTTTTTCTTCGTTATATTTCTATATTTTTATAGCGGCTTTCTCTTGTAAATATTGTCTTGCTGCTGAATTACATATAGGTGTAGCTTCAAATTTTTTAATGCCTATGAATGCTATAAAACAAACTTTTGAAATTGAAAATAATGCTAAAATTTATCTTTCAAGTGGTTCAAGTGGAAGTTTATATTCTCAGATTATAAATGGAGCACCTTTGGATATTTTTCTCTCAGCAGATCAAGTTCTTCCAAAAAAACTTGAAAAAACAACTAAAGGAATTAAAGGAACACGATTTACATACGCAACTGGAAAATTACTTTTGTTTAGTACAAACAAGGATCTTTTTAACTTTACATTTCCAAATATAATTTTTTCTAAAAAAATAAAGTATATTGGGTTAGGCAATCCAAAATATGTGCCCTATGGCATGGCTGCTAAGGAAGTATTAGAATCTCTGAAAATTTCAAAAACATTAGAAAAAAAATTTGTCTTAAGTAAAAATGTCAATCAAGTTTTTCTAATGAATTATTATGGTAATTTAGATATAGGTTTCATAGCAAAATCTGATTTTAATATTAAAAATAAAAAAGGTAAGGTTTGGGATATTCCTCAGAATTTATACTCACCTATAAAACAAGACGCTATTTTATTAAAAGATGGAGAGAAAAAATCAGAGGCAAGACTATTTTTAAAATTTTTATCTTCTAAGAGTGTTAAGGAAAAATTAAATAGTTTAGGTTATGTTTTTAATTAAGTTTGCTTAAATTATTAATTTTTTGCATTACAGACGTTTCATTTTCACCCCAGGATATTGTTCCTCTAAAATTCCCTAATTCATCAATCATGAATACAGTCGCAGTATGGTTAAGTGTATAATTATTATTTGAAGTGTTGACAGTTTCATAAAAGACTCCCCAATTCTCTGCGAATTTTTTTATTTCAACTTTATCACCTGTCACACCAATAATATTACTACCAAAATATTGAACATAATCTTTAAGATGTTTTTTATTATCTCTTATGGGATCTAAAGTAACAAAAATTATATTTATTGCATTAACACTTGAAGTTACTTCTTTGGTTATTTCTGATAAATCAGCTAATGTTGTAGGGCAAATCTCTGGACAATTTGTGAACCCAAAAAATAACAATGAAGGTTTGTTTTTTAAAGTAGTCTTTTTAAAAGCTTGTCCGTTGTGATCAATCAAATGAACTTTATCGATTATTTCAGACATTTTTTGTGGAGCATTTTTACGTGAAAGATATTCTGCAAAAAGAAAAGTCAAAACCAAAATAATGATGAAAGAAATAATAATTGATGAAAGTAAGATAAATTTTTTTATCGCAAGATTCATATGAAATCTATGTGTAATTTTAAAGCACAATCTTTTACATTTTTTTGAAAGTTTGTCACTTTATAATTGATATACAGTATGACAAAATATTACTAAAAATTTGATTTTCTCTTGCTAAAAAAGGCAGTGACCAAGTAATTACTATAAAAGCCAGACCCCAAAAGACAAATAATGATAAATTTTTGCTATTCATTTTTTTTAATTTTTTGTAAATTTATTTTAAAATAATAAGATATTTTTCTATAATTTTAAATAGTTTGTAATAATCTAGTTTCAATAAGGAAAGTTTAATGAAAATTTTTTATTCTATACTTTTTTTATTATATTTCTTTTCTAGTAGTTATGCTCTTGAATACTCATGCATAGATAAAAAACATGGCCATTTGTCTAAAATGACTGTAAGGGATGAATTGGTAAAATATGAAGATCAAAAGGGTGAGCCAGTTGAATATAAAATTGTAGAGAATTCAAAAATAGCTTTAATGGCTATTAGTAAGGTATCAAATGATGAAAATCCGATACTCAATTACATATTTATAATTAAAGACAAATCATTAGCATTCAATGCTAATTTAAGATCTATAAATAATAATTATAATGAAATTTTTACTAAAAATATTATTTTAAAATGTATTGGGAATAATGACCAAAAAAATTAATTTGATTTATTTTGGTATCATCTCCAAAATATACAAGCTAGTTGGAAAAATAAATTGAATAAAATAATTAGAATAGCAAAAAACTCATCATTTAAGGGATCTTACTCTGGGTTAGGGGATATGGAGCTTTTGGGAAATTTTAGAGGATCTCTTAAAGTGAAAAACTTATTTATAAAAAAAACAGGTGTCTTTATTGGAGCAGTATCAGCTAAAAATATTTTTGTTGAAGGAGAAATATATGCTGATATTGAAACAGAGAGTCTTCATTTAAAAGCAACCGGGATAGTAGATGGTGACGTTTTTTATAGAAATATCATTATAGACTCGGGAGGCATATTAAAATCTCAAATGGTTCAAAATATGTCTAAAATGGAAAACTTAGTAAAATTAAATAAAAAATTAAAATAATGTATTCATCAAATAAAGAACAAATTTCTATTAATGATTTTACAAAGTTAAATATTGTTTTAGGAACAATTTTGGAAGCTTCACAGAATACAAAAGCAAAAAAACCAGCATATATTTTAAAAATTGATTTTGGTAAAATTATTGGTACAAAACAAACCTCTGCTCAAATTACTAATTATTCATTAGAAGAACTAGTTAATAGACAGATTGTAGCTGTTTGTAACTTACCTTCAAAAAAAATTGCTGGTTTTAATTCTGAAGTTCTTGTACTTGGTGCAATCTCTGGAAATGACGTGCATTTACTACGTCCTGATGTCAAACTTGAAAACGGTACATTAATTGGCTGAAGTAAAAAAAGATATTTCAATGATGCGAGGTATTATACCTAGTTTGCATACACCATTTAATGAAAAAAATAAAATTGATATACCTAGCTTAAAAAAATTAATAGATCATACTATTGCAACTGGATGTACAGGTATGCTTGTAGGAGCAGTTGCAGGAGAAAACTCAAGTCTAACTTTTGATGAAAAAAATATCCTTTTAAATGAATGTGTCACTTATAATAAAAATAGAATACCAATCATTGTAAGTTGTACCGCTAAAAATCAAAAGGAAAGAATTACATTATCTAAAAATGCAAAGGAATTAGGAGCTGATTGGATATTATGTCAGACACCTGAGAATATTTTTGGCAATGAACTAGTTGAATGTTTTAATGAAATTGCAGAAAACGGCCCAGACAATCTCATGATACAAGATTTATCATGGACAGATTATGGTATGAGAGATGAAGATATAGTTATATTATTTAAAAACATAGATAAATTTAAAAGTTTGAAAATAGAAGTCCTTAATTCAGGTCCAAAATACACTAAAATTTTAGATATAACTAATCAACGGTTACATCTGAGTGGTGGGTGGGCAATTATGGGTATGATTGAAGCCTTAAACAGAGGAGTTCATTCTTTCATTCCATCCACTATGGAGGTTATTTATAACAAAATCTATAATTTATATTCAGAAAACAAAATTGAAAATGCTAGAAAGTTATTTGCCCAAATAATCCCAGTTTTATCATTTACCCATCAACATATAGATATTTCTGTAAAATTTTCAAAAATGTTGCGTGTAAAAGAAGAAATTTTTAATACAAATTTCTGTAGAGAACCCATAAAGAACTTTGACCAATTTCAAATAGAAGAAGCAAACTTGCATATAAGGAAAGTATTAGATCTTCAAAATTCTTTAAATAATAATTAAACATTTCTTTAATATGTCGTTAAAGATATTACAAAGTAATTATTATATATTCCTCCTTATTAAATAGAGACCTGTGGGTCTCTATTTTTTTGTTGTTGTTATTTTATTTGTTATTTATAAAAAACTAATCTCAAATTTCGAGTTTTTTTTAATGCAAAATAACACGCTTTATGGAATAAGCCTTATGGTTATTACAACATTTATGTTTTCAAGCATGGATGGATTTTCCAGGTATCTTGCTGAAAATAATAATGTTTTCACACTTGTAACGATGCGTTACTGGTTTATTGCCATAGTTATGATAATTGCATGTTTATTTATTAAAAATCCTATATCAGAAATTTTAAAAACAAAACAACCTTACGTTCAATTTTCTAGAGGAATAATTCTCTCTTTAAATAATTGCTTAGTTGTTTACACATTCACTTTATTAGGATTGGTTGAAACTCACGCAATTATAGCGTGTTACCCATTGATAGTCGCAGGTTTGTCAGTTCCTTTTCTTGGGGAAAAGTTTGGATGGAGGAGGTGGATGGCAATCTTCATAGGCTTTATAGGTGTGATTTTAATTTTAAGACCAACTACAAACGTTATTTCAGAAGGATCTGTTTTTGCAATTATTGGTGCAATCATGTTTGCAGTTTATCTTATCTTAACACGACATGTTTCAAAATCAGATAATGCATTAACTAGTTTTTTCTGGACCGGTATTGGTGGCACTATAACAATGAGTATTGTCAGTCTTTTCACATGGGATAGTATTCTTAGAGAGGATTATTTGTGGCTTTTTATAATGTGCCTTTTAAGTGCAACTTCACATTTTATTATGGTCAAAACATTACAAGTTGCTGAGGCTTCAGTCGTACAACCATTTTCATATCTTCAGTTAGTATTTGGATCAATTATTGGTGTTACAATTTTTTCTGAAAGCATAGATTTGATGATTATTATAGGTTCATTAATAGTTATTGGGTCAGGATTATTTACAACATGGAGGGAATATAAATTAAAAGATAAGATTTGATATGTAATCTTATTTGACAAATCAAACATTAAATGGATTCATTAAATTTTATTAAGGATTTATTATGTCAATTAATTTTGATGGAAAGATATCAGATAAGTATCCTATACCAGAAAAAATGAAAGCATGGGTTCTAGGAGATCCAGATGAGCTGTTGTTAGTTGATAAGCCAATTATTATGCCTAGTAAATCAGAAGTTCTAATTAAGATTGATGCAGTAGCTATCTGCACAACAGATCTCGATGTTATAAGTCATGGTTCTCCAGCTTTAATAGAGGGTGGTTTACCATTTAATAAAAATTTTACACCTGGACATGAGTATATGGGGACAGTCGTTGCATTGGGTCCTTCGGTAGATGAATTTGATATTGGTGATAGGGTGACTGTAGAAATTCATTCTGGTTGTGGTCAATGCAAAAGATGTAGGATGGGAATGTATACTTCATGTCATAACTATGGTTTAAACTATGGAAATGTAAATAAAGGTCACAGAGCAAATGGATTTACAACTGATGGTGGTTTTAAACAATACGCAGTAAATAATATAAACACACTTATAAAAGTTCCAGATAGTATGTCAGATGAAGAAGCAACTTTAGTAGTTACAGCAGGAACTACGATGTATGGTCTTACCGAATTAGGAGGATTAATTGCTGGGGAAAGTTTAGTAGTAATAGGCCCTGGCCCAATAGGATTATTGGGCGTTGCAGTTGCAAAAGCTCTAGGAGCAGGACCAGTGATATTAATTGGTACAAGAGATAGCAGGTTAGAAATAGGAAGACAACTTGGCGCGGATTACACACTTAATGTTAAGAATGAAAAAGATATTGTTCAAAGTGTTAAAAATATAGTTGGAAAAAAAGGTTCTGATTATGTGATTGAGTGTGCAGGAACTAAAGAAGCTTTAAATGATGCAATTATGATGACAAATAGAGGAGGTAAAATTTGCCTTGCTGCTTTTCCTCACAAACCAATTGAAATCAACATCCCACATATGGTTATAAATAATATTTACATGTTTGGCATAAGAGGTGAGGGCAAAAGTGCAACACATAGAGCCATGCAATTTATGAAAGAAAAAAGATTTAATGCGAAACTAGTACATACTCATACTTTTGATTTGTCAGATCTTCCAACTGCTTTAAAGTATGCTAGAGAAAGAATTGATGATGCAATAAAAATAGTAATTAAACCATGGGGTTAATAAATTTTGAATTTTTTAGGAGAAAAAAATGTGGGCAGTGACAAGATCAATCAAGTTTCAAAATAAATTAGCAAAAGAGGCCATAATAAACGCGTTAAAAAGTAGAAGTAAAGATATGTTTCAAGATGGAGAGATGATAATAAGAGCTTTTACAAATGTTACTGAAAACTCAATAGAAATATTCCATCTTTTCAAAAACAAGGATTATGTAAATAAACAAAGAGCTGGATGGACTAATCAATTTTGGCAAGATATTCGAGAAATGGGAGGAACGGTTTCATTTACTGAAGGTGAATGTGAGGTTGAATATTCCCCTCGCATTAATTTAGGTGATTTTAATAAAATAGAATAAATTCATTTTTTTGGCATATTATTTGCTATTTACACAGTGTAGGGAATAGCTTTTTAAAATCTCCACGATTATCCTAAATAAGGTAAATAATTAAAGCTATTCCCAACTTATTTTTGGACTACTTTTCCAATAAATGGTAAATGTCTATTATCCTGTGCATAATCAATTCCATAACCAACAACAAATTCGTCTGGGATATCAAATCCTACCCATCTACTTTCAATATCTGTTTCCCGTCGTGAAAATTTATTTAACAAGCAACAAACTTCCAAACTTTTGGGTTTTCTATTTTTAAGTAACTTGATTACTTGATTAAGAGTGTGCCCAGTATCAATAATATCTTCAACTAATAATACATCTAAATTTTTAATATCGGAGTTTAAATCTGTTAAAATTCTTATATTATTTGAAGATTGCATAGAATTTCCATAACTAGAAGCAGTCATAAAATCTACTTCAACAGGTATTTTAAGTTCCCGTACTAAATCAGCAATAAATACAAAAGAACCTCTTAATAATCCAACAACCAAAAGTTTCTGAGTATCTTTGTAAAAAAGATTAACTTCTTTACCTAATTCAACAATGCGTTTTTTTATTTCTTTTTCTGAAATTAGAGTATCTACTGAATAAGATATGATATTTTTGTTCATTGTTGTTACTCATGAAAACTTTACTAAAACAATGTATACTTTATGATAATTATTGATATAAGAAAATAAAATTATCTAATAAGGAGTAAAGTTTGTTAACATTAGTGGCTGCAGCAACATTAAGTTTTATGATTTTTTTCCCGCTAGTAGTTGCAACTTCAGTGTTTAAAGTTTTAGATGAAAAACAATCATCTAAATTTCTGAGAATTTTTTTTCCAAAATACTACCTTTATGGTTTTGTTTTGAGTTTAGCAGGTGTCATTCTTTCTATTTACTTTGAAAATAAATTATCAATATTAATTTATTCATTTATTATGGTCGGTTTTATATTCTCAAGGCAAATTTTGATACCAATGGTAAATAAAGCAAAAGATTCGAATGATGAAAAAAAATTTAACAAATTACATAAATTGTCAGTATTTATAAATTTTTTACAGATTATAGGATGTATATTTTTGTTAATAGTTTATTTAAAATAATGGATGATAAGGACAAATTTTTGTGAGAACTAATGTTGTTATAATTGGGGGAGGACCTTCAGGGCTATTACTGTCTAGACTTTTATCAATAGATGGTATTGATAATATAGTTCTTGAAAAACAATCCGAAGAACATGTTACATCTAGGATTAGAGCTGGGGTACTTGAAAGTGGTACAATTCAAATGCTCAAAAAAGCAGGAGTGTCACATAGGCTTGAAAAAGAGGGTTTTGATCATGATGGTATCCAATTATCATTTAAAAACCACGGATTTAGAATAAATTTAAAAAAATTAACGAATAAACATGTAACAGTTTATGGACAAACCGAAGTAACAAAAGATTTATACAATATAATAAAAAAAGAAAACAACAATATAATAAATAATGCAGAAGATGTTTTGCCACAAGCTGTAGATACAGATGCTCCGTTTGTTACCTTTAAAAAGGAGGGTGTGGAAAAGAAAATAAATTGTGATTTAGTAGCAGGCTGTGATGGTTTTCACGGAATAAGTAGAACTGTAATTCCAAAATCAATAATCAAAAGTTTCGAAAGAAAGTATCCCTTTGGTTGGTTGGGTATATTATCAGAAACACCTCCTGTAAGTGAGGAACTAATATATGCAAATCATGGTAATGGTTTTGCTTTAGCTTCAATGAGAAACAAAAATTTAAGCAGATATTATATACAAACTCCTTTAAATGAAAAGATTGAGGCTTGGACAGATCAAAAGTTTTGGGATGAGTTAAAAAAGAGACTTCCAACTGAAGCTGCAGATACTATTATAACTGGAAGCTCCATTGAAAAGTCAATAGCACCATTAAGGTCTTTTGTATGTGAACCGATGAGTTGGGAAAAATTATTTTTAGTTGGTGATGCAGCACATATCGTACCCCCAACTGGTGCTAAAGGTTTAAACTTAGCAGTTTCAGACGTATACTATTTGCACGATGCTCTAAAAAAATATTACCAATCTCACACAAATGAGAGTTTAAAGAAGTATTCTTATAATGCTCTTTCTAGGGTTTGGAAAGCAATAAGATTTAGCTGGTGGATGACTACAACTTTTCATAAATTTCCTGAACAATCCTCTTTTGATCAACGAATACAGGATTCTGAAATAGAATATTTAGAAAATTCAGTTGCATCTCAGAAAGTTTTAGCAGAAAATTATGTTGGTTTACCTTATTAACCCTAAATCACAAATAATTCGGTAAATTTAGGTAAAAATATGAATGCTAAATCGCTAATCAAAAGAAATTACAAAAAACATCCTGAGATAGATTTTCCTGATTATAAATCTAGTATATTTAGAGCACCTAAAAATAGAAAAATCTCATTTCCATCTTCGAATACTGAGATCATAGGACCAATATTTAACAAAAATATTATTGGCAAATTAGATAACGATTTAACCTTAAATTTTTCTAGAAATAAAATATCTCCACTCGGTCATAAAATTATTGTCTATGGAACTGTTTCCGATCAATTCACTAATCCAATAGAAGGGGCATTAATAGAGATTTGGCAAGCTAATGCAGCTGGTAAATATTTACATAACAACGATGAAAACCCTGCACCAATTGATCCAAATTTTGCTGGTTGTGGAAGGTGTTTAACTTCATCTACTGGTTATTACGAATTTTTAACAATTCAACCTGGACCATATCCATATCCAAATCGAGGAATTGAATGGAGACCAATGCATATTCATTTTTCTATATTTGGTAAAAGCTTTGGACAGCGATTAATAACGCAAATGTATTTTGAAGGAGATCCACTAATCAAACTTTGCCCAATGCTTAATTCCATTGGGAATGAAAAAGCAAAAAATAGTCTAATTGGGGTTCTGGATACATCTAGATCAAATACACAAAATCTATTAGCTTATAAATTTGATATCGTGTTAAGAGGGATAAAACAAACCTATTTTGAAAATAGAAAAGAGGGTCTTTAATTTGGAAACTATAAAAGCAAAGCTTGATGAAACTCCTTTTCAAACAGCAGGTCCATTTCTTCATATAGGTTGTATGCCTAATGCTGTAAAAATTAACAAAATTTATCAAAATGATTTAGGAGAAATTCCATTTAAGGATAAGCAAGAAAACGAATTAATAACTATCGAAGGTTCAGTGTTTGATGGTAATGGTGTTGCGTTAGATGACGTAATGATAGAAACTTGGCAGTGTGATGAAAAAGGAAAATTTAACGCAGACAGTGGATTTGCACGTTTGATACCTAATAACATTACCAAAAAGTTTACATTGAAAACTATTAAACCTGGATCTTATAAAGGTTTTGATAGAAAAACACATAGCCCGCATCTTTCATTATCAATTTCTGCAAGGGGACTGAACATGACATTAAATACTCGAGTCTATTTTGAAGATGATGAATTGAAAAATGATCCACTTTTATCTATAATAAGTCTTGATAATGTAAATAGCTTAATTGCTAAAAAAATTAGAAAGAATAGTTATTTATTTGATATTTTTTTGCAAGGCGATAGAGAAACAATTTTTTTAGACATATGAAATTTAAATTTATGGTGGAGAATTTAGTTGGGCAGATCCAATTTTATGATGAATTATTATAAAAATTACAAAGAAGAACTAGAGGTTATAGAAGAAAAAAGTAAAACTTTTAAACCAAAACCTTGGTGGGCTTATTTATTATTTTATTGTTATTTAATTTTCTATGGATATATTTTTTGGATGGAGCCATTAGATATTCCAGTATAATTTTTTTAGTTTTTCTTTGTGGGTGGTATTAGATGCAAGACAATGGTAAGTCAGCAATTTGGGAACCTGGGGAAGTAATATATGAAGCTGGAAATGAAGCAACAGAGGCATACCTAATTTTAGAAGGGTATGTTAATATTGAAACAAAAGACGGTTTAAAGCTAAGTAGACTTGGTATGGGAGAAATATTTGGAGAAACATCTATTTTATTAAATGTTCCTAGAACTGTCACTGCAAAGGTATGTGCTCAAAAGTTGGTTGCCAAAAAGATACCTAAGTCATATTTCACAAAAATGATTAAATCTAATGTTGTTTTGAGTGCATTGATTAGAAAGACACAGATAAGACTTATAGATTCGAACAAACAAAGCAACGAGTTAGCTAACGAAATGTCGAATCTGTTAGACCAATTTGACTCAAACAACCCTCCAAAGAAAAATGTTCTTGAAGAAAGAATGAAAAAAATTAGAACTAAAATTAATGATATAAAAACTACTATTAATGATTGATCATTAATTTAAGATGAAATCTTTATATTTATTATTTTTTATTTCGTCGCATACCTCAGTATATCTTGGAAGCCCACCGGCATAAGGCATAAAAACTCTAGGTTTACCTGGAATATTTGCTCCCAAGTACCAAGAATGTTTTACAGTTGGTAAAAGTGTTTTGTTGGCTACTGAATTGACTTCATCTCCCCATTTTTCAGCAGAATTTATATCTGTTTCAATTGTTGAGTAATCTTTTTTATTCATGTAATTAATACAATCTCGGATCCATTCCACATGTTGTTCTATAGCCATTGGCATATTTGTTAACACTGAAGGACTGCCTGGTCCTGTTATAGTAAACAAATTAGGAAATCCAGGAATTTGAAGGCCTAAAAAGGTTTTTGGGCCTTCTTTCCATACATCATTAAGTTTTAGACCATTCTTTCCGGTAATATTCATATTTATTAAAGGTCCAGTCATTGCGTCATAACCTGTAGCAAAAACAATTATATCGAGGTCGAAATGATTTTTCTTAGTTTTAATTCCAGTTCTGTCTATCAACTCTATTGGCTCACTACGAAGGTCAACTAAATTAACGTTGTCTCGATTAAAGGTTTCAAAATAATTACTATCGATAGGTGGACGTTTTCCAGCATAGGGATGGTCAATGTCTGACAATATTGAAGCAAACTTTTTATTTGAAACAGTTTCTCTAATTTTCTTTTTTATAAAATCTGATGCTGTTTTATTTGCTTTAATATTTGTAACCAAATCATTAAATACCGCCCTAAATTGAAGGCCACCAATTTCCCAAGCCTTTTCATAAATTTCGTTTAATTCATCTGGATTTACATCAGCAACATTTCGCTTATTTATTTCAAAGGGATGAGCATTAGGTGTACGCTTAACTAGATTTTTGTATAAATCTGAATTTTCTTTTACATGTTTCTTAAATTCTGAGGTTAGTGGTTTATTTCTGGCAGGAATGCTGTAATTTGCAGTTCTTTGGAATACAGTTAAATGTTTTGCTTCTTCAGCTATAACCGGAACAGCTTGTATACCAGTTGATCCAGTTCCAATTTGACCAACATTTTTGCCAGCAAATGAAACACCGTTTTTAGGCCAATTACCAGTGTGATAGTATTTACCTTCAAAATCTTCTAGTCCTTTTATATTTGGTATATTAGTATTAGATAAGCACCCAACAGCAGATATTAGAAATTTAGCTTTAAACGCATTTTTATTATTAGTAATTACATTCCAATTCTTTTCGTCATTATTAAAACAAGCGCTAGTAACTTTTTGTTGGAAAAGAATATCTTTTTTCAGATCAAATTTATTTGCAACAAAATTCATATAATCTCTAATTTCAGCGTGACCTGGATATCGTTCTGACCATGTCCACTCTTTTAGTAATTCATCAGAAAAATAATATGAATAAGCGTGACTTTCTGTATCGCACCTAGCACCAGGATATCGGTTCCAATACCATGTGCCCCCGACATCATCTCCTGTTTCTAAAATTACACAATTTAGGCCAAGTTGATCACGTAAACAGATCAATTGATATAACCCTGAAAAACCAGCACCTACTATTATGGCGTCATATTCTCTATCTTGAGAATGAAAATTATCCATTTAAAATACCTATAATTTATAAGGTAATCTAATAGAAAAAAATATAAACAGTCAAGGAAACTTGGTGTATAAACAAGTTATTTAACATTATTGGTTTAAGTTATGGACCCAGTTACTCAAGGCGCTTTCGGAGCAATTTTTGCACAGACAATTTCAAATAAGAAAAAGCTTTTATTGGGTTCAATAATAGGTTGTTTTGCTGGTTTAGTTCCTGATATAGATGTTTTGATTAGATCAAACACAGACCCTTTATTAAAATTAGAATATCATAGACAATTCACGCACTCCATTATTTTTATTCCGATAGGTGCTTTGATCATTACGATGATTTCAAGGATATTCTTCAAAAAACATTTAACTTGGGGTGAAACTTATTTATTTAGCCTTTTTGGTTTTGCTACTCATGGCTTATTAGATGCTTGCACAAGTTATGGTACACAACTTTTTTGGCCATTCTCAGACGATAGAATTTCTTGGAATTATATATCAGTAGTTGATCCATTTTTAACTATTCCAGTTATCTTTACTATAATCTTCACAATATTAATGAAGAACAAATTAATCAGTGTTTTTGGTATTTTTTATATAACTGTTTATCTATCTTTTGGTGCATTTCAAGAAAATAGATCAGAAAAGGCAGGACAAGCTATTTCAAACTTAAGAGGGCATGTAAGTAAAAATCTTACTGTCAAGCCAAGCCTAGGCAACTTATTTTTATGGAAAACTATTTATGAATTTGATGGTTTTTATTATGTTGACGCAGTAAGATTATTTCACACTTCAGAGTTCTGTAAAGGGACCAAAATAAAAAAACTTGATTTATCAAAGGAATTTTTGGCACTTAATAAAAAAAGTCAACAATTTAAAGATATAAAAAGATTTGAATGGTTTTCTCAAGGTTATTTAGGAAAAAAAATTGATAGTAATGTAATAACTGATGTTAGGTACTCAGCAGTTCCAAACGAAGTTGATGGTTTGTGGGGAATTGAAATAAATCAAAAAAAAGGCGATAAAGAACACGTTGATTGGGTGGTTAATAGAAGTAATTACACAAAAAAATGGTTAAGATTTCTTGACTTGTTATTAGGAAAAAATTGTCAAAATTTATTAATTAAAAATTAATCTCATTTAAGAAATTTAAATTTTTTGATTTAAAAATATTTTTTAAAAAATTATATAGTTTATCAATTTCATTTGATTTTATATTTGCAAACTTTAAATTTGCTTCAAACTTTTCGTTAACTTCATTTTGACTAAGTGGATCACGTTTTCCTCCCCTTAAGCATTCTTGGGATGAAGAGTAAATCGTTCCATCTTTCATTATAACATTTATTTTACCAGTATAATTTCTAGGATATTCGTCGTCTGGATTAATTTCATAATTAACTTTAGAGGCTAGTTTTATTACTTCTAATTTTTTTAAGTGTTTATCTGTAAATTCATTTAAGCCAGCAGATCCATTAATCAATCCAATTGAAATACAATACGGGACAGAAAATTTTGCACCATATGGAGTTGATGGTTTTTGTTTTTCTTTTAGTGGTTCCCATAACCTATGAACTGTTCCTTCACCCACACTTGCAATTATCTTGTCTATGTTTTCAATATTATCAATTTTATCTTTTATTTTGATAGCACAATCAATAAAGGGTTGTGCCATTGTTCCACAAGCGTAAGGCTTCAAAGCAAGGTTTTGGGTCTCCCATCTTTTTCCTAATTCAGAAATTATATGTGAATGATCAGGTTTTATAGTACTTTTAGCAAAGCTATTAAAAACGCCATGTTGACCTTCAAAAACTGTTCTAGGACCTAAGAAACCAGATTTTGCAAAATTAGCAGATTGCCACCCACAACCAGCAACCCAGCCTGGATGAAGACGTTTAGTAGAAGTTCCTTCAGCTAAATACTCTATAATCCCCGAAGCCATGCTTCCAACAATACCTAATCCTGAACTCATTTGTCTCACATTATTTCTAAGCACAGATGAAACACCTATTGATGAACCAAATGCTCCAAAAATTGCAGTTGGATGGAAACCTTGTCTATGAACTGCTGTTGGTGCAACTAAAGCTAATCTACAAATTAATTCTGATCCAACAACTAAGCCTTTTAAAAAACTTTTTCCATCTAATTTTTTTGCTTGTACTGAAGATAATATTGCGGGAACCATTACCGCACCAACATGTACGGGCGTGCCTTCAAAAGTATCATCGAAGTCTTCACCATGTATCGCTGTACCATTAATTATAGATGCATTAAACGCACTTACCTTTTTATTATGCCCAACTAATGTGCATTCGCCATTATCATGTAGTGTATTTATAAGACTTTTTATATATGGCTCTTTTTTAGCAGATACCATTAGACCAAAAGAATCCATCACAATAAGTTGTAATTTATTTACTACTTCTTCCGGTATGTCTTCAATATTTAGCTTGCACACCCATTCTGAAAAGATTTCAGCAAGAGAAACATCTAATTTGTTCATTTTTCTATCATCAAAAACTGTTATTTCTTTGAGAAGTATCTTGTCCAAAAAGGAGATGACAAACTTAAAAATGTAAGGACAAAAAACAATAAAACAACAGGACTTTCAAGGAGTGCAAAAAAATTGTTATCATGAATGATCATTGATTGAGAAAAGCTTTCTTCAACTAATTTTCCAAGAATTAGTCCCATGACAAGTGGTGCAGCAGAAAATCCGTGTCTGTCCATAAAATACCCTAATAATCCAGCGGCAAGCATTACCCATACATCAAACATTGACGATGCAAATGAATAAGAACCGATCATTGAAAAAATAAACACAGCAGGCCAGAGAAGTTTCTTTGGAATAAAAGCAACTAAAGAGAAGAATTTTGCACCAACTAAACCAATAAATAAGAATCCTAAGTTAGCAATTAACATCGCTCCAAAAATTGCATACACGAACTCAGGTGTTTCACTTATAAGATATGGTCCAGGTCTAAAACCATGCATAATTAATGCAGCTAAGATGAGAGCTGTTGAGCCACTTCCTGGTATACCTAAAGCAAGAGTTGGGACCATGGCGCCACCTGCAGCAGCATTATTGGCTGCTTCTGGTCCTACTATTCCCTCTGGAGACCCTTTTCCAAAATTATCTTTATCTTTTGACCATCTTCTAGCTTCATTATAGCCAATTATCGCTGCAACTGTTGAACCTTCAGCTGGTAGAATTCCAATAAATGTTCCAATACCGGATGACCTCAGTATAGTATATTTTAGTTTTTTCAATTCAAATAAGGAAGGCAATCTCAAAGCTTTTGCTTGAATTCTCTCAACTACCGCATTTAATTTTTCTGATTGTTTGAAAAGTTCACTTACTGCAAAGAGACCAATAAGCACTGGTACAAAATGAATACCTTCTTCAAGGTCAGGAATATCAAAAGTAAATCTCTCTACACCTGTAGTTAAATGAATACCTATAGTTCCAATCAACACACCAACAAGACCCGAGATAAGGTTCCTTAAAGAAGATTTTCCACTCATAGAAGCAAGCATGGAAAGAGCAAATACAGCAAGTCCAAAATACTCTGCTGGCCCAAACTCTAAAGCTAGTTTAGCTAATAGAGGAGCAGCAAATATAAAAATTATTAAACTAAAAATACCTCCAAAAACACTAGATACAGCAGCTAAGCCTAGAGCTCTACCTGGCTCACCATTCTTTGCCATTGGATATCCATCTAATGCTGTTGCAACTGCAGGTGGAGCACCTGGAGCATTAATAAGTATAGCTGTTATGGAGCCACCAAAAGTTCCTGCACAATATAGTGCTGCCATCATAGCTATTGCTGCTACTGGATCTAATGAAATTGTAAAAGGTATAAGCAGTGCAATTGCCATAGGAGAACTTAAGCCAGGCAATGCTCCAACTAAGACTCCAATTAAAACTCCTGACAAGATTAAAAGTATGTTCTGAAATTCTAATAATAATCCTATGCCTTTTACAATATCTTCCAAATTTCGAACCTCTCTAATTTTTGATAAGATCTAACAACCCTGGCTCAAAATGCACACCAAGAATTACATTAAATAAAATTATTACAAATAATGGGAATCCAACTACATAAGCTATTAATACTTTTAATCTTCTTTCACCCCAATATAATGGTAAGGAAATACTTACAGCAATTATTGTCAGAGCGGCCCCTAAAATTTGTGAAGAAGCTATAATTGCTGATAAAATTATCATGGTTCCAATAGTTGAAATCTGCACAGGATTTTTTCTAGACGAGTCTATATCCTTCCCACTTTTTTTTAAGAAAATGTGCTCAAAAGGTATTATTAAAACCATTCCAAGAATTATAATAAGTAAAATTTGAGGAAACATTTCTGGGGGAATATTATTAGAAAATAAGTCAGGAACTTTTTCAAATTTGGTTGTTTCAAACCACAAAAAAGCAATGATTAAAGTTAATATAATTGCAATGATTGTGTCACTTTTATTTAATAATGCACCCAATGAATTGGGTGCATTTTCTTTGTTTTTCATGTCTTAGAAAACCTTAAATTTATTTTATTAAACCAAGTTCTTTAAGAGCAGAAGCTGCAACTTTATATTCAGCTTTAAGTTGTTTGTCCCAAACTTTTGTTCCAGCAACACTGCCTTCAACTGTTAGTCCAGCACCAGCAAGATAACTAGCAAAAACGTCATGTTTCATCGCTTTAACCATAGCTTTTGAAATTTGATCTATAATTGGCTGTGGAGTAGATGCTAATACAGCATAACCTCTAGTTGTTGAGCATTTTGCCTTGATCCCTTTTTCAAAAGTAGTAGGAACATTTGGATAATCTTTAAGTCTATCTTCTGCCATAACTGCAAGTGCTTTAAAGCTACCGTCAGCAACTTGGTTAGCTGCCTCACTTACATTTGGTAATGTAGCGTCAATTTTACCAGCCATAAGCGCCTGCACCATTTGAGCACCTGATCCAAAAGGTACAACTTTAAACTTAATTCCAGCTTCTTTTGCAAATTGAGCCAATCCTATATGTTCAGTTCCTCCTATTTGAGCAACTCCCCAGTTAAGAGGTGCTTTCTTTGATGCAGCTACAAGTTCCTCTAAAGTGTTGAATTTTCCTTTTCCAGAGACAGTAATAAAGGTTGGATCATCCATCGCTCTAGCTACACCTACAATGTCATCAATTTTCATGTTAGACTTACCTCTAGCCATTGTGTAAAGATGAGATTGTGTTAACGCCATGATTGTATAGCCATCAGCAGGTTTTGTTAAAACATAATTTTGAGCTTTTGCCCCCGAACCACCTCTTTTAGCTACTATAGAAATGTCAGTCTTAAGATTTCTTCTTGTTCTAATAGATACCATTCTTGCAGTTGTATCAGTTCCCCCACCATACTTAGCATGTATAACTAATTCTATTGGTTTGTTTGGATATTTATCTGCACTTGCTACAGAAACTAGACCAACTGAACTAATTCCTGCAATAGCAATAACACCCAAACTTGCCTTCACAATACTTCTTCTAAAAGAATTTTTAAGTTGTGTCATATTACTCTCCCGATTAAAAATATAATTAAGTGTGCTATTGATTTTGTAATAAATCAACAAGAGTTTCTAAATTCTACACAAATTTGAGTTAAGCAGTAATTTCAATTTCCCCTTTTAACTGGGTTCTATGCATTATTCTTCGTGTATTTGGGTCAAACGCATCTCTCTTATGAAGTACATTTAAGTTTTTCCACATTAGCAAATCACCTTTTTCCCATTGCTGTGTCCAAGTATATTTTTCTTGTGTTGCATGTTCCCAAATTTCGTCTAATAAATTTTCACTTTCTTCAACCTCTAACCCAATAATATATGCATGGGGGCGTCTTCCAAGAAAAAGGAGTTTTTGATTTGTACTTTTATCTGTAATTACAATGGGATGTCTGGCTCCAGGTGTCTCAGTTGGATCATTGACTTCTGAGTAACCTTTTCTAAGCATACCAGCACTATTATGAGCAGAGTCATGAATTAGGATTTTACCGTCGATTTTTTTCTTTATAGCAGCAGGCAATTCACTATAAGCTAGGTTCATATTCGCAAAGTGAGTGTTTCCTTGATTTTCAGGAACTTCAAGTGCATATAAAATTCCTGCTTTAGGAGGAAGATCTAAATATGTCATATCAGCGTGCCAAACAGCTTCTCCATCTCCTAAATTACCTATGGGAGTACCTTGTTCGTTTTTAACATTTGAAATAACATTAATTTCAGGAAATTCTGGTAAAAAAGTTATCCCATATGGATTTGGTCCAGGTGGATCAAGTTCCCCAAAATACTTACTAAAATTAATCAATTTAGGATCATTAAGATTTTGTTTTTTAAATACTAAAACTAATCTTTCATTCCATGATTCATTAATAAAATTAATTTGATCTTGGGTTAATTTTTTACTTATGTCCAATCCAATAATTTCTCCACCCAAACTTTTATTGCTATTTAATAATTTCATAATAAATTTCCTGTTATATTTTATTTATGAATTGTTTCTTTATAAATACTGTATTTTTCTAATTTATCTCTGTCAATTTCAAGGTTCCAATTTTCAGGGATTATTAAAAAACCATTTCTAAATTTAAGGGGATTTGATAGAATTCTTGCTAGTGGATCAATTTTTAAAAATCCATTATATTCACCAGCATTGTCTACTAAGCCACATGCGATTTTAGCTTCCATCCAACAGTTAATTTCAGAACCTAACCCGTCACCAAGTACTATTTTTAATCCTAACGAATGAGCAAATTTTATAGCGTCTATCAATTTAGTAACAGATACAAATCTTTTTAATTTCAGTTTGCATAATCCAACACCCTCAATTTTAGATGCTTTTTTAATGTCATTAATACTGCAAATAGGTTCATCTAACATTATTGGGATGCTTGATAATTTAGCAACAGCAGCATTTGCTTCCCAGTTATTTGCATCACAAGGTTGTTCAAATAATTCTATGTTATCAGGTTGCAATCCTAAAACAAATTTACACCCTTCTTTTTCTGTATATCCCCTATTTGCGTCTATCCTAATTTTAGCCCTGCCGTTTAAATTACTTTGAATATAATTAATTTTTTTAAGATCTAAATTAACGTCTTTACCAACCTTAACTTTGATTGTTGTAAAACCTTGATCAGTTACTTTGTCTAACTCATCCTTGATTTCAGCTTCTTCTTCTGCATTAAATGATGTTAGTAATTTAAGTTTGATAGAACTTTTATCATTTAAAACATCTTTTTTTTCTAGCTCCTCAATAGCCGTATAAATTGCACTTGAAGCAACAACGCTGATATTGGAATGAGACAAAATTATTTCTTTCGCATCACTCAATTTTTTATTTAAAATTAATTTTGATATAATTCTAGCGAATATCCACCCACCATCTCGAGTTTCAGAACTGGATCCTGGAGATATGTGTTGTTCTCCCCATCCTTCATTACCTTCATTATCAACTATATGAATTAATAAGGGCTCGAAAGAATGAAAGGTATTATACGATAATTTATATGGTTTGATTAGAGGTACGTTTAGTCTATAAATTTTAATATTAGAAATAATACTATCTTTATAATTCATAAAAAATCCTCGCAGACTTGGTAATAAATATATTAACAATAAGAAAAAATTATATAATATATTTTTAAAATAATTTCTTATGAAGGAGAGCAAATGCCAATATATAGCTTAGGTGAAAAAAAACCTCAATTACCTGAAAATGAATCGTATTGGGTTGCTCCTGATGCACACGTTATCGGAGATGTCATTTTAGGAAAGGATGTTGGAATTTGGTTTGGATCAGTTTTAAGAGGTGATAATGACGTAATTAGAATTGGAAACGAAACAAATATTCAAGAAAATACTATAATTCACGTAGATCCGGACACGCCTGTAACTATCGGCAACAACTGCACAATTGGACATAATGCTATTATACATGGTTGTACAATTGGCAATAATTCTCTAGTTGGGATGGGTGCGACAATTCTTAATAATGCTAAAATAGGAAATAACTGTCTAGTTGGAGCAGGCGCTTTAGTCACTGAAAATAAAGAGTTTCCTGATGGTTGGCTAATACTAGGTTCGCCAGCGAAGGCTTTTAGAGAACTTAATCAAGAAATGATAGATAATATGACTAGATCTTCAAAGCATTACGTAGCCAACTTCAAAAAATTTGTGAAAGAGATGGAAGAAATTAAATAACTTTATCGTCTTTTAAATTTTTAATTTCTTTATTGGTATAACCCAAATTAGATAAAAGTTCCTCGTTGTGTTCACCTAATTTTGGAGCCCTCTTAATTTTTGCTGGTGTTTTTGAAAATTTCCAAGGTGTCCCGTGAACTTTCATGTTCTTTTTAAGCTCTGGATACCACACTTCAGTTACATAATTATTTTTCTTTATATTTGGATCTTCTGAGGCTTCGAGCATTGTGTTGACATGAGTAGATATCATATCTGCTTTTCTTAAAATAGATATCCAGTTATCCCTTTTATCTGTTGAGAATAATTCTGAAAGTTTATTTAAAATTTCTGTTTTCTTATCATCGGATTCAAATGCTAACCCGAGATCAATTAAATTATTTTCTTTCAGTGTATCAAAAAAATTAAGGGCCTTCATAGCCTCCTGCCAGTCATCTGGATCAAGTTGTAAAGCAAAAGGTTTGCCGTCAATGTCATTGAAACATGCAGCAATTCCTGGTCTTTCTCTTGTGCCATTGATCCTAGCACCTGTAATTGGTGGTCTTTTACTCCACATTGCAGTTGTCATTGTCCAGCCAAGAAGTCTAAATGCACTTCCGACTAGAGAGGTTTCTAATTTTTGACCTTTACCAGTTTTTTGAGCATTTATGTATGCAGCTAAGATACCCCCAAAAGTAAGAATTGCACAACTTTCATCTGCAACAGAGGCAACCCCTGTTCTTAAATTGTTCCCTGGTATTGAATATGCTTCAGCTATACCACTCAATGCTTGTCCTACAGCGTCAGTTCCAGGCAAATGTCCGTCTGGTGCATCAGGTCCATAAGCAGAAACTGAAGCATAAACTATTTTTGGGTTTATTTTGCTAAGCGTTTCATAATCAAAATTTAGTTTTTCAGCCACTCCAGGTCTAAAATTTTGGCCAAATATATCTGCATCTTTAACCAAATCATGAAGTATTTTTTGTCCTTTTTGTGATTTAAGATTGAGTGTTAAACTTTTAACTCCTCTATTATTTGTCTCAAAAAAAGAACCAGTTGAACCCTCCAAGAAGCCGGATTTTCTATTCATATCTCCTTTTCCAGGAGTTTCAATTTTTATTACCTCCGCCCCTAAATCAGCCATAAGCATATATGGTACTGTTCCAGCTTGAGCCGTTGAACAAGCCACAATTTTTAAACCGGAAAGTGCTCCATTAATTTCGCTCATTTTATCCTCTAATTCTCTTTTAATTTTGGCATATTATATCGATCTTCAGGTTTAAGCCAGCCATTATAATTAGGCGTCCTTTTCTCTGCAAATGCTCTTCTACTTTCCATTCTATCTTCTGTATCACCATGAAGATGAAGTTTCTCAGCTAATTCAGCAATATTATTTGGTATTTTGGGCGCCATTAGTTTCATCATGTATAATGTATTAACCCTTGAAGCAGGAGGAAGAGTTAATAAATGTTCTGCCATTTTATGAGCTTCTTCCATTAACTCAATTTCATCTTCAACAAGGCGATTAACAAAGCCTACTTGATGCATTCTTTCAGCTGATATTCTGTAACCAAATGCCATTTCAGTAGCAATTGGATGAGGAAGGTTACCATAATGTCCATGGTTATATCCTCCAAGCAACCATCTTTTAGCCTCTGACATTTCAAAAATGGCACTTTTTACAGCCACTCTTAAATCAGTTCTTTCAACAAGCATAAAGCCGCCACCCATGGCAAATCCATTTACGGCTCCAATTACAGGTTTTTGAAGAATCCCTTCTTGAAAAGGATTAACTAAATCTTGTTCAACCATTTCTTTTGGAGATCCGGCAATTCCTCTTTCAACGGACTCTTTCATGTCCTCACCGGCGCAAAATCCTCTTCCAGTTCCTGTCAGAATAGCAACTTCCAAATCATTATCTTCATGAAAACGAGTAAAAGCTCTTGCCATACCCTCTCTTATAACAGTACTGAGGGCATTCAGTCTTTCCGGACGATTTAGCCTTATAGTAAAAATCTGTCCATTAATCTCTGTTTCAACAAAACTCATTTTCAAAACTCCTAGTTGTGTTTATGCTATAATAATATTGTATATATTAAAAAGTCTTGCAAGTCATTGGGATAAAATCATAATTAATTAAATTAGATAAAGATTTGGGGGTCGAAAATTATGAAAACTAAAGCAGCAGTTGCAGTTGAAGCAGGTAAACCACTTGAAATTATGGAGGTTGATCTTGAAGGCCCTCGTCACGGAGAAGTGTTGGTGGAGATAAAAGCCACTGGTATCTGTCATACAGACGAATTTACACTTTCTGGGGCAGATCCAGAAGGTCTTTTTCCTTCTATATTAGGTCATGAAGGAGCTGGCATTGTTAGAGAAATTGGTAAAGGAGTGACAACTTTAAAAATAGGTGATCACGTAATCCCATTATATACTCCTGAATGTAGAGAATGTGAGTATTGCCTTCATCCTAAAACTAATTTGTGTCAAGCAATCAGAACTACGCAAGGTAAAGGTTTAATGCCGGATGGTAGTAGTAGATTTTCAATTAATGGTAAAGAAATTTTACATTACATGGGTACATCTACATTTTCAAATTTTACAGTTGTGCCAGAAATTGCGCTTGCTAAAGTAAATACAAAAGCTCCATTCGATAAAATTTGTTATATTGGTTGTGGTGTAACCACAGGTATTGGGGCTGTTATAAATACTGCTAAAGCGTCTGCTGGATGTAACGCAGTCGTTTTTGGTTTGGGTGGAATTGGCCTCAACGTTATTCAAGGATTAAGAATGGTTGGAGCAAATATGATTGTTGGTGTTGACATGAATAACAAAAAAGAATCCTGGGGTAAAAAATTCGGGATGACACATTTCGTAAATCCTTCTGAAATAGAAGGTGATTTAGTAGATTATTTAGTAGATCTTACAGGCGGTGGCGCAGATTATTCTTTTGAATGTATCGGAAATGTTGATGTAATGAGGCAAGCTCTCGAATGTGCCCACAAAGGCTGGGGAGAGAGCATCATTATTGGAGTAGCTGGGGCAGGTCAAGAAATTAAAACTAGACCTTTTCAACTTGTTACAGGTAGAAGTTGGAAAGGTACAGCTTTCGGCGGTGCTAGAGGAAGAACAGATGTTCCTAAAATTGTAGAATGGTATCTTCAAGGAAAAATTGATATTGATCCAATGATCACCCATAATTTAAAACTAGAAGATATTAATAAAGGTTTCGATTTAATGCATGCTGGTGAGTCAATAAGATCTGTTGTAGTCTTCTAATGAAAATTATTTCCGAAGTATTTTCATTTGGAGGCAAGCAGTTAGTTTGTAATCATAAGTCAGTTGTAAATGACTGTGAAATGACTTTTGCCGTTTTTATTCCTCCTAAGATCAAAAAACCTCCAGTGTTATGGTACTTATCTGGTTTGACTTGTAGTCATCAAAATGTAATGGAAAAAGGGGAGTATAGAAAAAAAGCAGCAGAATTAGGAATGGTAATTATTTGTCCGGATACCAGTCCAAGAGGTGACAATGTACCGGATGAAAAAGAAAACTGGCAATTTGGTTCTGGAGCAGGGTTTTACATAGATGCAACTGAGCCTCCCTACAATAAAAACTACAATATGTACAGTTATATCGTTGAAGAACTTCCAAGTGTTGTTCAGAACAATTTTGACTTTGACATGTCTAGACAAAGTATTTTTGGGCATTCAATGGGTGGGCATGGGGCTCTAGTAGTGGCTTTAAGAAACCCTAAAAAATTTAAAAGTTGTTCTGCATTTGCGCCAATTGTTGAACCAACAACAGCAAGTTGGTCTTGTGAGGCTTTTAAGAAATATATTGGTCTTAACCATAGTGATTGGCAAATTTATGATAGTGTAGCATTAGTCAAAAACGGTTATTATTTCCCTGAAATTCTTGTAGATCAGGGAGGTTCTGACAGTTTTTTAGAAGAAGGATTAAGACCTTGGCTTTTAGAAGATGCTTGTAAAAAATCAAAAATTAAATTGAAACTTAGGATACAAGATAATTATGATCATTCGTATTATTTTATTTCAACTTTTATGTCGGATCATTTGATTTGGCATAGAGACAGAATTTGAATTTTACTTTTGAGGGATTGAGTATGTTAGTGAAGCGTGAGCAACAGGCTTATCTATATCTTCAGAATATATTAAAACATCACCTACACTCAAAGTTTTGCCTAATTTTAAAATTCTAGCTTTACTTATTAAATTTTTTTCACTTGGTTTTCTTAAAAAATTTATTGAACAATTAGTTGTAACAGTTAGGCTTTTAGGTCCGATAATACTTAAAGTAGCTAAGTAAAAAGTTACATCCGCCAATAAAAACATTGTTGGGCCGGAAACTGTTGCTCCTGGTCTCAAATGCTCTTCAGCAATATACATTAGCATTGATAAAGACTGATCACTAGCAGTTAATATTTTAAAGTTTTTGCTTACTTGAGGAAATTCTTTTTTCAAAAAGTCATCAAGACTTTTTTTTGACATTAATTGTTGCATTTTATTAGAACTTCTTCCTGTTATCTAAAAGTCTTTTTGCCATTGCAGGAGCTGCTCCCAAATAATTAGAAGGGTCTATTATTTCTAATAAATCAGTCTTATTGAAAATATTAGAAATCTCTTTATTTTTTAATAATGTATCTATGAAAGAAATATTTTTTTTGATCGATACTCTACAACAGTCATATACTAAATCATGTGCAATTTGTCTTCCCATTTTAGGTGCAAGCGCCATCATGACAGCTTCTGCGACTATTAACCCATTGGTTTTATAAATGTTGTCTTTCATTTTTTCAGGTGAAACTTCTAAACCTTCTAAAAGATATTTAGCGGATCTGAAAGATGAAGAAGCGACTAAAAAGGCGTTAGGTATAGCATGCCATTCAACATGCCATTGGCCTGTTGCTCTTTCATGATCAAGGACCATCGCATCAAGCATAGACGCGTGATTTTCCTTTAATAACTTTGAGCAAGCCAGCATTATTTCAGAAGAAATAGGGTTCCTTTTCTGAGGCATTGTTGATGATGATCCTCGTCCATGAAGAAATGGTTCTGCTACTTCTTGTGTTTCTGTTTGCATCATTAACATTACATCATATGCTATTTTACCTAAAGAGGCACCTACCATTGCAAGCCAACCAGTAACCTCGCAAAAATTATCCCTAATAGAATGCCAACTAACTTCTGGCACATTTAAATCTAACTCTTTTGCCAAGGCTGACTGTGTTTTAAGTCCATCATCTTCTCCAAGTGAAGCGAGCGTACCCGCGGCTCCAAAAAATGATACATTGAAAATACGTTTCTTCATTTCATCTAATCTTTTTTGGTGTCTATCAATACCAGATAACCAAGTAGATGCTTTATAACCAAAAGATGTGGGTAATGCGTGTTGTAAGTGTGTTCTTCCAGCCATGGGTGTATTAATGTAATTTTCAATGATATTTACTAATGCATCTGATATTGATCTGAGGTCTTTTGATAATAATTTAAGACCTTTCCTTATTTGTAGGACATCAGCTGTATCCATAATATCTTGTGTTGTGGCGCCCCAGTGACAAAATTGCCCAAAGTCACTTTCAACTTTTTCACTTAGTTGCTCTACTAGTGGAAGAATTGGATATCCAACAATAGATGTTCTTTTTTCAAGTTTCTTCCAATCAATTATCTTTACTTTAGCTACTTGGGTAATTTTCTCCCCAGCCTCTTTTGGTATAATGTTTAGCTTTGACTGTGATCTTGCTAGGGCTGCCTCTACATCTAAATATAACTGTGTAGTCACTTCATCAGAAAACAATAAATGCATTTCTTTTGTTCCAAACATTTCTCCCCAAATTTTTGAATTTGTAACTAAGGCAGGCATTTAGTATTTCCTATTAAATTAATTTTGGTACCAAGATGCAGTTCTTTTCTCAAGAAAACTGTTAAGGCCTTCTTTTGCTTCATCAGACATCCTTTTTTGAGAATGTTCAAAAACAAGTTCATCAAACTTTTTGTCTGATAACATTAGACCACTTTCAATTAAAGTTCTTCTTTTTGTTGCTTCTAGGGCATCTGGAGCACACATCAATAAGTCCTCAATAACGGGCTTGACGGCACTTTCAAGCTCACCAGCTTTACAAACCTGGTGAATTAAACCCATCTGCTTGGCTTGACTAGCATTAAAACGCTCACAAGATAGAGCATATCTTCTAACATTTCTTACTCCAATACTTGCGTTTAAATGAGGAATTATTATTCCTGCCATTACACCCCATCTAGCCTCAGAAATAGAAAAAACAGCATCTTCACTAGCTATCACGATATCAGCGGCTGCGGCAATTCCAGTCCCACCTCCAAAGCATCCACCATGGATCAATGCTATTGTTGGCTTGGGGAATTCAGTAAGACCTTTAATCGCTGAAGCGGTTTTCTTTGAAACCTCTATATTCTCTTTTTGACTTAGATTACCAATCTCTTTAAGCCATTTTAAGTCAGCACCTGCTTGAAAATGTTTTCCATTACCTTTTATAAGTACCACTCTTACAGAATTATTTTTATATAAAGCTTCAAAACTTTTAATTAACTCAATAATCATGTCTGAGTTATATGCGTTATTTCTTTCTGGACGATTTAAAATAACCTCTGCAATTCCTCTTTCATCAACCTTTGTTATAACAATATTGCTGCTCATATCTAACCTTTATAATTTAGTCTCAAATATCTTGTTTAATTTTCAAAATCTAGTGCGGTAATAGTTTCTTCTTTAATAGAGAACGCTCTTAGTCTAACAAAAACGTTAAACTTTTTTTGTAAAATTTCACTAATTTGTTTTAAACAATCTTTTCTTCTTTTTATGTTTCTAGTAGTTTTTTCTCTAAACTTCAATTCACCAAAAATTTTATAGTTTGAACTTAATATCTTGCTCCTTACCCAAATAATTTGACAGTTATTTTTTTCAGCCTCTAATTCTTCTTCTATTATTTTTATCATATTTTTTTCAATTGCTTTAACTACAGAATTTTTGAGAGTATTTTCTATGATTTCGTCTATATGTAGAATTAAAGAAGGCATTTTGAAATTAAATTTATATAAATATTTTATTCATTGATAATAGTTTATTTTTTATATTAAATACTTTTAGTTATTTTAAAAAAAAATTAGAGGTTCAGCAAATGGATAATGAAGTGCTTGATATTAATCATTTAAACAAATGGGTTGGTAATATAGAAACTGTGACTGATTATCTTACGCCTATTGTTGAACAAAGGTATAGAGCTACATTAAATATAGATCCAGGTGATCCTGAAATTGGAGAAGTTGCTACATCAGGTCTGCATTGGATGTTGGGTTGGAATCTGAAAAAAAATGACGAGCTTGGAGTTGATTCTCATCCTGCCAGAGGTGAATTTTTGCCTCCTGTCCCACTTCCAAGAAGAATGTGGGCAGGAAGCCAAATTAAAGTCAATACCCCTCTTAGAGTAGGTGATAAAGTTATAAAAAAATCTAAAGTGGCTGATATAAAATTAAAAGAAGGAAGGACAGGACAACTATGTTTTGTTACAGCTGAGTATGAATACTTAGTTAATGAAGACGTAAGACTACATGAGCTTCATAATATTGTATACCGTGATGTTACCAAAGCTACAGGTGGTTCTGGTGTATCTGATGTAATACCAGATGATGCAGATTTTACTGAAACAATTTTTATGCACCCAACAATATTGTTTCGATATTCAGCAATTGGTTTTGTTGGTCATAGAATACACTATGACTTCCCATATACAAAAAATGAAGAGAACTATCCTGATTTGATAGTACATGGTCCCTTACAAGCCACTTTTTTGCTTAGAGCAGCTGAAAAACTCAAAGGAAAGGCAGTTACTTCCTTTAGTCATAAGGTTATGGCTCCAGTTTTTGCTAATAGTGATTACATTATTGGTGCTAAGGAAAACCCAAATGGCAGTGTCAGTTGTTGGGGTGCTGTAAAAGGTTCAGGCATGACCATGCAAGCTGAAGCACATTTCGAATAATTTACAAAGAAAGGATATATTGTGTCTATTACAAAGTTATTTGGTAGTTATGGATTTAATACTCAATTAAATAGTTTTAACGATGAGATGAAGTTTTTTGCAAAAATGTCTATACTAGATTGGTGTGGTGTAGCATACGCAGCAAAAAAGGAACCAGTTTCTAAAATAGTATCTGAAATGGTTAAAGAGGAAAATGGAGTTAATCAAGCAAGATTAATAACAACTGGTCATAGAGTTTCTTCAAGAGGGGCTGCCCTAGCTAATGGAGCCACTGGACATGCACTAGATTATGACGACACACACTTTCTTTTTGTTGGCCATCCTACAGCCAGTGCTTTGCCAACTGCACTAGCACTAGGCGAAGAATTGGGATCCTCATTAGAGGAATTATTACTTGCCTATATGACAGGCGTAGAGGTTTCTACTAGAATAGGACATATTTTAGGTTACTCGCATTATAATGCAGGCTTCCATCAAACTGCTACTACCGGATCATTTGGCTCAACAATCGTGGCATCTAAATTGTTAAATTTGAGTGAAGATGAAACAATAAATGCACTTGGTTTGGTCTCTACAAGAGCATCAGGAATTAAATCTCAATTTGGTACAATGGGTAAACCATATCATGCTGGAATGGCTGCATCAAACGGTATTGAGGCTGCTAAATTATCAAAGCTAGGATTTGTATCAAGAGAAGATGGTATGGAATGTGATCAAGGTTTTTTTCTAACTCATGGTTGGGATAAAAAATTACCTAATAGAGCAGTAGAAAACTTAGGAGCAGATTTTTTGTTTCCAGAAATCAAGTATAAATTTCATGCATGTTGTCATGGACTACATTCTTTTTTAGAAGCGCTCGAAGAACTAAAGCAAGAAAATAATTTTAATCCTGATACAATAGAAGAAATAGCAATTGAAACTAATCCTTCATGGCTTAAAGTCTGTAACATTGAAAAACCTAAAACTGGTTTAGAAGCAAAGTTTTCTTATAAATTAACGGCAGCAATGTCAATTTATGGAAAAGATACCGCTGACCTAGATACTTATTGTGATGAAGTTTGTTTTGATGACAACATGAATGGTATTAGAGACAGGGTAAAGGTTATACCTAACGATAAATTAACAAATACCCAGTCTTTAATTTCAATAAAAGATGGTAGTAAAGATATTAAAAATAAGCATGATTTATCTGACAAAATTGATCAAAAAATTTTAGAAACTAAAATTTTAAACAAATCGGTTTCTTTATTATCAAAAATTAAATCAAATGAAATTTCTAGTATGTTAAATTCAGCGTCTAAAACTAAAGTTGATGCATTAGTAGATTGTTTGGTTAGCTGATGAGCACACAAAACTCTGGACAAGATTTAGAGGGTTTATTAGTTGTAACAGTTGAGCAAGCTGTGGCAGCGCCTTACACATCATGTAGACTGGCAGACGCAGGTGCCAGGGTTATAAAAGTTGAGAGACCTGAAGGTGATTTTGCTAGAAACTACGATAGTAATGCACTTGGAAATAGTGCTTATTTTGTTTGGTTAAATAGAGGTAAAGAGTCAATCTCTTTAGATCTAAAAAATAGTGAAGATTTTAAAATTTTTGAGAAAATTATTTCAAAATCTGATATTTTGATTCAAAATTTAGCACCAGGCGCGTTTGATCGTCTTGGTCTGGATTTACTCGAATTAAGAAAAAAATATCCATCTTTAATTACATGTTCTATTTCTGGGTTTGGAGACGAAGGTCCCTATAAAAATCAAAAAGCTTATGATATGTTAATCCAAGCTGAAACTGGCGTTATTGATATAACTGGTCTCCCAGATAAAGATGGAGTGGATGGAAGAGCAAAGGTTGGGCCATCAGTATGTGATATATCTGCAGGGATGACAGCTTATCAAGCAATTCTTCAAGCAATTATTAAAAGAAGTGTTAGTGGAAAAGGCAGGCATATATCAGTGTCTATGTTTAACTCGCTCGCAGATTGGATGAATCCTTTTTATCTTGGTTATGTTTATAATCAAAAGATTCCTAAAAGAAACGGCATGACACATCCAATAATCGTTCCATATGGTGCATATAATTGTAAAGATAATTTGACTATTTTAATTGCTATACAAAATGATCGTGAATGGGGGAAGTTGTGTAATATTGTATTAGATGACGAAACTATGGTGAATGATACTCGTTTTAAAACTAACTCAGATCGAGTTGCTAATCGAGAATTAACAGAAAAAATTATACAAGATAAATTTATTACTTTTGAACGTGAAAAATTAATTGAGAAACTTGAAGAAGCGAGTGTTGCTTACGGCAGAATTTCTGATATGGAACAATTAAAGAATCATCCTCAAAACAATTTTTTAGAGATTGAAACAAAAAATGGGAAGGTTAAAATTTTAGGTCCAGGCGCAATCCATGACAATTTTATACCCGAAGTGAATAAAATGCCAGAATTAGACGAGCATGGCAAAAAAATTAGAGCTGAATTTAGTTCTTAAAAAAAATAGGAGATAAATTTGAGAAGTATTTTATTTTTACCAACGGATAAAATTGAAAGGTTATCCAAGGCTATAGGATCTGGAGCGGATAAAGTTATTTTTGATCTAGAAGATGGTTTGGCGCATGAAAACAAAGCTATTGGCAGATCTAACTTTGTTGAACTAGCAAATAGAAATTATGACGGTCAAGCAGATAAGCTTTTATTGCGTATTAATGCTTTGGATACCGAAGAATATAAAGAAGATATAAAAATGTTAAGGTCTCTACCTTCTCTTCCTTACTCTATTGCTATTCCTAAAATTGAGTCTGCTGATGAATGTAGAACTTTTTTAAAAGATCTTGGAACTGATATATTAATTTTACCTCAAATTGAAACGCCAAGGGGAATTGCAACTATTGAAAGTTGGGATTGTTCAAAATTAGAATTTTCTGGAATTGGATTTGGATCAGCAGATTATTGCGCATCGACTGGTGGTGATATGGGCAAAGCTAGTTTAGCATATGGAAGAGGTAAAATAATTAACGCTGCCGCATTATACAACACACTTGCTCTTGATGGTGTCTGGCTAGATTTTAGAGATCCTGATGGATGTAGAGAAGAGACATTGTACGTAAAAACAATGGGTTTTAAAGGACGTTTTGCTATACACCCAGATCAGATTAAACCAATTCATGATGCTTACAGACCCACTGCAGAGGAACTTAAGTGGGCAAAAGGCGTGTTAGAGGAGGCAAAAACAGCAGGTTCAGGTGCTTTTAAATATCAAGGTAAAATGGTTGATGCGCCTGTTTTAGCTGTTGCGAGACTGATTATATCCAGGGAGGATTAAATGGATGAAAATTCTTATGGAATTAAAAAGATAGGACCCCAAAGGTATAGGGAAGATCCTGGTAGATATTTTGAGGACTTTCAAATTGGAGACGTTTATGAGCATTGGCCAGGTAGAACAGTAAGCGAAGCTGATAATATATGGTTTACAAATTTAACTATGAATACTCATCCAATTCATTTTGATGCAAATTATGCCTCAAAATCTGAGTTTGGAAAATATTTGGTTAATTCAGCTTTTACATTAGCGCTCGTTACTGGGATGTGTGTTAGTGGGACAAGCCAAAAAGCAATAGCCAATTTGGGATGGGAAGAAATAAAAATACCTGCACCAGTATTTGTTGGTGATACGCTTTACTCAGAAACTGAAGTTTTGGGTAAAAGAGAATCCAAATCAAGACCTACACAAGGTATTATAAAGGTAAGACACATTGGGAAAAATCAAGATAAAATTGTTGTGATGGATATGGTAAGATCTTTCCTAGTGGCTAAACGTGGACATAGTATTGTTGACGAAATTATTAAAAACACTGCGAAATAGAGAACAACAATATGAACTTACCCCTTTCAGGCGTTAGAATAGTAGCTTTTGAGCAATATGGAGCTGGACCATTTGGAACTCAATATTTAGCTGATTTAGGTGCAGAGGTAATCAAAGTTGAACCGGCAGGCACAAGTGGTGATTACTTAAGAGCAATCGGCCCTTATTTTATTGACGGAGAAGATAGAAATTCTGCTTCAAGTATTTTTTTCCAAGCTCTCAATAGAAATAAAAAAAGTATTACATTAGATGTCTTATCAGATGATGGAAAAAAAATTCTTCAAAGATTAGTTGAAAACTCTGATGCAGTTTCTAACAATTTAAGAGGAGATGTACCTGAAAAACTTGGAATAACTTATGATCAGTTAAAACAATATAATAAATCTATTGTTTCAGCACATTGCTCTGCTTATGGAAGAGAAGGGCCCAGAAAAAATTGGCCAGGATATGATTATCTCATGCAAGCAGAAGCAGGTTATTTTTCTCTTACTGGCGAACCTGATGGTCCCCCATCAAGATTTGGATTGTCTGTTGTAGATTATATGTCTGGTCTTACAATGTCATTTGGTCTTGTAAGTGCGATATTATCTGCTAGATCAACAGGTGTTGGAAGAGATGTTGACGTTAATTTATTTGATACGGCTATGTTTAATCAAAGTTATATGGCTGCATGGACACTTAACACTGATTTTGAAAGCGAGAGATTAGAACGATCAGCACATCCAATTTTAGTACCATGCCAATTATATAAAACCAAAGATGGTTGGATATTTTTGATGTGTAATAAAGAAAGTTTTTGGCCCATTTTATGTAAAAAAATAGGCAGAGATGATCTTATTAACGAATCAAAATTTGTTGATTTTTCGTCAAGACAGAAAAATAGAGATGAAATTACCAAAATTCTTGATGCGGAGTTGATGAAAAAAAACACTGCTGAGTGGTTAGAAGTATTTGGGGGAATTGTACCTGCTGCTCCTATATTAAATCTAAAAGAGTCTTTAGAAAATCCATTTTTAAATAATAGACGAAACATTCAACACCTTAAGACAAAGAGAGGTGTAAATATAAGTTTGCTGAAAACACCAATTCACCTATCAAATACTGATTATGAAGATAAAACAGCTCCTGAATTAGGTGAAGACACAAATATCGTATTAGAAGAAATTGGTTTTACTGAAGACCAAATCATAAGTTTTAAAAATAAAGGCGTTATCTAATTTAAATTAGATAACATATTAATTAATTTATTCTTTTATCTTGTAATTAAGGGTTTACCTCATACCTATTACGTTATAGTTTGTGATTCTAAATATTTGGAGGAAATTTAATGAAATTAAACAAATTATCTATGTTAGGTGTAGCAAGTGCTGTTGCCCTAACGTTTGCAGCTGGTACAAACTTAGCTATCGCTGACGGACATGTTAAGCCGATTAAAATGCGTTGGGCGTCTGATCATTCAGGTCCACCCCATCCTGCTGCTATTGCAGAAATGTTTTTTGCCGAGCAGGTTGAAAAGAAAATTCCTGGTAGTAAGGTCCAAATTTATTGGGCTAAGTCACTTTATAACGTTCCAAAAGGTACACAGGCTCTGACAAAGGGTAACCTTGAGATGATGACTGGTCAGTTTGGAAAAACTTCAAGTGTTGAGCCATATGCTAATACCATTGTTGGTGCTGGAAAATTGACATCTCCTGGTGCTATTAATGGACTTGATGGCACAAAAACTTTTGCTCAATTAAAGAAAGTTTTTAATGACAAGCATGGGATTACTATTTTTGGTTCAGGTCACTTGAGTATGTATATGGGTGCTGGTGCTGTTAAAAGTAGAATGTTAGTGCCTGCTGACTTTGCTGGTAAAAAAGTTAGAAGTATGGGACCTGCTGAGAATGCATTGTTAGGTGCTTTAGGTGCAAACCCAACAACAATGGCTTTTGGTGATGTTCCACCAGCTCTTCAAACTGGAGTTATTGATGGACTACTAACAAGTTTAGGTGGATTTAATGCTACTAAAGAACAAGCTCCATATTTCACAGTTGCCGGTATAAATGGTATCGTTGGTGACTATTACTGGATTGGTGCATCAAATAAATGGTGGGCTACTCTTGATAAAAATCAAAAAGCAGCTTTAACAGATATTATCATGAATGATTTTATCCCTTACCAAAAGGCTATTAACTTTTGTAATGATAAAAGATTAGTTGATAAGTTTAAAACAACTGATAAAGGCGCTCCTGGAATTTATGTGATGAGTCCTGGAGAAGCTGGAGTTCTTCAAGCAAAAGAAGGTGGTGCTACAAACAACTGGATTAAGTCTAAAGTTGACGATATGGGAGACAAAATGGTTGACCAGTTTACTTCTGAAGCAAAAGCTTTAGTTGCAGCTAATCCAATGGGATCAAGTGCACTAGAAAAGACTGATTGTACTGCATTTGCTGCTGACTTTGCTAAGTTTGCTAAAGGAACAGCTTTATACAAGAAAAAGTCAAGAAAATAAAATTTTTTAAAAAGGCCTGGCCTGTGTCAGGCCTTTTTATTTTAGTTGATTATCATGGATAATTTTTACAAAATCTCAAATAAAATTCAGTCTTTTATAACTGCTACATTAGGTAGATGTTCTGCTTTACTAATGATTGCCGTTACACTTTTTGCTTTAGCCGAAATTATTAGAAGATATATTTTTGGTGTTGTTTTTGAATGGGGTCAAGATGCTGTTATTTACATGATGGTTTCATCAGTTGCCTTCTATATTTGTGTAACACAAATCAATAGGAATCACCTTGTGATGAGTGCTGTTTTACAACTTTTAAACGTTAAAGGTTTTCACAGAACAGTAGGTTTTTGTAAAATTTTTGTATCTTTATTTGTTTCAGTATTCACTGGTTCTTTAACTTACACAGCTTATTCAACAGTTGAATATTCAATACAGATTGGTGAAAGAACTGAGAGTTTATTTTTCTTTATGTGGCCATTTTATTTTATACTGGCTTTAGGCATGGGACTAATGTCTTTAGTTGCCTTTCTCCAATTTATCGAAGATATCCATAGTTACATAAAGGGTGAACATTTTACAGCAGAAGTTGAAGCTGCTACAGATGTATAATATCAATAATACGGGAAACTCAATATGTGGGCTTTAGGTGGATCTTTATTCAGTCTATTATTTGCTGGAGCCCCAATAGGTATAGCTTTAGCAGGAGCCACAGGTCTTCTTGTACTGTTTGATGATTTTTTAACATATAGTACCTTATTTGAAGCTTTCTTTAGTTTTCTTACTAAATATACATTAGTAGCTATTCCATTTTTTATTTTTGCTGGTTTTTTAATGGAGAAAACAGGTTTAGTTGCAAGTCTTTTTAAATTTGCTGATTCAATAGTTGGATGGGTTCCGGGTGGTTTTGCTTATGCAACGTTACTTGCAGCTGTATTATTTGGAGCAATCTCTGGTTCATCCACAGCAATGGCTGCTGCAATGAGCGTTATAGCTTACCCTGAGCTAATTAAAAGAGGCTATCCAAAATGGATGGCTGCAGGAGTTATTGCTTCAGCAGGTGGTATAGCACTTCTTATACCGCCAAGTATAACTTTGATTCTTTTTGGTGTAATAACTGAAATGTCTATAGTTGATTTATTTTTTGCAGGAATTATTCCTGGATTGATGTTGGCTATGAGTGATGCAGTTATAATTGTTAGTGTTTCACTTTTTATTAAGTTACCTCGAGGAAAATTTGATTTATGTGAAGTTTGGAGGTGTTTCAAAGAAGCTCTTCCTGCTTTGTTAATGCCTGTAATTATTTTAGGTGGTTTATATGGAGGTTTATTTACTCCTACCGAAGCAGGTGCTGCTGCTGCCAGTTATGCTCTTTTTTATGGATTAATTTTTAAAAGAAAAACTTTTGCGAAAGAATTAATGCCAACAACATTAAGAACTATGAACCTTACTGCAGTTGTTTTTTTCCTATTGGGATGTGTTGGCATCTTCCAATTTTATCTTGCGAATATGGGCTGGCCTCAAATGATTGCTGAATGGGCCGGTGAGTTGGGTTTGAGTCAAACTGGATTTTTATTTGCACTAATGGGTTCTTTATTATTCTTATCCATGTTCTTAACAGGTGTTGCTATTTTAGTTTTAACTGTACCTATATATTTTCCTGTAGCATTAGCTCTTGGTGTAGATCCAATTCACTTAGGGATTTTAACTGCATTATGCATAGAAATAGGAAGTGTTATTCCCCCTGTTGGTCTAAACTTGTTTGCTGTTAGTGGAGTAACAGGCTTACCAGTAACAACCGTTATTAAGGGATCTTTCCCATTTTGTATCTCTGATACAGTTGTATTAATTATAGTTCTGTTATTCCCTGCTTTAGCGTTGACAATGCCAGAACTTTTAGTTGAATCTCATTTTAAATAAGCTTTATAAATTTCATTAGAAAAATTTATTAGTTTGTCATCATTCCCAAATCTTGTAACAAGTTGACAGCCAATAGGTAGTCCTTGATTACCTGTAAAAAGTGGCAGTGATATACATGGATTCCCATTGAGAGACCAAGTAGTGTTAAATATTGGAGATCCG
>QBXO01000011.1 GCA_003284565.1 SAR116 cluster bacterium AG-321-K23
AGGCAGCAACAAAAAACTCATCTCTTGTGTCCCTTACTATACTTGTTTGTTTCTTACTTCTTGCTATAAAATATGGATGGAGAGTATCACGTATTGTTGCTTGGCAGAGATACACTAGAGAATTCGAAAAATATAATATTAAAAAAGAGAAAGCATAGGTGCTATTATGGATTTTGTTGATATTATCATAGAATATCTTCCAATTTTTATGTTTTTGACCATGGGAGTTCTAATGTTTATAGGTTATCCTGTCGGGTTTATACTTGGTGGTGTTGCTATAACTTATGGATTTATAGGTTATTTATTTGGAGTTTTTAAAATTGCTGAATTTTTTAACTTTGTACCGCGAATGTGGGGATTTTCGGCAGAAAACTTGATATTAGTTGCTATACCTAGTTTTGTTTTCATGGGTACAATGATGGAAAGAAGTGGTATTGCAAATGATTTGTTGAGAACAACACAGATTTTACTTAGAAAAGTGCCAGGTGGTTTGGCAATGTCAGTAACAGTAATGGGTACTGTTTTAGCAGCAATGACAGGTATTATTGGCGCTTCAGTCACAATGATGACTGCATTAGCGCTTCCAACAATGTTGAAAAACAAGTACAGTCATGCGCTTTCAACCGGAGTAATTGCTGCCTCTGGTACATTAGGTATTCTTATTCCTCCAAGTATTATGTTAATTATTATGGCTGACATTATGCAAGTTTCGGTAGGAAACTTATTCATGGGAGCTGTTATTCCTGGATTAACATTAGCTTTAATGTACTTAATATTTATTTTTGTATGGTGTTCTATTGATCGAACAGTTGCTCCTGCTCTAAAAGAGGGTGACCTAGTATACGAAAAAGGTAAGTTACCTCAAATGGTTTTGAAAGCTTTCCTTCCACCTGTTGCCTTAATAGTCTTAATTAAAGGATCAATTTTGCTTGGTTGGGCCACTCCAAGTGAAGCTGGTGCAGTTGGTGCCTTTGGAGCGACGTTATTAGCTATTATTGGAAACAAATTTACTGTTCCAATGTTAAGAAGTGTTTTGCATTCTTCTGGTCTTACAATTTCCATGGTTTTTATGATTATTTTAAGTGCAACATGTTTTGCATATGTTTTTAGATCTCTTGGTGGAGACTATATTGTTGAAGAGTTAATTGAGAAAGCTGGTCTTGGTTCTTGGGGATTATTGTTTCTGTTAATGGGGATGACTTTTTTATTAGGTTTTTTTCTAGATTGGGTAGAAATTACACTTATCATACTTCCCATATTTGCTCCCTTAGTTGTTCTTTTAGATTTTGGCGATCATGTTTCAGCATTAACGGGTCTTGATGGTCGTAAAGAAACAATGGTATGGTTTTTGGTTTTGATGGCCATAAATCTTCAAACCTCTTTTCTAACACCACCATTTGGTTTTGCCTTATTTTATCTTAAAGGAGTTGCACCACCAGAAGTAGCAACATTGAGCATTTATAGAGGCGTAATACCGTTTGTTATAATACAATTAATTGGCCTTGGGTTTGTAATTTATGAACCAGAAATGGCATTATGGCTACCTCGGTTAATCTAAAAAATTAATTAAACCGCATCTAGATTATGCGGTTTTTTTTAGAGGACCAAAAATGGATAAAATTGGTATTTGTGGTGTTGGTTTAATAGGAGCAAGCTGGGCAATTGGTTTTGCTAACGCGGGTTTTAAGGTTTTTGTTTATGATAGTCATAAAGAAAGCTTTATAACATTCAAGGAAACTTCAAAAAAATTAATTCAAGATATACGTATAATTAATCCTGCCATAGATGAATCAAAAATAAACTCTAATATAAAATTGGACTGTACTGTTCAAGAAATTTGTGAAGATGCAATTTTGGTTCAAGAAAGTGTGTTAGAGGATTTAGAGATAAAAAAAAGAGTTTTTGAACAATTAGATAAATTTGCATCAAAGAATACAATTATTGCGTCATCCTCATCTTATCTCTTAATATCTAAAATCTCTGAGTTTGTTAAGGGTAAACATAGATGTATTAATGCTCATCCTGCACTTCCTCCTCATATTGTTCCATTTGTTGAAGTCGCAGGGGGGATAGATACTGACTCAAATATTATAAAAAAAGCAGTCTCAATTTACAAAATGGCTAAGTATGCCGCAATCACGGTAAATAAAGAAACGGAGGGTTTTGTCCTAAATAGATTACAAGGTGCTCTACTAAATGAAGCAGTAAGACTTCATGAAGGAGGATTTGCATCAATGGAAGATATTGATATAGCTTTGAAACATGCATTGGGAATAAGGTGGGCTTTTTTAGGACCTTTCGAGATCATGGATCTAAATGCACCTGAGGGCATTAAAGATTCATTTACCCGATATAAAAAGGGTATTCAAAATTTAGCAAGAGAACAAAATAGTGTACCAGGATACTCTGAAGAATACTTAAATAAATTAGAAATAGATCAAAGAAAGAGATTATCTTATGATGTAAGAAACGAAAGAGTAGAAAAAAGAAATAAAATGATTGCATTAATTAGAAAGCTTAAACTTGAATTAGGAGAGGATATTTAAATGGCTAAAAAAGTAATAATTAGTTGCGCAGTTACAGGAGCTATACATACTCCTTCAATGTCAGAATATTTACCAGTAACAGCTGACGAAGTTATAGAACATTCTTTAGCTGCCCACGAAGCTGGTGCTGCTGTTTTGCATCTGCATGCTAGAGATGAAGTAGATGGTCATCCAACACAAGATCCTGAGGAGTTTCAAAAATTTCTTCCAACAATTCATAATTCTTGTGATGCAGTTATAAACATCACAACTGGTGGCGGACCACAAATGACTGTTGAAGAGAGAATGAAACCTGCCATGCATTTTAAACCAGAACTTGCTTCTTTGAATATGGGGTCAATGAATTTTGGACTTTTCCCGATGCTTAAAAGGCATAATCAGTTAAAACATTCATGGGAAAAAGAAATGCTTGAAAAAAGTAAATATTCTCTTTTTAAAAATACTTTTGAAGATATTGAAAACATTATGACTTTTGGATATGAAAATGGAACTAAGTTTGAGTTTGAATGTTATGACGTTGGTCACTTATATAACCTTCATTATTTTCATAGAGAAGGTATGCTAAAAGGTCCTTATTTCATTCAATTTGTTATGGGTATAATGGGGGGGATTGGTGCTGATGCAGACAATTTGTTACACATGAAAAAAACAGCAGACAAGCTTTTTGGTGAAGCAGGTTATGAATGGTCAGTTGTAGGTGCTGGTGCAACTCAAATGAAGATGAATGCGACAGGCGCTTCTCTTGGTTCACATGTACGTGTCGGCCTTGAAGATTCTCTTTGGGATGGGCCTGGTAATTTAGCTAAGACGAATGCTGACCAAGTCAAGAGAGTAAGAGAGATATTAGAAGGTCTTTCGCTAGAGGTTGCCACTTCAGATGAAGCAAGGCAAATGTTAGGCCTTAAGGGAAAAAATAATACTAACATAAAATAAAAAGGTTAAAAATGAACTACGAAAAACTTCTTGAGGGGAAAAAAGCTCTTATTACAGCTGGAGCAGACGGTATTGGTTACGCGATTGCTAAAAGATTTGAAAAAGCTGGTGCAGAAGTATTTGTATGCGACATTAACTCTGACGCTGTAAAAAGAGTCAATGAAATTGATGATAATATCAAAGCATTTGAATGTGATCTTAGACAATCTCAGTTAATTGGGTCTATGGTTGAAGCTGGTTTTGATTATTTAAAAGAGATAGATATTATTGTAAACAATGCGGGAATAGCAGGTGAGACCGCTAGTGTTGGAGAGCAAACATTAGGTGGGTGGCATGAATGTCTGCAGGTAAATATGACAAGCCATTTTGAAACAATGAGATTAATTGTGCCCAGAATGAATGATAATGGATCAATTCTTTCAGTTTCTTCTGTAGCAGGTCGAGTTGGCTTTGCTTATAGGCTACCTTACGCAGCTACAAAATGGGCTGTAATAGGCATGGTAAAAAGTTTAGCAATAGAGCTGGGACCAAGAGGTATTAGAGTAAATGCTCTTCTTCCAGGAACTGTAAAAGGAGATCGACAAAATCGTGTTATTGAAGCAAAAGCGAAATTAAACAAAATTTCTTTTGAGGAAATGAAAAACAAGATATTATCAAGTGCATCTTTGAGAAACTTTGTTACACACGATGATTTGGCTGAACAAGCACATTTCCTTTGTAGTCCTTTAGGTAAAAATATATCAGGCCAAGCAGTAAGTGTTTGCGGAAACGTTGAGTCAATTAATGATTTCCTCTAAAATAGGATAAATATAAGATTTAAATAATTCAGGATTTTCCGACATAGGGAAGTGACCTATCCCTGGTATAATAGTAGCTTTTGATCCTTTAATTCTTTTTGCAGTTTCCAACATTCTTTCTGGTGTACAAGAGCAGTCATATTCACCTGATAATAGATATACAGGGCATTTTGAAGTATCTATTAAACTTGAACGGTCATCAAAATCTCCATCATGCCAATAAAAGTAAAGATCACCTTTAAATACACCAGGTCCTCCCTGCATATAATGCCATAAAATTTCATGTTTAAAATTTTTTGGACTCTGGGGTGCTATTTGTGAAGAAACAAATGCAGCTTGAACTAATCCACCATGAACATCAGGTCTATATAGCCAATCTAAGTCGTAATAAGGTTCAAGCTTGTCAGCACCTTCCAAGGCAATAACTGCTTTAAAAAAATTGCCATGTTCAAGGGCAAGATGTAAAACAACTCTTCCTCCCATTGAACAGCCCATTATAACTGGGTCAATTAATTTATATTGCTTACAAAAAGACATTATTATCTCTTTATATAATTCGGTAGTAAGTTTGTAGTCATTTAATTCATAACCTTCTGGTGGGTTGGATTTCCCATGCCAAGGCAAATCAAAAACAATTACTCTATAATTATTTGTAATTCTTTTATCATTTAAAATATGTCGAAATTGTCTTCCATCAGACCCGGCTGTATGCAGACATAATAGAGGTGTCCCCTGTCCTGCCTCCTCAACATAGATTCTATAATTGTCCTTTTTTAAACTTAAATTAAAATATCTTCCAATAATATCCTCAAAGTTTAAATCAGTCATGCTTGTCTCTATTAGAAGCTATTAGATCTTTAAAATATTGAAGGTTTTGTATAAATGGGGTTAGATCTCCATCTAAATATATAATTCTTTTCGCAAGCATAGCAAAGATATCATGATAATCTCTAGGAGGTATTTTTAACCAATGTTTATTCCAACTATCCCTTTGTCCATAAATTTTAAAAGTTCCACTTTTTGTTAAAATTTCTCTTTCATTTATAGACAATACATTCCCACTCAGGATCTCAAATAAATAATCTTTGTCTCCAATACCAAATGTGAAAGTGATATTTAACCAACGACCATTTTCAATTAATCTTTTATTGGAATTTATGTTGTTTATCCAATTTTCGATTGATAGCATAACTATATTCTTTCCATTATGTAAAATATAAATCTTTATAAATATTTTACAAAAGGAATCTTTGATATAAGTTTATACTATAGGGGGAGAAATGTTTAACATTAATGATTTTTTACATTTAGATGCTCTAAAACCAGCAGTGGAATGGAAAGGTTTTCCAAAATACAATTTTGTAGGAGGGCATATTGATGGTGATAGTATCCCAGTGCAATCTATAAAGGATTCTCTCAATAAAATAATATTAAAAGAGGGAAAAACTTTAGCTAAATATGGACTAGAAAGTGGGCCTCAGGGCTTTTTACCATTAAGAAAATTTATATCAAATCAGCTAGAAATTAGTTCAAAAATTAATTGCTCCGAAAGAGAGATATTAGTTCTATCTGGTTCATTGCAAGCTTTAGATCTTGTAAACCAGACATTCCTTAGAAAAGGAGATACAGTAATAATTGAAGAGGAAAATTATGGAGGAACTATTTCAAGGCTGAAAAGACTTGATGTAAATATGGTTGGAATACCTCTAGAAAAAGACGGAATGAATTTAAAAATTCTAGAGCAAGAGTTAAATGATCTTCTGAAAAAAGAAATAATACCAAGATATATTTACACGATTCCAACAATTCAAAACCCAACTGGAACAGTAATGTCTGTTGCAAAAAGGAAGCAACTAATAAAATTATCAAAAAAATATCAAATACCTATTTTTGAAGATGATTGTTACGCAGATCTTCTTTTTGAAAAAGAAAGACCTCCTGCGATAAAGTCATTTGATAAAGAAGGATATGTAACTTACTGTGGATCTTTTTCTAAATCAATTGCACCTGCACTTAGAGTTGGATATTTAATTGCCAATTGGGAAGTTTTATCAAGAATATTACCTTATAAAACTGACGCAGGTAGCGGATCATTAGAACAAATGGCATTGGCAGAGTTTTGTGAGGAAAATTTTAACTCACATGTCAAAACCCTAAAAAATAAATTACAAAAAAAATCAGAGGCTATTTGTAATGCTTTGGATAAATATTTTGGGTCTTCTGCTGAATATAAAAAACCTGATGGTGGAATTTTTGTTTGGGTTGATATGCATAAAAAAGTAGACACATCTCGTCTTTACGAATTGGCATTAAAAGATGGTGTGGCTATAAATCCAGGAAATGAATGGTCAATTAACAAAAGTGGTAGACATAAAATGAGACTTTGCTTTGGTAATCCTTCAATTAAAGAAATTGATGAGGGCATTAAACGTTTGGCTATAATATGTAGAAAAGAATTTGGAATACCCACAAAGATTGCGAATTTATAAATTTTTGTGAATATTTATTATATGTAAAATGGCTTCTGAAAAATTTTTAGGGTCCTCCTGAGGCACATTATGACCAATATTTGGAAGAATTTCATGTTTAAGATGACTTGAAAATTTTTTTTTGATTTTTGCAATATCAGATAATCCAGTCACGCCGTCATTATCACCATCAATTGTTATGGCGGGCACAGAAATAACAGGTTGGTTAGATAATTTCTTTTCTATTTTTTCAAACCTTTTGTCTCCACATACTAGCCCAAATCGATGTCGGTAACTATGAATGACTACTTCTACAAAATCAGGGTTCTCAAAAGCATTTGCACTTAAATTATATAAATCATTATTAATATTCCAAGTTGGTGACCACGTTTTCCATATATATTTTATAAAATCATGACGTTGATTTAAAAGGCCATTTCGTCCCCTTTCACTATGGAAAAAATATTGATACCATAATTTTTGTTCAATTTCTGGTTTGGCTGGTATCGATGATTTTTTTATGTCTTGAATATTGTAGCCGTTGCAGGAAACTAAACCTAAACACCTATTAGGATATAGTGCAGCAACTACGCAAGCTGCTCTGCCGCCCCAATCATATCCTCCAACAATTGCTTTATCTATTTTAAGTGCGTCTATAAGTTTTAACAAGTCAAATCCAAGTGCTGCTTGTTGACCTGAACGCAAGGTGTCATTTTGTAAAAAAATTGTGTGACCATATCCTCTTAAGTAAGGAATGATTATTCTGCAGCTAGATATTAATAACGGAACTACTTCTTCGTAAGCGTGAATATCGTATGGGAAACCATGCAGAAGTATTACAGGTAAACCTTGTCTTGAACCCGCCTCAAAATAGCTTACATTTAAATCTCCAGCATTTATATTTTTTAAATTCTTTTTCAATTTTCAAACAACATAAATTATTAATAATTTATAGGTAAGGTATTTATTGTCTTAACTCTTCCTAGCGCAAAATTTGTTTCTATTGATGCAATACCTTTAACTTTTGTGAGTTCTTCTCTCATGAAGATTTCATAGTTTTTTAAGTCAGTTGCAACAACTCTTAATAAATAATCCCTATTTCCAGTTACTAACCAACAGTCCATAACAGCATCTAAAGATGTTATTTCTTTTTCAAATGACTTTAAAATTTGATCAGTTTGATTCTCTAATCTAACAGATACAAAAGCAGTTACAGGATAACCATAAGCAATTTCATCAATAATAGCTGTGTAACCAGCTATTAAACCTTTTTGCTCCAAGGTTTTTACTCTTCTTAAGCAAGGAGAAGGTGACAAGCCAACTTTTTCAGCTAACTCAAAATTAGTTAATTTTCCATTTTGCTGAAGAAAAAAAATAATTTTTTGATCTATTTTATCAATATTGCTCAAAAAAAACCTATTTTAATATAATATTTTACTAATATAATTATATTAGCAGATAATATTAAATTTAGAAGTATTTTTATAATATTTAGTCATTCATTCTATTTAAAAGATGCTACATTAAAAAAATGAATGATGTTGAAATTTTAAAAAAAATTGAAAAGAAAGTGTTGTGGCTTGCTTGCTGGATGATTCATAATGCAAATCACATTAGAGAAAATCAAGATGGTCTTAAAGTTGGTGGCCATCAAGCAAGTTCTGCTTCAATAGTCTCAATAATGACAGCTTTGTATTTTAGTATTTTAAAGCCTGAGGACAGAGTTGCAGTCAAACCTCATGCAAGTCCAGTATTTCATGCTATTCAGTATTTGTCTGGATTACAAACTAAAGAAAAAATTGAAAATTTTAGAGGTTTTGGTGGTGCGCAATCATACCCGTCTAGAACTAAAGATATTGATGATGTTGATATTTCAACTGGATCAGTTGGATTAGGGGTAGCAATGACAAGTTTCATTTCATTAATTCAAGATTATATTGCAAGAAAACAATTTTATAAAAATAAACCTCTAGGGAGAATGATTGCGTTAGTTGGTGATGCAGAGCTAGATGAGGGTAACGTTTATGAGTGTCTTCAAGAAGGCTGGAAACATGATTTAAGGAATGTTTGGTGGATAATTGATTATAACCGACAATCACTTGATGGAGTTGTCCATGAAGGGTTATCTGAAAGGCTAAGCTCTGTTTTTTCAGCTTTTGATTGGAACCTTGTGGTATTAAAATATGGTAAATTACAAGAAGAAGCATTTAAAGAACCTGGTGGAAATAAATTAAGAAAATGGATTGATGATTGCCCTAATCAATTATATTCAGCTCTAATATTTGAAGGAGGTGAAGCTTTTAAGAAAAGAGTTTTAGACGATATTGGCGATCAATCTGAGATTTCAAATCTGGTTAACAAAAGATCTGATTCTGAGTTTTTAGAATTAATGTCAAACTTAGGAGGTCATTGCATTTCTACTCTGTGTGAGTCATTTAGTAAAATTAAGGATGATAAACCAACTGCTTTCATTGCATATACAATTAAAGGTTGGGGTACCCCATTAGCAGGCCATAAAGACAATCATGCTGGTCTTATGACTAAAGCTCAAATGAATGATTTTAAATCTAAATTAGAAATTAATGATGGCGAGGAATGGAATAATTTTTCTGATGACAAAAAGTATTTAAGTATAGATGAATATATAAAAAATTTACCTTTTCAAAAAGTAGGTCATAGAAAATTTAGTGGAACTAAAATAGTAATCGATGAACCCGTTTTGATTAATGATAATAAAATATCTACTCAAAGTGCATTTGGAAAAATTCTAGACACATATGCCAAAAATGATACTGAATTTACACAAAGAATTGTAACCACTTCACCTGATGTATCAGTCTCGACTAACCTTGGATCATGGATTAATAGGAGAGGATTGTTCAGTAGAAAAGATAATTCTGATATTTTTAAAGATAGGAAAATACCCTCAGCTCAAAAATGGATTTTTTCTCCAGATGGACAGCATATAGAACTTGGTATAGCTGAAATGAACTTATTTATAATGCTTGGATCTGCTGGTCTTTCTCATGAGTTGTTTAATGAAAGATTGTTCCCTATAGGCACAGTTTATGATCCATTTATAGCACGAGGTTTAGATGCTCTAAATTATGCCTGCTATCAAGATGCAAGATTTATAATTGTAGGAACTCCCTCTGGTGTCTCCCTAGCACCAGAGGGCGGCGCTCATCAATCTATAGGAACTCCTTTAACTGGTATAAGTCAGCCTGGACTGCTAAGTTTTGAACCTGCTTTTGCAGATGAACTGTCAATTATGATGAATTACAGTTTCAATTATCTGCAAGATGAAAATGGTGGTTCTGTATATATCAGATTAAGCACTCGATCAATTGATCAACCATCTAGAGAATTATCTAAAGATCTACAAGGTCAAATTTTAAAGGGAGGATATTGGTTAAAGCAACCTGGTTCAAACCCAGAAATCATATTAGCTTACCAAGGTGTTATAGCAGCAGAAGTCATTCAATCAACTGCTAATTTAGGAGAAAAATTCAGAGATATTGGGGTCTTGGCTATTACGAGTTCAGATATATTATTAAGTGCCTGGAAAGATAAACATTTATCTCCTAATCAAAATAATACTGAATCTCATATTGAAAATTTATTAAAAGATGTTCCAAGAGATACTAAAATTTTGACAGTAATTGATGGTCATCAATTAACATTATCTTGGTTAGGCTCTGTACTTGGTCATAAAGTAATACCTCTTGGAGTTGACCGCTTTGGACAAACTGGAAATATAAAAGAACTTTTGACAGAGTTTGCAATTGACTCTGATAACATAAGTAAATTAGGGTTTAAATTTGCTTAGGTAATTTTTATAATAACAACAGATAGGAGTTATGATGAATAAATTGATTAAAATACTAATGATTAGTTTTACGAGCTTATTTTTTACTGCTAGTGCATTCGCGGCAGATATAACGATGAGGATATCATTGCAGTTGCCTATGAAAAGTCACTTAGGCCAAAATTTATTACTCTTTAAAAAAGAAGTTGAAAGCAGATCAAATGGAGAAATTAAGGTCGAAATTTACGACTCAGCGCAGCTTTATAAAGATAAAGAAGTACCCGCAGCAGTTGGTTCGGGATCGATTGAATCAGGTGTGGCTTCATTAACAAGATATGTTGGTGATATTCCAGCAGTTGATTTATTCTACCAACCATTCTTGTTAAACACTGATAAAAAAGTAAGAAAAGCCGTTTCTAAGGGATCGTCAATTAGAGGACCAATAGACAATGCAATTAAAAACACTGGTTCTACTGTATTATGGTGGCAAGCATATGGTAATGCGATAATGCTTTCAAAAGGTCAAGCTATTAAAAATCCTTCTGATATGAAAGGAAAGAAAGTTAGAGTATTTGGAAAGACATTAGGTACTTTTGTGAAGGCAGCCGGGGGTGCACCAACATTAATCTCTGGTTCTGAACAATATTTAGCTTATCAAAGAGGTACAGTTGATGTTGGAATGACAGGTGTATCAGGTGTGAAGTCAAGAAAACTATTTGAAGTTATGGATACTATTACCAAAACTAATCATGGTGTAATTGAATTTATCGTAGTTGCTAATACAAAATGGTTCAATAGCCTGTCCGCAAAACAAAAAGATATCATTGTTAAATCTGCAGAAATTGCTGAAAAAGATGTACGTGATAATGTTGCTAAAATAGAACAGGAGGCATATGATTTAGCAAAGTCAAAAGGTATGAAAATTGTAACTCCAAGTAAAGCTGATATTGATGCATTTAAATCTGCATCTAAACCAGTTTATGATGATTACAAGAAAAATGCTGGATCACTTGGTGCTCAGCTTTTAGATGCAGCTTCTAAATTATAAAAATTAAAAAGAGAGAGTTTTTAACTCTCTCTAATCTAATTATGAATTATTTCGAAAAGATTATAGATTTAGTTGCATGGTTATCGGCATGGTTATTCTGCTTAGCTGGTTTTATGCTTTCATATGAAGTTATAGCCAGATACTTTTTTTTAGCACCGACTTCATGGGCTGCCGAACTTAGCCAACTTTCATTAATTTATGGTACTTTACTAGCTATGCCATGGGCATTAAAATCAAGAAAACATATCCAAATAAATTTAGTAATAAATAGATTATCCAAGAGGTATAAAAAAATAATAAATATCTTAATAATGATAATTTTAATTATTTTTTCGTCTTACGTTATGATTTTTGGTTTTGACATATTTTATGATTCTTTTTTTAGAGGCAGGACAACAGGAAGTTTATTAAATCTACCATCATGGATTGCTGAGTTGTCTGTTCCGTTATGCTTTTTTTTACTTTTCATACAGTCAATTTTGGAAATTATCAAATTATTAAAAAATATAGAACCACCAGAAAGTGATCATTAATTATGACTATACTTTTAGTTTTAACATTAATGTTTGTTTTACTATTATCTGGACTTCCAGTATCTTTCTCCCTTGGTTTTCTTGGACTTTCTATGTTGATTTTTGGTGGTTTCTCTCCTTTAATGGCACCACAGGCAATTTTATCGACCCTTGATGGTTTTATATTACTCGCCGTACCTCTTTTTCTTCTTATGAGTAATGTTCTTTTAAAAGGTGGATGTGGAAAAGATTTGTTCAATGCCGTACAAGCTTGGGTTGGTCATTGGCCCGGCGGTTTAGCCGTAGCAACAATAATTTCATGTGGTATTTTTGCAGCTATTTCTGGTGTGTCTGTTGCAACTGCAGCTACTATTGGTGTTGTTGCCATACCAGAAATGATCAAAAGAGGTTATAACAAAAACTTTGTTTATGGCCTATTAGCTGCTGGGGGGACACTAGGAATATTAATACCTCCAAGTTTGCCAATGATTGTGTATGGTTTTATTACAGAGGAGTCGGTAATTGCGCTATTTCTTGCTGGGATTGGACCTGGAATATTCTTAATATCTTTGTTTATTATTTATTCTATAATATTCTCTCAATTTTTTGGTGGCTTTAAAAAATTAGAGCCTAGCAGTTGGGAAATTAAAAAAAATACCTCTAAAAAGGTAATTCCTACAATTATATTAGCTTTTCTAATACTTGGTGGAATTTATACAGGTGTATTCACTCCAACTGAGGCTGCTGCTATAGGTTTTTCTTTATCGTTAATTATAACTGTACTTATTTTAAAAACTTTAACCTGGAATGATTTTAAAGAAGCTGTTTTTGAGTCAATGGTGACTACTGCAGCTATTTTGATAATAGTTGCATGTGCAAAAACATTTGGAAAGGCAATTGCACTATATAGAATTCCTCAGGATATATCCTATTTCATTAGTTCTAGCATCGATACAAAAGCACTTTTCATGATTGTTGTATGTATAATTCTAGTTGCTATGGGTTTGGTTTTTGAAACGTTGTCAATGGTTATAATAATGGTACCAGTTCTTTTGCCAGCAGCAATGGCAATTGGAGTAGATCCAATATGGTTTGGTATCTTTATGGTCATAATGGTAGAATGTGCGCTTATTACACCTCCTGTAGGATTAAATCTTTATGTGATACAATCAGTAGCAAAAACTCAATTAGGAGAAGTAGCTAAAGGGGTGTTTCCTTTTATTGTGATGATGATCTTTACGGTTTTTGTAATGTATATATGGCCTGATTTAGCGCTTTATATCCCTTTTAAATTATAAATTTGTATGACATGGTTATTAACAGGATTTTGAAATGATAAATGAAACAGACAAAATTAAAAAAATAAGTCAACCAGATAAATTAAGAAAAATTTTAAAAGAAAAATCTTTTGTTCCAATACCGTCTTGTTTTGATGCCTTATCTGCTAAATTAATTGAACAAGCAAATTTTGATGTTACGTTTATGTCAGGTTTTGCTGCGTCTGCTTCTAGAATAGGGTCTCCAGATCTTGGACTTATGACCTTCTCTGAGGTTTTTGATCAAGCAAATAATATTTGTAATGCGATCGATATACCGATGATTGTAGACGGTGATACAGGATATGGAAATGCTATGAATGTTCGAAGAACATTAAAAGAATGTTCTAAGGCAGGTTGTGCTGGCATATTGATTGAAGATCAACTAGCACCGAAGCGTTGTGGTCATACACCAGGAAAAGATGTTGTAAATCGTGAAGAAGCATTTGATAGAATAAGAGCAGCGAGTGATATGAGAAATGAAGGTTATGATATTTTAATTATGGCACGAACTGACGCTAACCATACTCATGGTCTAAGTGAGGCAATATTAAGATCACAAAGATTTTATGAACTTGGCGCAGATATTATGTTTATTGAAGCTCCAAAAAATAAAGAAGAAATGAGAACAATCTGTAATGAGGTTCCTGGTGTTAAAATAGCTAATATTGTTGAAGGAGGCATAACACCAAATTTATCAATGAAAGAATTGACAGATTTTGGTTATAAACTTGCCGTGTATCCACTTACTGTGATGAGTTCAGCAATGAAAGCAATGACTAAATCATTAAATTTACTTATGAAAGATGAAGACAGGTCAGACTTATTACTTGATTTTAGTGATTTAAGACAAAAAATTGGCTTTAATGATTATTACGAAATATCTAGCAAATATGAAACTTCAAAAAGAAGTTAAGGATTTATAAACTGGGAGAATAGCAATATGAAGAGTTATCAGGTTGTTGAGTTCGGTCAGCCTTTAGAATTAAGGGAATATGAAAATCCTAAGCCAAAAGGAGAAGAAGTTCTTGTAAAAATTACAGCGTGTGGCGTTTGTCATAGTGATCTTCATTTAGCAGATGGTTATTTTGATTTGGGGGATGGAAAAAGAATAACTTTGGCTGACAGAGGAACAAAGCTTCCTTTTACTCCAGGACATGAAATAACTGGAACTGTAGTTGCTCTTGGGGAGAATGTTAAAGATATCAAAATAGGCGACACTGGAATAGTATTTCCTTGGATAGGTTGTGGTAAATGTGAAGCTTGTTTAGAAAATAATGAAACATTATGCGAGGCACCTAAATATTTAGGCGCTCGTCTTAATGGAGGCTACTCTGATCATATAATTGTACCTCACAGTAAATATATAGTTTCTTACGGTGACATGGATCCTGCACAAGCTGCACCATATGCATGTTCAGGATTAACCGCATATAGTGCTTTGAAAAAAATTCCTACAACTTCGAAAGATGATTGGATTATAATTATAGGTGCAGGTGGTGTTGGTATAAATGGTATTTTATTATCACCTGCAATACATAATGCAAAAATTTTAGTTATAGATAATGACCCCGAAAAGAGGAAAAAAGCTATTGAGTCTGGTGCGAATGAAGCTTTTTCACCAGATCAAGAAACTGAAATTAGAAATAAAATTGGAATTGGAGCTTCTGCAACTATAGATTTTGTTGGAAGACCTGAAACAACTGACTTTGGTTTGTCACTTGTAAAAAAAGGGGGTATTGTAATTGTTGTTGGTTTATACGGTGGATCACTAAAACTTTCATTGCCGTTAGTCCCAATGAGATCTATGACGCTCAAAGGTTCTTATGTTGGCGAGCTAAGAGAATTAAAAGAACTGGTAAATATTATTAAATCAGGCACAATTAAATTAATACCAGTAAAAAAACAAGGTTTAGAAACAGCAAATCAAGCAATGTCTGATTTGCGAGCAGGAAAAGTTAACGGAAGAATAGTTTTAACTCCAAATTAGAAGTATAAAATAATAAAAAAAGAGATTGAATTATGAGTGAAAAGAAAAAAATTGCTGATGGTCATTATCATTCACATGATCATGCGCACTCACATTTGCCATCAGATCCTGAATTAAGAGTAAAAGCCGTAGAGACTTTGCTTTTAAACAAAGGTTTAATAGACTCTAAAACTTTAGATGAATTGATTGACACTTATGAGAATCGAATAGGACCTAAAAATGGTGCAAATGTAGTAGCTAAAGCTTGGGTAGATCCAGAGTATAAAAAAAGACTTTTGATTGACGCTACATCAGCAATTAGAGAATTGAGTTACCAAGGAAGACAAGGTGAGAATATGGTTGTTGTGGAAAACACACCAGAAATTCACAATATAATAGTCTGTACATTATGTAGTTGTTATCCATGGCCAGTTCTAGGTATTCCACCAACTTGGTATAAAAGTGACGAATATAGATCTAGAACAGTAAGAGAACCAAGGAAAGTTCTTTTAGAATTTGGTTTATCTTTAGATCCTAAAATTCAAATAAAGGTATGGGATTCTACCGCAGAAATAAGATATTTAGTACTGCCAATGAGACCGAAAGGTACGGAACATATGGCTGAAAGTAAACTTGCAGAGTTAGTAACACGAAATTCAATGATAGGTACTGGATTGCCAAAGGAAATCAAATGAGCAGATTACATGATATGGGTGGCCGTTTTGGTGATGGATCAATTCCCGTCCCAAGGAATGATAAAAATGAAGTAGTTAATTTTGAACCAACTTTTAAATATGATTGGCATGCAAGAGCATGGGCAATAACTCTTGCTGCTGGTGCTTTAGGAGAATGGAATATTGATGTTAGCCGACATTATAGAGAGTGTTTGCCACCAAAGGACTATATAAATTTTTCTTATTATGAAAAATGGTTAGCTGCCCTTGTTAATCTTCTAATAGATAAAGATCTAATTTCATTAAATGAATTAAAAGAATATGTTTCTGCAGCTATAAATGGAACTATAGACAATATTATTGAAAAAGAGATTATACTTGATGAAAGAACTTGGTTAGCTAAAGATGTTCAAAAAACACTTGGTTGGGGAGGCCCCTCTATTAGAGACGTAAATATAAGTCCTTTTTTTAATATAGGTGATAAAGTTATTACACAAAATTATAGTCCAAACAAAGACATTACTGGTGGACACACTCGTTTGCCAAAATATGCTATGGGAAGAGTGGGTGTAATCCATTCTTATAACAATAATCACGTTTTCCCTGATAAAAATGCTCATAGTTTGGGAGAGAACCCTTTACCATTATACACCGTTGAGTTTAAATCTTCAGAGCTATGGGGAGAATTGGCTGAGAGTCAAAATGACAGTATCCTTCTAGACTTATGGGAACCATATCTAAAAAGTTTTCCAAATTAATCTTAAAAAAAATAAAATGAATTCTGATTATAATTTACCTTTTACGAATAAAACCGAAGATCAAATTGTTTTCCAAAATCCTTGGCACAGTCAATTATTTGCGATTACAGTTCAAATGTCAGAAAAAGGAAATTTTAGCTGGAAAGAGTTTGTTGAAGTTTTTGGAGAGTCACTTAAAAAACAAAGATCACTCTCAAATAATTTAGATGGAAGTAATGATTATTTTTCTTGTTGGTTAAATGCACTTGAAGAAATCCTTATCATAAAGAAAATAAGTAATCAAAAGACTTTGATGCTATTAAAAGATGATTGGACTCAAGCTTATTTATCTACACCTCATGGCAAACCGGTGAATATTAAAAATAGGAGTTTTTAAATGTCAATTACATGTAAAGCTGCAGTTATTAGAAATAACAAATTAACTGAACCATATAAGGATTCAAAGCCCTTATCCATTGAGGAAATCAAAATTTCACCTCCTCTTGAAAATGAAGTTCTTGTGAAAGTTATGGGTGCAGGTCTTTGTCATTCTGATTTGTCAGTTATTAATGGATCCAGAGTGATGCCTCTACCACTGGTAATTGGTCATGAAGGTTCTGGTGAAGTAGTTGAATTAGGAAGTGCTGTAAAAGATATAAAAGTTGGAGATCATGTTGCTTTTCAATTTTCACCTTCTTGTGGAAGATGTAGAAGGTGTCTTGAAGGAAGACCTCAAGTATGTGAACTTGCAGCTGCAACAAAAGGTAAAGGTGATTTAATGTCAGGTGGAAGCAGATTGACAGATATGGAAGGGAATAGGCTTAATCACCATACTGGGATCTCGTGTATGTCTCAATATAATGTAGTTGATAGAGGATCTGTAGTTGCAATAGACAAAGCCTTTAATATAGAAGATGCTGCTCTTTTTGGGTGTGCTGTTATGACAGGTGTTGGAGCTGTAATTAATACCGCTAGAATAAGACCAGGAGATTCGGTTGCCATTATTGGACTAGGAGGTGTAGGACTAAATGGTATAATTGGTGCAAAACTAGCAGGAGCTGAAACTATAATTGCAATTGATATAGATCCATCAAAATTTATAAGAGCTGAAGAACTTGGGGCAACACATTGTTTTGATAATAGAAATAATAATATGGTTGAAAAAATAAGAGATTTAACAAATGGTGGTGTTGACTACGCAATTGATCTAGCTGGAGTAATACAAGCCATGGATACTGCTTATCAAATTATAAGATATGGAGGATCTGTGGTTACTGCTGGTTTGTCACCTATAAATACGAAATTTAGTTTTAACCATAGTGATCTAGTTGCACAGGAAAAATCAATTTTAGGAAGCTATATGGGTTCATGTGTTCCTGTAAGAGATGTCCCCAGATTTCTAAATTTATATAAACAAGGACGTCTACCAGTAAATAAACTTATAGACGGGAAAATTACTTTTGATGATTTGAATGAAGGCTTTGATAAATTGTCAAAAGGTGAAGTGGTTAGGCAGATACTTATGCCTAACGCGTAGTTTTTATATCATTTTCCAATTTTTATAAAAAATACTTCTAGTATTTTTTAATAAAAAGCCAACTGCTTTTAAAATTAATTTGATTATATTGTCAAAATGGGATGGCCTAATAATATCAATAAAAGCACAAAATCTTAAATCATCCTCTTCGTTAAAACTTTGGTGTATCAAAGTATCATCAAAAATAAATAATGGATCATTCTTCCACTTGTGAATTCTACCATCAGCTTCAATAAATGATCCTTCATTTTTAACTTTATTAAAATTATATAAAATCCGATAAGTCATTCTCAGAGGACCAAAATGTCTAGACGTTGAAGTCTTTTCTCTAAAAAGTGAAACACCAATTGTCTTTAGATATTTATACTCATTATTAAACTCTTCAATTGAATCATCCAGTTCATATCCATACCATTTGTAAAATAACATACTTCTATTATCATTTGGATTTTCTTTAAATCTCTTAGCAATTTCTCTGGAGTTTTTATCAAATAATGAAATAACGTCATTGATTTCATTTTGATGACCTTGGGGAAGGTCTTCAATTTTATAGGTATGAAGGTTTCTGTGAGACAAAAGATCGGATAAAAGATTTAATGGTGATAGTAAAAAAGTTAAAAATCCTTTGCCTATGAAATATTCTTTAATTAATTTTAGATCCATCGTTTTGTGTCTAGAGACGTCAATTAACCCACATAAAATCCAAAATGGAAATATTGTCCATATACCAATATTAATAAAAAGGAAAATTGAACTTAAAATTAAAGGTATAAGTAAAATTAGTTTAAAAACGCTGTCCATTATAACTTTATTTATAATTCATGTTAGTAAATTAATAATCTATAATTTAAAGTAATTTCTATCAACTTTAATTTAGATTGTTTGAAAAATAAAAATTTAATATTATGTTTATCAATAACACTATTAGGGAATTAAAAAATGCCTAGCTTTGATATAGTAAGTAAAATAGATATGCCTTCAGTTCAAAATGGTTTAGATGGAGTAAAAAAAGAAATTAGCACTAGATATGATTTTAAAGGAAGTATATGTGAAGTAGAACAACAAGAAGATAAAATTATAATTAAAGCTGATGATGACTTAAAAAGAAAGCAAGTTGAAGATCTTATTATCACGCACCTCACTAGAAAAAAAGTTGATACAAGCGCGTTAGAATTTGAAAAACCAGAATCTGCATCAGGCAATTCTATTAGACAAATTGTATTAATAAAACAAGGTATTGATAGAGAAGTAGCTCAAAAGATAGTAAAGGCAATTAAATCCTCAAAAAGCAAAGTTCAAACATCTATACAAGGTGATGAAGTAAGAGTATCTGGTAAAAAAAGAGATGATCTTCAAGCAGCGATTAAATTAATAAAAGAATTAAATATCAAGCATCCCTTACAATATGAAAACTTTAGAGATTAAAATTTAATTATTTTTGCTCTTTTATCTCTACAGCCCCAAGAAGACGATCTCACAGCACTAAAAAACTTAAGTAAATGGTTATTAAATAAGTCTGGTTCTTCTAAGTTTATTGTATGCCCTGTTTTAGGAACTATTAACAGACCAGCTGTTTTTATAGTTCTTTTTAAAAATAAACCTACCTCAAGACACATATCATCTTCATCACCATTGATTATTAGTGTTGGGCAATTTATGCTATGTATTTCCTTTTCTAACGAATATAAATTAGGTCTTTTATTTTGAACACCCAATAAAGTATTGGCTGAGCCGACTGGATCATGTTTAATTAGTTGTTTATTAAATAGCTGCCAGCCTTTTGGATCTTTATTTTGAAATTGAACTCTAGAAGGACCTAGAGCATACTCTGATCCAAATTTATCCATACCTTCATTTAATATAATTTTTGCGCTATCTAATGAAATATTAGAAAAGTCTGCTTCTTTATTGAAAGAAGTTTTATCAATTGGCATGGCACCATATCCGCAACCAGCTATTACTAGACTTAAAACTCTATCCTGAGCATTTATCCCTAAATGAAGAGTTGCAAATCCTCCCATAGATAAACCAACAATATGAGCTTTTTCAATTTTTAGATTATCCATAACACTCAAAATATCACGCCATGCTCTTTCCTGACTATAACTACTTTCATTTTTTGGAACTTCTGATGGTGGGTACCCCCTAGCACAAAATGTTATACATTGATAATATCTAGATAAATAATTAATTTGTGGTTCCCAACTTCTATAATCACCAGCAAATTCGTGAACAAATATGATTGGCTCACCCTTACCATTAGACTCATAAAATAATTTTACGTTATCATTAGTTTTTATAAATGACATTTATAATTCCCCATTATAATCTAGTTAGGATATAATACTCAAAATCAATACCAAAGTAAGTTAGTTTTAATATGGATATTTTTCACCATTTCAGTCCAGACATCACTGCAATTTTAATTACATTAAAGTTAGCTGTTATCACATGTTTCTTTTTGGCTTTAATAGGTACTCCTCTAGCGTATTTTTTAGCATTTAAGTCAAAAAAGACCAAACCATTTATTGAAACAATAGTAACATTGCCACTTGTTTTACCACCCACAGTGATTGGCTTTTATTTAATTATTTTTTTTAGTCCTGAAACAACATTAGGTAAAATTTTCATAATACTAACAGGAGAACAATTAATTTTTTCATTTTATGGTTTAGTTCTGGCTTCTATAATTTATTCTCTTCCTTTTTGGGTTCAGCCTCTTCAAACTTCATTTGAAAAAATTGGAAGAGATACTATTTGGACATCTTATAGTTTAGGGGCTGGCTTATTAGATACTTTTTTAAATGTGATAATACCCTTATGTAAAAAAGGATTTTTTACTTCCTTCATTATATCCTTCGCACACACCTTAGGTGAATTTGGAATTGTTTTAATGGTTGGAGGTGGTATTCATGGTAAGACAAAAGTAATTGCAATTTCAATTTATGATCATGTTGAACAATTATCCTTTGAAAAAGCACACATTTTAGCGGGTGGAATGTTAATTTTATCATTTATTATATTATTAACTCTGTTTTATTTTAACAAAAGATCAGTTGTAAGAGTAAAATAATGTCAAATTTGTCAGTTTTGTTAAAAGGTAAAATTGGAAGTTTATTTTTAAATTTTGAGCATACTTTTAAAAATGATGGGATAAATATCTTATATGGTCCAAATGGATCAGGAAAAACTACAATTATTTCTGCATTAGGAGGATTTGTTAAAAATATAGAAAGTAGAATTATTTTTAATGGAAATGAATTTAAGGACTTAGATAAATATCCTCCCTACAAGAGGCCATTTGGAATAATGTTTCAAAATCCAATATTATTTGAACACTTAAATGTAGAAGAAAACCTTGATTTTGTTATAAAAAGGCAGAAATCAAATTCTCAAAAAAAAAATTTAATAAGTAAAAAATATCTAATTAATCACCTTGAATTGACTTCCTTATTGAAGAGATCACCTGAGAATTTGTCTGGGGGTGAAAAGCTTAGAGTGGTTCTAGCTAGAACAATTTTAAAACAACCTAATTATATACTTTTAGACGAACCCATGTCAGATTTAGATATAAAATATAAAGCTAAGCTTTTAGTTTTTTTAAAAGATTTTAATAAAAAATTTAAAATACCAATTTTATATATTACCCATTCAATAGAAGAAATATCACAAATTGGAGATCAAATCGTATTAATTAAAGATGGCAAAAAAATTGATAGTGGGAGTGTTACAAATGTTCTTAATAGAAGCTCATTCGTAGATTTGATAGGAAAGTTTGAGATAAGTTCTGTATTAGAAGGAATAGTTGTTAGTTATGATCAAATCCTACGCATCACAACTCTTGATTTAGATGGACAAAAATTGATTGTTCCAGGTTTACCTGGTAACTTAAAAGATATAGTAAGAGTTAGAATAAGGTCGAGAGATATACTTCTTTCATCTTCACGTTTAGAAACAAAAATTACTGAAAATGAATTACAAGGTATAATCTCTTCAATTGAAATTGAAGATAATTCAGCATTTTCTGAATTAGTAATTAAATTAAAAAATTTAAAAAATAACAAAAAAATACAAAAACTTAGATCTAGGATAACAACTTATAATCTAAAAAAAATGAAATTATTGATAAATGATAGTGTTTTTGTTTATATAAGCTCAGTGTCAATAGATAGACAAGCATATCAATCAATATAGATAATTTAAACTCTTTCTATTATAATTGCACTTCCTTGACCAACGCCAACACACATTGTACATAATGCATACTTTAAGTTTTTTTCAATTAATTCTTGAGTAGCTGTAAGGACTAATCTTGTTCCAGACATACCAAGAGGATGGCCTAGAGCAATTGCTCCACCATTAGGGTTTACTCTTTCATCGTCATCTTCAATGCCAAGTGATCTTAAACTAGCTAAACCTTGAGCAGCAAATGCTTCATTTATTTCAATAACATCAATATTCTTCATTTTAATCCCAGCTATTTTAAGTGCTTTTAAAGAAGCTGGAACTGGTCCAATGCCCATGAATGCTGGCTCTACCCCAGAACTTGCTGCTGAGATTATTCTTGCTCTGGCGGTTAAATGATTTCGTTTTATTCCTTCTTCACTTGCAATTATCATTGCTGCTGCACCATCATTAACACCACTTGCATTTCCTGCGGTAACAGTACCATTATTTCTAAATGGTGTTGGAAGTGATGAAAGTTTTTCAATTGATGTGTTTCTAGGATGTTCGTCTATGTCAAATATTAATACTCCACCCTTTCTTTGAGGGATTTTTACAGGAGTAATTTCTTTAGCTAATCTTCCATTCTGAATTGCACTAGAAGCCTTTATTTGACTAGAAAGGGCCATTTTGTCTTGATCATCTCTGCTAACTTGGTATTTTTCAGCAACGTTTTCTGCAGTTTCTGGCATTGAATCTATACCGTAACTAGCTTTCATTTTAGGGTTAACAAATCTCCAACCTATAGTTGTGTCGTAAATTTCTGCATTTCTAGAAAATGCAGAACTAGCTTTAGGCATTACAAAAGGAGCTCTACTCATGCTTTCTGCGCCTCCTGCAATAGTCATATCAGCTTCATTAGATTTTATCATTCTTGATGCGCTTGATATAGCTTCCATACCTGAAGCACATAATCTGTTTAGTGTGATACCTGGAATGGTATATGGAAGATCAGCTAAAAGTAGAGACATTCTAGCAATATTACGATTATCCTCACCTGCTTGATTAGCATTACCGTAAAAGACTTCTTCTAAGTTTTCCCAGTCAGTTTTTTTTAAATCTTTTTTTATTGCTATTAGAGGTAAAGCTGCGAGATCGTCAGTCCTAATAGAAGATAAACTTCCCCCAAACTTCCCAATTGGTGTTCTTGTTCCTTCACAGATATATGCTTCTGACATAAAATTTCTCCTAGGCAAATATATTATTCAAAATTTGTATAAATTGGGACATCATTTGGTTCCCATTTTTTGAATTTTCTCATTATAGATGAAAAGTCTTCACTATCAATGATTTGATTTATCCAATTACTCAAAAGACTGAAATTTAATTTGTCAAACCAATCTTGATCAACATTTCTAAATTGTCTTACAAATGGAAATATAGCATAGTCTAATAAAGTAAGATGTTCACAATTGAGTGAATTGTTATTTTTAAGGTAAAAATTTAATTTTTCAAGAAAGCATAAATTTTTGTCTCTATATAAATATCGATCAACACCAGAAAATCGATTTGGATATTTATACTTATCTAAATTAGTTTTAAATTTAATTTCAAAATCATCTAATAAATCTTTAATTTCTTTCTTTCCAAGTCTTCCCTTAGCAAGCCATTTATGAGAATCATTTATATTTAAGGCCCAATTAATTATATCCATACTTTCTTCCAAAACTTCACCTGATTTTGTAATCAAAACTGGCACAGTTCCTTTTGGAGATGATTTTAAAAATTCAGATGGTTTTTCCTTTAATTTAATCTCTCTTACTTCAACCATAATCTTTGACGATCTAATAGCAAATCGTGCCCTCATTGCGTAAGGGCATCTTCTAAAGGTGTATAAAATTGGATATTTAAAATTACTTTTCATAATGGAATAATTTTAAATAAATTTCAAACAATATGAAATTCTTTTATTTTTTTTAAATAAAGTTTAACAAAATTAAATCATTTTTTGGGGTTCATATCTGTTGTGTTATAGACCTCATCATTATCGATATGGCCTTGTTTTGTAAGTTGATAAACAGTGTTCCAGAGAGATGGAGGATAATTTTGCCTAATATTTTTTATCATGTGTAGTATATGTTTTTCTTCAAAAATATTTTCTTTTTTTGACTTTCTTACCTTATCAAGTGGAAAGGGAACAATCTGGGCCATCTATATTTCTCCTGTAATATGTTTGAAGTTTGCAAATAGCTTGCCGATTTTAATATTTAAAAAAATAAATTTAATATTTTTCTTAAAATTAATGTATAAAGATGTATGGAAAAGGACGAATAATGATTAATTCTAAGTTAGAACGATCCACGAAAATTGTTGCAACAATTGGAACTGCAACAGACGACCCAAACATTATAAAAAAGTTAATTAAAACAGGTGTAAATGTTTTTCGTCTTAATTTTAGTCACGGTAATCACGGAGATCACTTAAAAAGAATTACATATATAAGATCTGCAGAAAAAGAAATGAACGCTAATGTTGCAATCCTTGCCGATCTGCAGGGACCAAAATTTAGAGTTGGAGAGGTAAAAAATGTATCAAAAGTGATCAAGGGGAGTAATTTCATTTTTGATAAAGATCCAGAAATTGGTAATTTTAAAAGAGTAAATTTACCACACAATGAAATTTTTAAAAGTTTGTCAATTGGTTCAAACATCCTAATGGATGATGGAAAGTTACAATTTAAAGTCAAGGATATTTCGAAAGATGAAATAACAACTGAAGTTGTAGTAGGAGGAGTTATTAAAAGTAATAAAGGTGTAAATCTCCCTGATGTCGTTCTAAATACCAGCCCCTTAACTTCTAAAGACTTTGAAGATCTCAAATTCATATTAAATCAAGAAATTGATTGGATAGCTCTTTCTTTTGTTCAAAAATTAAAAGACGTAGAAGAAGTGAAAAAATATATTGGAGACAAAGCTGGGGTAATTGCAAAAATAGAAAAGCCTTCAGCTTTAAAAGAATTAAATGATATAATCGAAGCCTGCGACGGTATAATGGTAGCAAGAGGTGATTTAGGAGTTGAATTAGCACCTGAAGAAGTTCCTGGTATACAAAAAGAAATCATTCTTAAATGTAGACAAGCAGGTAAACCAGTTATTGTTGCTACACAAATGCTTGAGTCTATGATCGATACACCATCACCAACTAGAGCAGAGGCTTCTGATGTTGCTACCGCTGTTTTTGACGGTGCTGATGCAGTAATGCTTTCTGCAGAAACTGCCGTTGGTTCTTATCCTCTTGAGACAGTAAATATTATGGATAGAATAATATCATCAGCTGAAAACCATATAAAAACTCATCCAGGAGATGGCCCGCAAAATTTAAAAAGAGAAAACTTTATTTATAATGCTGTATCACGATCTGCAGTGAGTTTAGCTGAATCAGTAAACGCAAAAGCTGTTGTTGCTTTTACAGCATCTGGAAATACGGCTTACAGAATGTCTAGAGAACGTTCAAATTTATTGTTAGTAGTTATGACACCTGAAATTAATGTAAAAAGAAAGCTATCACTTTTATGGGGAGCACGTCCTTTCTTTAGTAAAGTTCAAGGTTATGAAGCAGCAATACGAGAAGCAAGGGAGATTATAAAAGTCAAAAATTTTGCAAAAGAAGGTGATACAATTGTAGTGGTTGCAGGCATGCCTTTTGGAATATCTGGTTCAACAAATTCAATTAGAGTTGTTGAAATTTAATTTTATTTTTTACCAAGTCTAACTGATATCATTTTATCAGGATTTCTAGGAGGTTCTCCTACTTCCAAGTTTTCAACTGCCTCCATCCCTGAAATTACTTGACCCCATACTGTATATTGACCTGTTAAATGACTGCAACCGTCAAAACAAATAAAAAATTGACTGTCCCCGCTGTCTGGATTCATAGATCTTGCCATTCCAACAGTTCCATACTTGTATTCGTAATCTGAGAATTCAGCTTTTAAATTCTTTCCTGAACCACCCGTGCCATTACCATCTGGATCACCTGTTTGAGCCATAAAGCCATTAATAACTCTATGGAAAATAATTCCATCGTAAAACCCTTGCTTAACTAACTGTTTAATTCTTTTAACATGATTAGGTGCAATTTTTGGTAAAGTTTCAATTACAATTTTACCTTTAGATGTCTCAATCGTAATAAATTTACTTGAACTTGCAGTTGCCTTTTTAATTGGTTTTACCATGGTTACACACATTATCCCTAATACTATAATAAATAATTTTTTTAACATTAATAACTCTTTGAAGTTTAATATACGTATAAAGTTAGTTTATTTAAAATCAACTATTATTTTAAACAAGTGCATCAATTTGTTCATCTGTAAGATTTCCAGGCACAATGGTAATGGGTACTCTGCACTCAGTGCTACCCTTATTAATTACATAATTAATCAAAGGTCCTGGATTTCCATGTTCTATTGAAACTCCCAACACCAACACTCTTATAGCTTTTTCTTTATCAATTAAATTAAAGAGTTCTTCGTGAAGAATTCCTTTTCTAACAAATGTTCTAGGTTTGGGTGCTCCCAACTTTTCACAATATTCACTTAGTTCTAGAAGTAAATTTTTACTTGCTTGTTCAGCTTCAGCTTCCATAATTTCAGTAACTCCTCCCCAAAGCTGTCCTTCAATAGGTTCAATACATCTAAATAATGCTACTTCACCACCAGCTGTTGCTGCTCTTCTTGCGGCATAATAAAGAGCTTGATGTAATTCCTTACTATCATCTGCTACAACTAAGAATAATCTGTTTCTCGTTTTTGAAACATTTGACTTATTATTTGCATTTTTACTAGTCATTAATTCCTCATCAAACTTTTCTAAAAATTAGATTTGATCCCCAACCAACTAAAATTGCCAAAAAAACTGCAAATATACCATATAATGTGGAGTAATTCTGAGCTATGCCATAAATTTCTGCACTAATACCTGATTTTGAAACATTGATTGAATTAATTTGTTGTGACACAAGTTTACTATTACGATAATGTAAAATCTTAACTTCAAACTGACCAGTAATTACATTTGATGGTAACTCTAAAAAAGATCTAAAAAGTGCATCCTTATTCAAGCTAACAGAGTTTTCATTTACACTCCATAAATTTGATTTCAACATATTTCTAGTAAGTGCTTGTCTCCATTGTTTTTCATTTTCAACTTTAATACCTGGTTGAATCCTAATATTAAAGTTATTTAATCCAATTTCAGATATCTTTTGAGTTTTTTTATTTAGTATGTCTTCTATTTTTCTATTAGATGAGATACTTAAATACTTAGGAGTATTAATATAATTGACTTTTTTTGTGTTTACCCAAACGCCGAATATTTTTTCTTTCTTTTGAACAGTGACTAATCCTTTGGGGCCAGTAACAATTACAATTATATCATCTCCTTTTTTACCGTCATAGGCACCAAATAGAAGTATCTTAGCACCTTGAAAATCTGTTGAAATCTTTACATTTTCTTGTGATAAATCCGCAACAATTTGGTTTTGTGCAAAGGTGTCAGAAGTCAGAGTTATAACTAAAAAAATTAGATTAATACGAAAAAAAAAATTCATCTCAAATTACCTACTAATTATCACTGAAAAAAGATCAGAAGGAACAGTTATCAAATCAATCAAAAGCTTTAAACTTACTAAAATAATAATAGATGATAATATTAACCTTAAATATTCACCTTTTAAAATATTTGTAAACCTCGAGCCTACTTGGACACCTACTACAGAACCCAATAATAAAATTGTTGCGAGTACTATATCAACTGTTTGATTTTGAGATGCTTGTAGAATAGTTGTATTTGCAGCAACAAAAATAATTTGAAATAAAGACGTACCTACTACTAAAGATGTTGGCATACCTAAAAGATATATCATTGCTGGTACTATAATAAAACCACCACCAATACCCATCAATGCAGCAAGGATGCCGACTACAATCCCAATTAAAATAGGTAATAAAATTGAAATATATAATTTTGATTTCCTGAATCTAATTTTAAAAGGTAATCCATGCAGCCAATTATGTTGATGAAGTTTTCCTCTTGAGACCTTTCCTCTTCTTGTTCTCAAAGTTAATCTAAGTGACTCTGAAAACATCAAAGTACCAATAAGAGTTAAAAAAATTACGTAGGATGATTTGATCACAAAGTCTAATTGTCCAATTTTTCCTAAAAAATTAAATAAAAGAACACCTATAGAAGACCCTACTACACCACCTAATAATAAAACAGTACCCATTTTAAAATCAACATTACTTTTTTTCCAGTGAGATAAAACACCAGAAACTGAAGGTGCTACTAATTGATTAGCCACCGAAGCAACTGCCACAGGTGGTGGTATTCCCAAAAACATCATGATTGGGGTTAGCAGAAAACCTCCACCTACACCAACCAATCCCATTATAAGACCAAGAAATGCTCCAACACTTAAAATTGCTAATGAGTGAATTGGCTGTTCTGCTATAGGTAAATAAATATACATTAAAGTTTCATCATTGTTTCTTTGACTATAATAATACATTATTAATATTTAAAAAATAATTATTTGAACTTAAGTATATGATAAAAACCATCTCCAAAACTGATCTCGAAAAATGTATTTATAGGGTTAGAAATGCTGGTGATAAAGATCGATCAGACTATAAATATAATAAAGCGAGTGTTTTAGTGTTATTTATTAATGATGAAGTAAAAAAAAATAGCTCTATTTTAATGATTAAAAGACGAGATAATCTTAGAAAACATGCAGGGCAAATAGCTTTCCCAGGTGGAAGAAAAGAAAAAGAAGATTTTAATTTAGAAGAGACAGCAAAAAGAGAAACCGAGGAAGAAATAAATATTTCCAGAGATCATTATAGTATAATAGGCTATTTCCCTAAATTTTTTACAGGCACAGGTTATGTTGTGACACCATTTCTTGGCATCATTAAATCTAATTCAAATTGGAGAAAAGTACTAAAACCCAATATAAGCGAAGTAGAACAAATTTTTTTCCCCTCAAGTGATTGTTTGTTATTACCGAAGTTTCATTTTAGAGAAAAACCGCCTATTAATTCAAGTATGTCTATGACATGGACAATCAATTATAATAATAAAAATATTTGGGGGTTAACAGCAAGGGTATTAGTAACTATATCTGCAGGATTAGGTTTAAGGGAGTTTCCACCGTGCGACGATATTTAATAATTTTTTTAGCAATAATATTTTCGATAGGCCTATTTTTCTTAACAAAATATATCTTAAATAAAGTAACAAAAAATAATCAATTATTTTATTCAACATTAGTTAGTGTTATTGGCTTTTGTATTTTTATTTTATTTTCTTTTTTATACTTAGAAATAGATTCTTTTGATCCTAGCTTTTCTTACCAACCTCCCTCATTAATTGACGGAAAAGTCAAAGATGGAAACTTTTCGAAATAAAGAGGTATTTTAATAATTAAAAATATATTTAAAAATATTTTTGAAATAGATGAAAATATTAAAGTTATTTTTAATCTCGCCGAGAGTATTGGTGTTAAAATTTGGATAGTAGGTGGAGCTTTAAGAGATTACCTAACTAATCAAGAAGTTACAGATATAGATTTTGTAATAAATGAAGATATAAAAACTTTCGCAAAAAAAATAAGTAAAAATAATGTAAGAGTAAATGACACTTATATAAATTACAAAACTATTACATTAATAATAAAAAAAAAGGAGTATCATGTAACAAGTTTAAGGAAAGATTTAATTTCTTTTGGAAGATCTGCACTTGTTGATAATTCATTTAGTTTGAGTGAGGATGTTAAAAGAAGAGATTTTACTATCAATAGCTTATATTTAGATACACAAGGAAATTTAATAGATTTTCTTAATGGTAAAAATGACATTAATAAAAGAAACCTTACCTTTATAGGTAATCCGATAAAAAGAATTGAAGAAGATTATTTAAGAATTATTAGATTTTGTCGTTTCTCTGGAAATTTTTATCACAATATTTCTGACAATTTTATAAAAGAAATTGTATCACGAGTTCCTAATATTGTTAATTTATCAAACATGAGGATTAGAAAGGAGATTGAAAAAATATTATTGGTTAAGAATTGTCATAAATGTTTACAAATGATGACAAAATTATCTTTAGATAAATATATTCTAATGAATAAAAATAATTATATTAAATTAAATATACACGACGGATTTGTAATTGATAATTACAAAATAATTGATTTTATTAAATTGAACGCGACAACTGTAATTCAAAATGAAAAATTAGATTTAATTTCCGTATTGATGATCCATTTATACGGAGAAAGTAATATTGAGATGATTATTGATAGATTTGATCTTAATAAAAGAAAAATAAAATTTTTACATTTTCTTCGACAAATAATAAATTTAAAAAATAATTTTAAAAACATTTTTTTAGATAAACTTGAAGTAAGGGAAAAACAGATCAAACTTCTTCAATTAATTTGGAAATTAAGGTGTATTATAACTCCTAAAAAATTGGGATTATTTGAAAAAGATAGAATACCACTTAGTTGGTACAAATTTGCTCTCTTACATCTTTTTTCTTTTGAAAAAATAAAAGACATTGATTTGTTTCAGATAAAGTGGCCTATATTTCCATTAGATAAAGAAGATATAGTGAAATCAAAAAAATCTATTACAAATAATCAAATAGAAAAATTATTTTTTCAAGCGGAAGATTTTTGGGTAAATAATAATTTTAAAAGCTCTCCGAAAGAAATTTTAAATTTTTTAGAAAAAAGTTAAGAAGATAAAAAATATGTCCATAAAAAATGAAATGCTTCAAAGTTTAAATAATAAAGATTGTTTAGACGATTTTAAAACACTACTAAGCAAAAAGGAATTAGCAAGTTCTTGGTTCAAAGAACTTCGTGATAAAATTTGTAACTCTTTTGAAGAAGTTGAAAATAATGAAATGAATAAAAAACAGAAAATAATTTTTAATCAAAAGGAATGGCAGAGAGATGGTGGTGGTGGTGGGGTAATATCAATTATGCATGGAAATATTTTTGAAAAAGTAGGTGTGAACATATCCACAGTTCACGGTAAATTTTCCAAAGAGTTCAGGCAACAAATACCTGGTGCAGAAGAAAATGGTTCATTTTGGGCATCTGGTATTTCTGTTGTCTCACATATGTGTAATCCACATGTGCCAGCTGCACATATGAATACGAGAATGTTAGTAACAGGTGAGGGCGATAAAAAAAAACTATGGTTTGGTGGAGGCGGTGATCTTACTCCAACCTTCAGTGACATAGAATTATCAAATATTTTTCATCAAGATTTAAAAACTATGTGTGATCAACATAATAAATCATATTATCCTAAATTTAAAGGTTGGTGTGATGAATATTTTTACTTACCACACAGAGAAGAACCTCGTGGTGTAGGAGGAATTTTCCTTGATTATTTATGCAACGAGGATTGGGAAAAAGATTTTTCTTTTATTAGAGATATTGGTTCAACTTTCCTATCTTCATATTTAACTATTATTAAAAATAGATTGGATAAAGGTTTCAACGAAGAAGAAAGAAAATTGCAACTTATAAAGAGAGGACGATATGTGGAGTTTAATTTATTGTACGATAGGGGTACAATTTTTGGCTTAAAAACTGGTGGAAATACCGAAGCTGTATTGATGAGTTTACCTCCAAAAGCCAGTTGGTATTAAACAATAAATAATTTAATTCTTTTTAGAATCATTTTAAAAAACACTGGAATTTTTTTTTTACAATGTTATATAAATAATATGTTTATAAAGTGAGATAAATGCCCAAGAATTCAAAATCAAAAATTAATAGTGAAGGTAAGAGAGATTTTTTAATAATTTCTACATACACCATGGCAGGAATTGGGGCCGCTGCAGTCGCATGGCCTTTAATAGATCAAATGAATCCTGCAGCTGATACTTTGGCTTTAGCATCGACAGAGGTAGATTTATCCTCGCTTGAAGAAGGTCAAGCTATAACTGTAACATGGAGAGGCAAGCCAGTTTTCGTTCGTCATAGGACACCCGAAGAAATTAAGCTAGCTAAGGAAGTTTCTTTAGATGATATGAGACATCCTGAAACAGACGAAGAAAGAGTACCCAATGAAAAATTCATTGTTTTAGTTGGAGTTTGTACACACTTAGGGTGTGTTCCGCTTGGTCAGAAATCTGGAGACGTAAAGGGCGAATATGGAGGCTGGTTTTGTCCTTGTCATGGATCCCATTATGATCATTCTGGTAGAATTAGAAAAGGCCCGGCACCTACTAATTTAGCAATACCATCTTATGAATTTTTGTCGGATAACGTAATAAAAATTGGTTAATTTAATGGAGTAATAATTGTCAAAGTCAAAGTTTAAAAACCCAGTTATAAAATGGATTGATCATAGATTGCCAGTATTTTCTTTTATGGATCATGAATTAAACCATTATCCAACGCCTAAAAATTTAAATTATTTTTGGAATTTTGGATCTTTAGCTGGTTTTGCTTTAGTAACAATGATCATCAGTGGAATTGTTCTGTCAATGAATTATACTGCTCATGTTGATTATGCATTTGATTCTGTTGAGAGAATAATGAGAGACGTTAACCATGGTTGGCTAATAAGATACATTCATATGAATGGAGCTAGCTTTTTCTTCATTGTAGTTTATATCCATATTTTTCGAGGATTATATTATGGGTCTTACAAAGCCCCGAGAGAGCTTTTATGGATATTAGGTGTTTTAATACTTCTCTTAATGATGGCAACAGCCTTTATGGGATACGTTCTACCGTGGGGACAAATGAGTTTTTGGGGAGCTACAGTTATTACTAACTTATTCTCAGCTATTCCATTTGTAGGTGAGAGTATAGTAACTTGGTTATGGGGTGGGTTTTCTGTTGATAATTCTACTCTTAATCGATTTTTTTCTCTTCATTTCGTTTTACCTTTTGTTATTGTTGGAGTAGTTATTCTTCACCTAGTTGCATTGCACCGATTTGGATCTAACAACCCAATTGGTATTGATGTAAAAGGAACACAGGACACACTTCCATTTCATCCCTATTACACAATTAAAGATCTGTTTGGATTAGGGATATTTTTAACATTTTTTTCTTCGGCAGTATTCTTCTTTCCTAATTTTATGGGTCATCCAGACAATTATATTGAAGCAAATCCTATGGTTACACCAGCACATATTGTACCCGAATGGTATTTCCTACCTTTTTATGCAATTTTAAGAGCAGTACCAGATAAACTTGGTGGGGTGCTTTTCATGTTTGGTGCGATTGCAGTTTTATTTGTAATACCTTGGTTAGATAGATCACCAATTAGATCATCTCAATTTAGACCTATATTTAAATTTTTCTTTTGGATACTTTTTCTTGATTGTATTTTATTAGGCTATTTAGGCGCCATGCCGGCTGAAGGTATTTATGTGATCTTATCAAGAATAGCTACAGCGTACTATTTTTTCCACTTTTTAGTTTTGTTTCCATTGTTACCATACATTGAGAAAACAAAACCACTCCCAATTTCAATTGCAGAGCCAATATTTAGTGGGAGTGCAACTGCTTCGGCTTTTGCGGTGAGGGAGAAAAAATAGATGAATAATAATTCATCAAATTCTCTTTTAAGTTACAGCTTAAAAATATTTCTATTTTTGATACTTATATTTACAACAAAAATATCTTTAGGTGCAGGTGAAAAAATAAGTTACCCACAACTTAATTGGTCGTTTTCTGGTATACTAGGAACTTTTGATAGAGCTTCACAACAAAGGGGACTCCAAGTTTATAAAGAAGTTTGCTCAGGATGCCATGGAATGAGACTCTTAGCTTACAGAAATTTAAAGTCAATTGGTTACAATGATGACGAAATAAAAGCATTTGCTGCTGAGAATAGCGTAAATACTATTAATGATGATGGTGAAATTGTTGAGAGGGCAGCAAGGCCAAGCGATAAATTTGTATCACCTTATCCCAATGATAAAGCAGCAAGAGCTGCTAATGGTGGTGCATATCCTCCAGATTTATCCCTAATTGTAAAAGCTAGGCCTGATGGTGCAAATTATTTACATGCACTCTTAACAGGCTATGTAGATGCACCTGCTGAAAAAAAAGTTCCTGATGGCATGTATTATAATAAATATTATTCTGGAAACTTAATTGGGATGCCTCAACCCCTCTATGATGATGGAGTTGAATATGCAGATGGTACTAAAGCAACTCCTGATCAAATGGCAAAAGATGTTACAGCATTTCTAGCATGGGCTTCTGAGCCTGAAATGGAAGAAAGAAAGCAACTTGGGATAACGGTAATTCTATTTTTGCTTGTACTTACTACATTGTCTTATTTTGCAATGAAGCAAATATGGGCTCCGGTAAAAAACAGGTAATTCAATCTAAGTTTTTTTCAAGAAATTTTAATGTTCTATCGAGCGCAATATTTGCACATTTCTTATTAAATTGGCTTCTATGATCACAATTAAAGCCATGGTCAGCAGGATACGTATATGTAAAAACCTCAGGTCTTGTTTTTTCAAAAATTTTAACCTCATTTATTGGTATACCCTTATCAAGTTCCCCAAAATGAGTTAAAATATTACAATTTGGTTTTAAATTTTTAAGTTTTGGAATGTCTCCACCATAGTAGCAAACAGAAGCTGAGAGATTAGGAGCCTCACATCCAATTTTCCAGGACAAAGATCCACCCCAACAATATCCTATTACTCCTACTTTTCCAGCTGAAGATACCACGGATATACTAGCCTCTATATCTTTTAGGGCGTCCTTATCACACAACTCTTTTAGTTTTCTTCCTTTAGATATACCTGTTTCATCATAATTTAAGGTTACATTTTTTTCAATTCTGTCAAACAATGAAGGTGCAATACATAAATAACCTTTGCTAGCATATAAGTCTGTTACTTCTTTAATATGTGAGTTTACACCAAAAATTTCTTGTATAATTACAATTCCTGCTTTTGGTTTTCCAGAAGGTTGAGAAATATAAGCTGAAAATTGATGATTATCCTTTGCTTTAATTTTTAATAGCTCATGCATAATTAAGCTCCAATTAAACATTAAATCTAAAATGAAACACGTCTCCGTCTTTAACTATATAATCTGCACCTTCAACTCTCATACGTCCAGCATCTTTTACGGCTTGTTCGCTTTTGAAATTTAAATAATCATTATAAGATATAGTTTCAGCTCGAATAAATCCTTTTTGAAAATCTGTATGAATTATACCTGCGGCTTCTGGGGCCGTTGATTTATTTTTAATTGTCCATGCTCTAGTTTCTTTTGGACCAACTGTAAAAAAAGTTATTAGATCAAGTAAGTTAAAACCAGTTCTGATAAGTCTATTAAGCCCAGACTCATGTAAATTTAAATCTTTTAGAAATTCTTTTTTTTCACTTTCGTCCAACATTGCAATTTCAGATTCTATCGAACCTGAAATTATTATTGCATCACAATTCTCAGATTTAGCCTTATCAAATATATTTTTAGTAAAATCATTTCCGTTGGAGGCGTCATCTTCATTAACATTACAAGCATAGAGAATTGGCTTTGATGTAAGTAAATTAAAAGTTTTAATTTTTTTTATTTCTTCGTCTGATAAATCAATTAGACGAATTGGTACACCATCGGATAAAAATTTAGATAAATTTTTCATGAGTTCTAAATCATTCTTAGTATTGATGTCATTAGACCTGGCTTTTTTAGATAAATTTTGATTTTGACGTTCCAAACTTTCTAAATCAGCCAACATCAGTTCAGTATCAATAATTTCAGAATCTCTCAAAGGATTTATACTATTATTTACATGTGTTATGTCAGAATTTTCGAAGCATCTAACCACATGTATAATTGCATCAACCTCTCTTATATGGGATAAAAATTTATTTCCTAAACCTTCTCCTTTACTTGCACCACTTACAAGCCCAGCAATATCTACAAATTGCATCTGTGCTGGAATAACTTTTTTAGATTTAGCCAACCTTGATAGTGAAGTTAATCTTTTATCAGGAACAGATACAACACCAGAGTTAGGTTCTATTGTGCAAAAAGGATAGTTTGCAGCCTCTGCTGATGACGTTTCTGTGAGAGCGTTGAATAAGGTTGACTTTCCTACATTTGGCAAGCCTACAATTCCACATTTAAACCCCATTTGTTCACCTATACATTTTTATCATAAAAATCACTCTGATTCATAATTAAGGACACAACCATATCTGAAACATCAAAAATTGTTTTATCTAGCCATTGTTTTTTTTCATCAGACGTGAAATCAGAAAGAACCCAATTTGATATATTTTCATAAGCATTTTCTTGAAATATTTTTGACGGCCGTGAAACTCCAACTCTAATTCTGTTATAGTTTTTACCAATATGACTATCTATACTCTTCAGACCATTGTGGCCATTATGGCCACCACCGTTTTTGACTTTGACAAGACCTTGGTTTAGATCTATTTCATCATGTATTACATAGATGTTATTTATATTAATATTGTAGAAGTCTTTAATTTCTTTTAAAGCTAAACCTGAATTATTCATGTATGTTGTTGGTTTAAGTAAAAACAGAATATTTCTGTTCAATTCTGATTTAGAAAATTCAGATTTAAATTTTTTAGTATAATCAGGAAAATTATATACATCTCTAATATTGTCTATAATTTTATACCCAATGTTATGTCTGTTATTTTTATAAAATTTTCCAGGATTTCCTAAACCAGCTATTAAAAACATTTCAAGAGTAAAAACTTGCTTTTACTAATAAAGTTTTAATTATCATTTTCATCCTTCTTGGCATCATCATCTGCTTCAACGTTTGTCTCGGTTTCTTCTTCTTCATCAGAATCACCTAAACCACCTCTTGGAGCAGCAATAGTAGCCACGGTAAAATCTCTATCTGTTATAGTTGGTGTACAACCTTCAGGAAGTTCAATTGCACTAATATGAATTGTGTGTCCAACATTAAGACCTTCTAAATCCACTGTAATTTTTTCAGGAATAGATATTGCAGGACAGTTCAATTCTACCTGAGACCTGACTACATTAAGTACACCACCTAATTTCAATCCAGTACATTTGTCTTCATTTAAGAACTCAACGTTAATGCCGACAGCAACTGTAGCATTTTCTGTAACCCTAAGAAAGTCAACATGCTCAGCTTCTTCTGACACTGGATGTTGTTGAATATCACGAGGTAATACGAAATGTGTTTCGTTATTAACTTCAATATTCATTAATTGACTAAATATACCAGGCTTATGCATTAACTGACGCCATTTGTTGGCATCTAGTGTTACGGGGATTGGTGATTGTTTATTACCATATATAACTGCAGGAACTAAACCTGCACGCCTAGCTGCTCTGGCAGACCCCTTACCAACCTGACTGCGAGCTTCAGCTTTAAAATCAATAGTTTGCATTCATTTTCTCCTTAAAAAACTCTTTTACCTCCAGGGGTGTAAAAGAATAGGAAATACATAACCTTTTAATTCAAAAAATTAAAGTAAATAATGTAAATTTATTCAAAAAGGCTAGAAACAGATTGTTCCATATGAACTCTACGAATGGCCTCACCAATTATAGGAGCAATAGAGATTTGCCTTATATTACTGGACATATTCACTGCTTCAGTAGCTTTTATTGAGTTCGTGGTTACAAGAGAGCTCAAAGGGGAATTAGATATATTACTTACTGCAGAACCAGAGAGAACACCATGAGTAACATATGCGTCTACACTAATTGCACCTTCATTTATAAGTGCTTGAGCGGCGTTGCATATTGTTCCTCCTGAGTCAATTATGTCATCTACTATTATGCAGTGATGGTCAGACACATCACCAATAATATTCATAACTTCAGATGATCCAGCTTTTTCCCTTCTTTTATCAATTATCGCTAAATTAGCATTAATTCGCCGTGCATAAGCCCTTGCTCTAACAACTCCACCTACATCTGGTGAGACTATAACTACAGGTTTGTTCTTATATTTTTGTTCGATATCTTTTACGAACACTGGTGCTGCAAATAAATTATCAGTAGGTATATCAAAAAACCCTTGTATTTGGCCTGCATGAAGATCCATCGTAAGAATTCTATCAGCACCTGCTTTAGTTATTAGGTTGGCAACTAATTTTGCAGAAATAGGTGTTCTTGGACCAGATTTTCTATCCTGCCTAGCATATCCATAGTAGGGAATAACAGCTGTAATTCTCCTTGCACTTGCTCTTCTAAGTGCATCTAAAGAAACTAGTAATTCCATTAAATTGTCATTTGCAGGGTAAGAAGTAGATTGTATAACGAACATATCCTCACCTCTAACATTTTCTTGAACTTCAACAAAAACTTCCATATCTGAGAATCTTTTAACCTCTGCTTTTACAAGTTTAGTATTAAGTGTTTTGGAGATACTTTCTGCTAAATTAATATTTGAATTGCAAGACAGGATCTTCATAAAATAATTTCCCAAGAATATTTATGCTATTTAATAGCAGTCTAGTTGAAGATATAGCAAGGAAAAATTATCTTAATTTATATAAATAATAAAACGAATAAACCTAAAAACATAACTATCGAAAAAATTATTAAATGAGGCATTTTACTGACCAATCAAACCTATTACAGATATATGTCTCCCAGTTTTACCTTTTTTAGAGAAATTTATATGACTAGATTTTCTATGACTAAAGAACAAATTAGATTTTTCATAAGTGTTAATATTAATATCTCCAAAATTATTAATTCCAGAATATTTTAAACTTTCTTTTATTAGCAAAGGTAAATCAAATAGATATTTATTATCGTTTACTTGAAACAAGATTAAATTATTTTTTTTGTAAAATTTTGTTTTTTTCACTATTAATGCTACATCTTTTTTAATTTCATAAGATTCTTTATGTATTGTAGGTCCTATTATAGAAATAATATTATTCCTTTTTGCCCCTAAACTTTCCATTTTAGAAACTGTAGTTTCTATAATACCATTTATAGATCCTCGCCAACCAGCATGACAAGCACCAATTATTTTTGAGATTTTATCATAAAATAAAATTGGTGCACAATCAGCACCTAAGATAGATAAACCAATACCTTTTAATTTTGTAACTAGCCCATCTGCTTTAACATCATTAATTTGATCATTTTTGCTTTTAACCACAAAAACGCTAGATGAGTGTATTTGATTTAATTTTATTAATTTTTCTAACTTTAATTCATTACAAACTAATATTAAGTTTTTTTTAACATCATTCTCATTATCCTCAACATTAACGCTACAATTTAGTGAATTGTATGGCGATTTTGAGTAACCGCCTTTTCTAGTAAAAAATCCATATGTGAGATCATTAAAATTTAATTTTGGATGGAGTATTTTTTTAATAGTCATTATTAATGTTTTAATACACAGTTACATTGAAACTAACAGTTAATTTTTTTATTATAAAAAAAAATGATGAAATATAAACCACAAACTATCATAGGTAAGGATAAAACCTGCCCCATTGAAAAATTAAAATAAATTAATCCAATGTGTTCATCAGGCTCTCTAAAATACTCTATAAAAAACCTAAAAATTCCATATAAAAATATAAATGATGAAGTTAGAAATCCTTTTTTTTCAAAAAAATGTGATTTGTTCATAAAAAAAATCATTATACAAAATAATACAAATCCTTCAAAAAAAGCCTCATATAATTGACTAGGGTGTCTTGGGAAGTTTCCACCATTTGGAAATATAATTCCAAAATGATGATTGGTTACCCTTCCATAAAGTTCTCCATTTATAAAATTTGCTATTCTTCCAAAAAAAAGTCCAATCGGAGAAACTATCGAAATAAGGTCAGAGAAAATTACAATTGGAATTTTTTGAGTTTTACTTGAATGGATAATAGCCAATATAACACCTATAAATCCTCCATGAAACGACATACCCCCATTCCATATTTTAAAAATTTCTATTAAATTGTTAAAATAATATTCAGGATTATAGAAAATTACATAACCTAACCTTCCACCTAGTATAATGCCTATCATACAGTTACTAATTAAGTCACTTATTATTTTATTACTAATTTTAATATTTTTTATTTTTATGATTTTTAATAATAAATACCAACTAGATAAAATCCCTACAATATAAGAAATTGCATACCAACTAATTTTGATAACCCCTAAATCTAAAGCTATTGGATTAATATTTGGAAATTGAAACATACTTATAATTTTAATATAATTATAACAAATTGTAAAAAATATCTTATGATAGGTGAGATTTGATATTTTAAGGAAAATTAATGAAAAAAAGTAAAATTTTTTTAAAAGATTCAGCATCTATTATTTCTGGTGCATTATCAACTTTTGCTGATTTAAAAAATGAAATTGACAATATTATAAAAAGTAGATTTGAAAAATTTATTAACTCTCAAGGGATTGTGAATCGTGAGGATTTTGAAGCATTAGTCGATAGACATGAAAAACTTAATTCTGAATTTATTTTATTAAAAACAAAATTAGAGAATAAGGATAAGAAAAAAGTAATTACTAAAAAGAAAAATTAACTTTTAGTTTTAGATAATCAATATATGGTATATAGTTACTAGAAAAATAAAAATTCATACTATATATAGATAATATGACTGAAGAATTAAAAAAAATAATTTTTTCCCCTCTAATTTCAGATGTCTTTCAAAGAAATGATTGGATGTTAAATAATAATCCAAAAAATAATTATAATTATTATTTTTTTGGAGAAATAGCCGACTATTATTTAAATATTTTTTACAACAAAGATAAAATTTATTTTCAATTTACTTTAAATATAGAAATCCCTAACAAAAAATTAAATGATCTTCTAATTCTAATTAATATTGCAAATCAAAATTCTGAAGAAGGATTTTTTGTATTTGATTTTAAAGTTAACAAAATCAAATACAATTTAATTTCGTCTGATATTGAAATAAAAGAAGGAAAAACCCTTCAAAATTTCTTAAAAATAAAACTATCTTTAACTCGAAATCTGTTTCAAAATTTTGTTTCAGGTGTTCATAATTTAGTATATGGAGAAAAAATTGACTATGCCTCATTAGAATTATTATTTTTAAATAATGAAGGCTATGCATGAAAACTTCAAAATTAAAAAATCAGAATTAATTAGGGTTTGTATGAAAAATGTACTTTTATTTGGTTATGGAAAGATGGGTTCATCTATTGCAAGAGGATGGATCCTTAAAAAACTAAAATTTAATTTTTTTATAATTGAAAAAGAATCTTCTCTTAGAAAAAAAGCTAGAAAGGATGGTTTTAAAGCTTATGAAAATATCGATCTCTTAAATGAAGGAGAAAATTTAAATAATCCACATATTATTTTTCTTGCTGTTAAACCTCAACAGATGGAAAATACTATAAAGAAATTTTCTAGTTTTAATTTTACTAATCTTGTTTTTATATCAATTGCAGCCGGGCTGTCCTTCTCCTGGTTCAGGAAAAAAATTAATAAAGATATAAAAATAATAAGAGCAATGCCAAATTTGCCAGCTTCTATTGGATTTGGCGTAACTGGTTATTGTAAAAGTAAAAATCTAAGTAAAGAGGAAGATAAAGTTGTTTATGAATTGTTGTCTGCATTTAGTAAAACAATCTATTTAAATAATGAAAGTCTGATAGATAGTGTCACAGCGATATCTGGTTCTGGACCTGGTTATATTTTTTATCTAGTTGAGGTCCTATCTCAAATAGGCGTCGATCAAGGACTAACATTAAAAGACGCAAAAATTCTTGCTAGAGAAACTTTGATAGGATCTGCAAGGCTGATTGAATCTACTAATATTGATCCCAAAACACTTAAAGAGAACGTTACAAGTCCTGGTGGAACAACTGAAGCAGGGCTCTTATTACTTGAATCAAAAAAAAATGGACTATATCCTTTACTTAATTCAACCGTAAATAATGCTGTAAAAAGAGCTAAAGAATTAAATCTTGATAGATAAATATACATATGAATTTAGATAATGAAAATTTAGAATGGAAATTATGCGAAGCGTATTTTTCAATTTTAGATAAAAATATGACATCACTAGTAAGTTTAGACCAACTTTCTTTGGAAGCTAAAATTTCTAAAGATGAAGTAGAGAAAATACTTTCAAATAATCCAACAGATTATAAAATATTTTTTTTAAAAATTCTTATTTCAAAACTTGATAGGGAAGTGTTGACTGAACTAAAAGCTGATATATTTGATGATAATATTTCAACTAGTTATGACAAAATCTTAGAAGGCTTAATATTAAGATTTGAGAAATATGTGAAATATAAAGGATCATTTAAAATATTAAGTAAAAACTCAAAACAAAAAATTAGAGTCTTTTTGAATGTTTTTAAAGAGAACTATAATTTTTCCTCTAATCTTTTAACTTTGATAGAAGATGAGCAAAATTGTGGAATAAAAACTTTAAAATGTTTAGCTTTAAATGCAGTTTTTACAAAATGTCTTGATCTTTTTTTAAAAGATGAAAATAAAGATATGGAAGGAGTAATGAGGGACTTAGATAAGTATTTAAGTGATGTAAAAGATTTAGGTATCTTTGTGGGAATTATAAAGGATTAATTATAAAGGTAATAAAAGTCTAACTCTTAATCCTCCTAGTGGACTATCTTCTAATATTAACTCACCTCCATGATTTAATGCAGAGTTTTTTGCTATTGATAACCCAAGTCCAGTCCCACCAGTTTTTATATTTCTTGAATTTTCTAATCTAGTAAATGGTAAAACTACCTCATCTCTTTTGTCTCTTGGTATACCAGGACCATTATCGTCAATGATTATTTCGCTATGGTCGTCGAAGATTTGTATTTGGGCATTAGCTTTGCCTGCATATCTAATTGCGTTTGTAAATAAATTTATTAACGCTCTTCTTATTGATTGCACTTGGATTGGGAAAATTGGTGTGTTGTTGGCTGGAACAGAAATAGTGATATTTTCACCTGTAGGGTCAGAGATTTTAGCTGCTTGTTGTAGTAACTTAAATAAACTTGCGTCAACCATTTGCTCTTCTCTTTCATTTCTAGCAAACTCTAAGTAACCGTCAATCATGTCCTCTAATTCAATTAATTCTTTTTCAAATTCTTCTTTCATTTCCCTTTTCCCGTCCATAACTGCCAATTGAAGTCTCATTCTAGTCAAAGGAGTTTTTAAATCATGGCTAACACCTGCAAGAAGTGATGTTCTCTCAGAAATTTGTTTATTAATTCTGTGTCTCATAGCTTGAAAAGCTCTTCCTGCTATCCTCACTTCAGTTGCACCCTCAATATTATAATTATCTACTTCTCTACCAAAACCTATCTGACGGGCGGCATTTGCCAATCTTAAAATTGGCCTGACTTGTCCTCTAAGAAAAATGATTGCAATAGAAAATAAAATAACGGAGGCACCTATTGACCACATTATGAATGTTATACCTGTAGGAACGAACAATCGCTTATTATTAATATGCATTCTTACAATCCCGTTAGCTAATTGAATATCTACATAAAATTGACTTGAGTTCTCTATGGATGATAAATAGAAAGGTTCTTTTATTCTTGATTGAAGAGATGTACGGAAATTTTCAAATTTAGCATTGAAAGATTGGTTAGGTTTCAAAATACCTGCTTCTAACCAATAAAAAATAATGTTAAAATACTGTCTAGCCCTTACTGCTGATAAAGCCCTTTGGTCTTTTGAAGGTTCATTACCTAGTTCATCAATTAACAACCCTAGATCTTTAGCTAAATTTTTTGCCATATGCCTGGATACCCAATCCCAGTGTCTCTCATAAAAAATTGAAACAGAAATGACTTGAACAAGAATTATTGGAACAAGAATTATAGCTAACATTCTGCCAAAAAGACTTTTAGGTGTTATGTCTCGCAATCTCATGATTTATACTTTACTATTAATCATCATTTTCTTCTTCATGAGTTTGCAACATCCAGCCAATACCACGTACCGTTTGTAAATAAATAGGATACCTCTTATCAACTTCAATTTTTCTTCTTATTCTTGCTATGGCAACATCTATGGACCTAGTTTCCATATTCCCACCAAGAGAATTATTTATATCATCTCTAGAAAACGCAGTATTTGGAGATTTGCAAAAGCAATTTAATAATTTTTGCTCAGAAGTAGTCAAATGAACAGGTATATTGTTTTTATATAAGTTAAGTGATTTTTGATTAAATGAAAAAGGACCAAATTTAGTATTTTTTTGTTTTTCAAAATTTTTGCTATTTTTAGTGATTCTTTTTAATATATTTTGAATCCTTAATAATAATTCTCTGGGTTCAAAAGGTTTAGTCATATAATCGTCTGCGCCGTATTCAAGGCCATCAAGTCTGTCTTCAGGGTTTGACATAGCTGTTAGCATCAATGATGGGATTGAGTTTGTTTGTCGAATTTCTTTCAAAAAATCTAATCCATTTTGTCCTGGCATCATAATATCGATTACTAATAAGTCGAAAATAAGACTCCCCATAATTTTCTTTGCTTGGTCAGTATTTTCTACATCTGAAACTCGAAGTCCATTGTTCTCTAAAAACTTTTTAAGCAAATGTCTAATTTTTTGATCATCATCAATGATTAAAATATGAAAATTATGTTTTTTTAAATCTTGATTATACATTTTTAAAATTAAATATAATTTATATGATTATAATAATTAATAAACCACATAAATTATATTAAATCTAAAATCACTAAACAACATAATTAATTACAAAACTTATTTCTTAATATTTGCTTATTTAAAAATTATGTGGATTATAAATAATAACTTATTTTGGAGGTTTTTTTTGGATAACTTATCTTTTGACAATCGTGAGGGCTTTATTTGGTACAATGGTAATTTAATTGAATGGAAGAATGCAAATGTTCATGTGTTAAATCACGGCCTACATTATGCAAGCTGTGTTTTTGAAGGTGAAAGAGCTTACAGAGGAAAAATTTTTGAGACTGAAAAACATACCAAAAGGTTATTTAATTCAGCTAGATCTCTTGATATGGAGATTCCTTTTTCTCAAAAAGAAATACTAGAAGCAAAAGATATTTTGTTAGAAAAAAACTCACTTTTAGATGCTTATGTCAGACCAGTGGTTTGGAGAGGAAGTGAGATGATGGCAGTTTCTGCACAAAAAACAAAAATAAATGTTGCGATTGCTGTTTGGGAATGGCCAAGTTATTTTGACCCTGAACAGAAAATGCAAGGAATAAAACTTGATATTGCGAAGTGGAGACGTCCAAGTCCGGAATGTGGGCCTGTTCTTGCAAAAGCAGCTGGACTATATATGATATGTACATTGTCTAAACATGAAGCTGAAGCAAAAGGCTATAGTGACGCTCTCATGCTAGATTATAGGGGGCAAATAGCAGAAGCCACTGGAGCTAATGTATTTTTTAGAATGCCAGATGGTAAATTACATACTCCATTAGCTGATTGTTTTCTTGATGGAATTACGAGAAGGACTGTTATGAAACTAGCTGAAGAAATTGGTATCCAAATTGTTGAACGTAAGATTTTTCCTGCAGAAATGTCTGAAGCAGAGGAGTGTTTTTTAACTGGTACAGCAGCAGAAGTTACACCTGTTCAATCTATTGGTGATTTTATATTCAAACCTGGTGAGTATTGTTTAAAGTTGACAAAAGCTTACTCAAACTTGGTTAATGGAATTTAGATGAATAATTAATTTTTCCATTTTTCTAATGCTTGATTATCTGACTCATTAAAGCTTACCCAATTCTTTTGATTATTATATTCTTCAAATTTCCAAAATGGAGCTTTTGTTTTCAACCAATCCATAATAAAATTACAACCATCAAAAGCGTTTTGTCTATGTTTAGAGGATACACCAACAAAAACTATCTGATCAAAAGGTTTTAAATTACCTATTCTGTGTATCACAGTTACACCAGTTAATTCCCATCTATCAAAACTCTCAATTATTATTTTTTCTATTTCGGTCTCTGTCATTCCTGGGTAATGTTCTAATGTCATCGAATTGATAATTTGTTTATTTTTTTCATCATAATCTCGAACAATTCCGACAAAGTTAACTACTGCGCCAGTATTATTTTGATATAGAACCTTTATTTCTTCTGACACGTCAAAATCTTCATTTTGTATTTTGATTTTTATTATTGAAGAGCTTTTGTTCATTCAACCTCCTGTGACTGGAGGAAAAAAAGCGATTTCGTCATCATTACTTATGTTAGCGTCAAAAGATGAATAAGTTTTATTAACAGCAACTTTAATTATTTCTTTTTTTTTTAAAATTAAATGATACTTTTTATCCATTTGATTTAAATAATCAATAAGTTGATCAACATTTGTTATATGATTTGGTAAAACAATATGTTCCTCAGATTTACCTAAATGTTCTTTTATCCATGAAAAATATTTAATAACCATTATCTATTCTTTATTCAATTCACTTTTAAAAATTTCATTATTTTAATTATGTACTGCATACCTGTTGCAAAAGTAACTGCTCCTGCTATCCATAAAAGGATATAGGAGATTAATCCTAAAATATCTATGTTGTAAAAAAAAGCATTTGATCTCCAAACTAAAAAACTTCCACAAGCTATTAATTGGATAGCTGTTTTCCATTTTGCCAAAAGAGTTACTTCCAAAGAAATTTTAAAGGAAGATATACTTTCTCTCAAACCTGTGATCAAAATTTCTCTCAAAACAATTAAAAGTGCAGGGAAAAATGCATAATAATAATCTAACATGTTTTCTGAAGCTAGAGCGAAGATTATCCCAACAACTAAAAGCTTATCCGCTACTGGGTCAAGAATTTTCCCAAAATTAGATATTACGTTATACTTTCTGGCATAAAATCCATCTAAATAATCACTAACACCAGCTAAAATTAACATTGGGGTGGCTATTAAAGCTCCAATTTCGCCGCCATATATGATAATTAGAGGAAGCACAATGGCTGTTAAACTTCTGAATAAGGTTAGAACGTTAGGTATGATCCTTAATATAGAACTATTTTTCTTCATAAATTGACCTTAACGAGATTTTAAAGCTAAGACTATCTTTAAAACAAATTATATTTTCAAAATTTATTTTAGTTGAAAAAATTAAATATTTTTTCAGCTATTGACTTATTTATTCCTTCAACTTTTAACAAGTCAGTAATACTGGCTGTTCCAACTGCTCTTGCAGATCCAAATTCCTCCAAAAGAGATTTTTTTCGTGTTGCTCCAATACCACTAATTTCGTCAAGTGGATTTTTGAAAATACTTTTCTTACTCTTTATCCTATGGCCTGCAATTGCATATCTATGAACTTCATCTCTTAATTTTTGAAGAAAAAATAATGTAGGATCATCTTTGTTAAATCTCAAACTTTCAGAATATTTTGTATAAAAATTTTCTCTACCTGCATCTCTTTTGATACCTTTTGAAATCGCTAAAACTTCAATATTTCTTATTTGTAATTCCTCAAGTGATTTTAAAACTACATTTAAATGTCCTTTGCCTCCATCAATTATAATTAAGTCAGGAAATCCAGATGAGTTTTTTCCTATGAATCTTCGTCTAATTACTTCATTCATCATCAAATAATCATTGTTATTGATAAATTCGTCATTAATTTGTGCTGAGGAGTTTTTATATTCAGTCAAAATGTTATATCTTCTATATTGAGATTTTACAAAACCATCTTCGTTAAAAGCTATCATTGCTCCTACAGGTGATTTGCCTTGGTTGTGCGAATTGTCATAAACTTCTAATTTTTCAATAGATTTTTTAAAATTAAAAGTTCGTTGCAAATTTTTAAGATTGTTTTTATTTGAAGATTTTTCATAAATTTTTCTGTTTAAATTTTCGTCTGCATTTTTAAGTGTTGATTTTATAATTTCTAATTTTTTTCCTCTTTGAGGTATCTGAATTCTTACTTTAATCTTATGTTTTTTATATAAAAGCTCCTCAATTAGATTTTTATCTTTAGGATATAAATTGACGAGAATATTTTCAGGAGGAAGATTTTTATCATAAAATTGACATACAAAGGCTTGCATAATCTCTTCTTCTAAAACATCATTACCATTTTTACCTGGATTAGGGAAATATGATTTAGATCCATAATTGCAACCACTTCTTATAATTGACATCTGAATTAGAACTTTATTATCAATTTTTCTTAATACAAGAAAGTCAACATCTTTGATATTAGGTATATTTATATTTTGACTTGCATTTACTTCTGTAAGAGCTTTTATTCTATTTCTAAAAATTGCTGCTGCTTCAAAATTTTGTTTATTAGAAGCATCGTACATTTTTTTTATCAAATTTTGTTTTATTGACTTTGTGTTTCCTTGTAAAAACTTTTTTGCTTCATTGAGACTTTCTTGATAATTTTGTTTTGATATTAAATTTACGCATGGAGCGCTACATCTTTTGATTTGAAATTGTAGGCAAGGTCGAGTTCTAGATCTAAAAATATTATCATTACAAGTTCTTAAAAGAAAAATTTTCTGGAGTGTTTCAATCGTCTTTTGAACAGTTTTTTTTGAAACAAAAGGACCAAAATATTCACCCTTAATATTTCTTAGACCTCTATGCGCAGATAACTGAGGAAAAGAATGGGAAAAATTGAATAAAATTGAGCTGAAACTCTTATCATCTTTGAGCAATATGTTGAATATAGGTTCAAATTTCTTAATTAAATTAGATTCTAAAAGTAACGCTTCTATTTCTGAAGATGTGACAATTATCTCCAACTTAACGGTGTGCGACACCATATAGCTTAATCTTGAGTTTAGCCTTTTTGGTTGAGTATAAAATTTTATTCTATTATTTAAATTTTTTGCTTTTCCTATGTACAAATATTCACTATTTTCTCCAATCATTTGATAAATCCCTGATTTATTTGGAATTGTCAAAAGTTCATTTTTAATTATTTCAATTCCTTTACTTAAGGACACATTTTTATTTTTAATCATTTAGCAATTTTCGTATTTGATTAATTACATTTTAAATAATTATAAGTTACTTTTTTTTAGAATTTGAATTTATTTTAAAGTTTGTATTTGGGATAGCCATCAAACCTAACTCTTTTTGTTGTAATTTTTTTATTTCATCTCGTATTCTTGCTGCCTCTTCAAATTCAAGATTGCTAGCGGCTTTTTCCATTTCGTTTTGAAGATCTTTAATTGATTCTTTTAAATTTTTTCCATTATTTTTTTTGTTTTTATTATCTTTATCATCATCATTATCACTAAGGTCTGCCAATATGTCAGAAATTTTACTAATAACTGTTTTAGGAGTAATATTATTTATTAAATTGTAGCTTATTTGTTTTTTTCTTCTTCTTTCAGTCTCGTCTATTGCGTATTGCATTGATCCTGTAATTTTATCAGCATAGAGAATAACTTTTCCTTCAACATGTCTTGCGGCGCGACCAATAGTTTGAATTAATGAAGTTTTCGATCTTAAATAACCTTCTTTATCGGCATCTAAAATTGCTACTAATGCACATTCAGGAATATCTAATCCTTCTCTTAAAAGATTTATCCCTATTAAAACATCAAATACACCTAGCCTTAAATCTCTTATTATTTCAATACGTTCTAGAGTGTCTACATCAGAATGAATATATCTAACTTTTAATCCGGCCTCAAACATATATTCACTTAAGGCTTCAGCCATTTTTTTAGTTAAGGTCGTAACTAATACTCTATTTCCTTTTTTTGATTGTTCTTTTGTCTCATAAATAAGATCGTCTACTTGGGTTTTTGTTGGTCTTATTAAAATTTCAGGATCCACTAGCCCTGTTGGTCTTAGAGATTGTTCTACAAAAATACCATTAGTTTTTTTTAGTTCCCATTCACCAGGCGTAGCCGATACGTGAATAGTATTTGGTCTAAATGCTTCCCATTCCTCAAACTTTAAAGGTCTATTATCTAAACAAGAAGGTAATCTAAAACCATATTCGGCTAAAGTTGATTTTCTTCTAAAGTCTCCTTTATACATAGCTCCTATCTGACTAACTGTTATATGACTTTCGTCAGTAAAAACAAGAGCATCGTCTGGTAAATATTCAAAAAGTGTTGGTGGAGGCTCCCCAGGATTTCTTCCTGAAAGATATCTACTATAGTTTTCTATTCCTGGGCAAGTTCCGGCAGCTAACATCATTTCAAGATCAAAGTTAGTTCTTTGTTCTAATCGCTGCGCTTCCACTAATTTATTACTTTTATATAAAAATTCTAAATGAACCTTTAATTCTGCTTTAATAGATTTAATAGCTTCGTTTAATGTTGGTCTAGGCGTAACATAGTGAGAATTAGCATAAATTTTTATCGACTTTAATGACGTAAGCTTTTCGCCTGTTAAAGCATCTATCTCAAATAATTCTTCAATTTCATCTCCAAAAAGAGTAATTCTCCAGGCTACTGTTTCCAAGTGTGCTGGAAAAATTTCAACTACATCACCTCTAACTCTAAAAGTACCTCTTACAAATGACATATCGTTTCTTGTATATTGAAGCTCCGTAAACTGTCTTAACAATGTTTGTCTAGGAATTTTTTGATCTTTTTTTAATTCAATTGTCATTTTTGAGTATGTTTCAACTGAACCGATACCATAAATACATGATACAGAAGCAACTATTATTACATCTTTCCGTTCAAGAAGAGCTCTTGTAGCAGAATGACGCATTCTATCAATTTGATCATTAATACTCGATTCTTTTTCAATATAAGTGTCAGATCTAGGAACATATGCTTCTGGCTGATAATAGTCATAATATGAAACAAAATATTCTACTGCATTATTTGGGAAAAAATCCTTCATCTCTCCATATAATTGTGCTGCTAATGTTTTATTAGGCGCCATTATCAAAGAAGGTCTATTAAGAGAATTTATAACATGCGCCATGGTAAATGTTTTACCAGAACCAGTTACTCCCAGTAATACTTGGTCTTTTTCGTCATTATTAATTCCAGAAATCAATTCTTCTATAGCCTCTGGTTGATCTCCGGTAGGTATAAAATTTGAATTTAATTTAAAAACAGATTTACTGGATTTAATTTCATTATATTTAATTTTTTCAATATTATTCATTTTTATAAATTTGTGAGTAAAATATTTACAATGATGTTTTATATCAAATAATAACTAATTAATTAATAAAAAAGATGTAAGTCTGAACTAAATTGTAGTAAGTCTATATACTAAAAATATAATTTGGAGTAGTTAAATGACTTTTATTTCTGATAGTTTAAATAGAATTAAACCTTCTGCGACAATGGTTATAACAGCAAAAGCTACTCAACTCAAAAGAGAAGGAAAAAAGGTCATTGGTTTATCATCTGGTGAACCTGATTTTGACACACCGCAACATGTTAAGCAAGCTGCCATTGATGCAATTAATAACGGATATACAAAGTATACTAACATAGAAGGTATACCAGAATTAAGACAATCAATTGTAGAAAAATTCAAAAAAGACAATGATTTAAATTATGACATAAGTAACGTTATTGTTGGAACTGGTGGAAAACAAATTTTGTTTAATG
>QBXO01000012.1 GCA_003284565.1 SAR116 cluster bacterium AG-321-K23
TTTTTTATATCATAAACAAAAAGACCGAATATGATTAGAAAACAAAATAAAATTAATAGATAAACAGACTTGCTTTTTAAAATCAATCTGAACTACCAATCAATAAACTTGCATTTGTCCCTCCAAATCCAAAAGAATTTGACAATACATTTTTAATAATTCTTGTTTTTGAATTTATTGGTACTAAATCAAATCCTTTAGATTCATGATCAGGATTTATTAAATTATTTGTTGGTGGGACAGTTTGATTTACTATTGATAAAATTGAGTAAATAGCTTCTATAGCCCCAGCTGCACCTAATAGATGACCAGTTGCAGATTTTGTAGAGCTTATACTAGTATTCTGTAATTTTTCATTAAGAAGTCTTTCTATCGCCTTTAATTCAATTATATCTCCAAGAGGAGTAGACGTACCATGAGCATTTATATAATCCAGATCTGAACCTTTTATACCTGCATCATTAATTGCTGATAACATTGCTCTAAAACCACCATCACCATTTTCTGCAGGTGCTGTTATGTGATGTGCGTCACCAGATAATCCATAACCCTTTATTTCAGCATATATTTTTGCACCTCTTGCAACAGCATGTTCTCTTTCTTCTAAAACAACTACTCCAGCTCCTTCACCCATCACAAAGCCGTCTCTATCTTTGTCCCATGGTCTAGAACTAGTTTTAGGTTGGTCATTAAAATTAGTGCTTAATGCTCTAGCGGCAGCGAAACCTGCCATACCTATTCTGCAACAAGCTGCTTCTGCTCCACCTGCAATCATTACATCTGCATCACCATAACGAATAATTCTTGATGCATCTCCAATAGCATGTGCACCTGTTGAACAAGCTGTTACTACAGAATGATTAGGGCCCTTAAAGCCATATTTAATACTCACTTGTCCAGATAATAAGTTAATAAGTGCGGATGGTATAAAGAAAGGGCTGACTTTCCTTGGACCTTTTGTATTTAACAATTCTGTTGTATTAGATATGGTTTCAAGGCCTCCAATACCAGAACCAAGAATAACGCCTGTTCTATTTTTTTGATATTCTTTATCTGGTGTCCAGCCAGAATCTTTTACAGCTTCAGTAGCTGCAATAAGACCGTAAGCTATAAATCTGTCAATTCTTTTGTATTCTCTTGGCTCTATCCAATCATCGATGTTCAGGCCACCTTCAGGGTCGTCAATTTTTGTGGGAATTTGACCTGCTATTTTACTTGGTAAATCTGATACATCAAAATTATTGATTTTGTTTATACCAACAAAACCAGAAATAAGTCTTGTCCAATTAATGTCTACGCCTAACCCTAAAGGTGTTAAAAGACCTAATCCTGTTATAACAACTCGACGCATAAAAACTCCTAATTATATCTCGAGCGAATAGTATAGGTATGTTAACTATTTGATGATATAAAGTCTATTGCATCTTTTACGGTTTGTATTTTTTCAGCTGCATCATCTGGTATTTCACATTCAAATTCTTCCTCAAATGCCATAACTAATTCTACAGTATCTAAGCTATCAGCACCTAGATCATCTATAAAACTAGCACTATCTACTACTTTTGATTCTTCTACACCAAGGTGCTCAACTACTATCTTTGTTACTCTACCAGCTATATCACTCATTAAAATACCCCTTAATTCAATATAAAAAACAAATTTTTGCTCTCGAGTAACATAAATATTTAAACATGCCAAGCATATAATTAACTCTTAACAAAAAAACTATATCATACTCATTCCACCATTGATGTGCAAAGTGGTACCAGTTATAAAACTTGCTTCATTACTTGATAGAAATACGCAACCACTTGATATATCTTCCACTCTGCCTAACCTATTTACTGGAATATTAACAATTATCCTATTTTTTTGTTCGTCAGTTAGTTTATCTGTCATAGGTGTAGATATAAATCCTGGAGCGATAAGGTTGCATGTAATTCCTCTAGCTGCTACTTCCAAAGCTATAGATTTTGTTAAACCTACCAAAGCTGATTTTGAAGCAGAATAATTGGTTTGACCAGGATTTCCAGTATATCCTACTACAGAACTTATAAATATTATTCTTCCAAATTTTCTTTTTAACATTCCTTTGATAATTTGCCTTGTCAATCTCATACTTGCAGATAAATTAATATTAATAACATTATCCCAATCCTCATCTTTCATCCTTAAAAAAAGATTGTCTGCTGTAATACCTGCATTATTTATAAGAATGTCAATTTGACCAAAGCAAGCCTCTGCTTCTTGTGCTAATGTAGCAATGCCTTCTTTAGTACTTAAGTCAGTAACTATTGTTTTGGTATCATCTCCTAACTCTAATGATAGACTTTCAAGAATATTTTGTCTCGTACCTGAAAGAATAAGCTTAGCACCTTGCTTTTTCATTTTTTTAGCTATAGATTTACCAATCCCACCACTAGCTCCAGTCAGTAAAACAACTTTACCATTCAAATCAAACATTTCTATTCTCCATTAAAAAATTTAAATCAAATTTTCAAAATCCTCAGGATTTTCAAAACATTCTGTTGAAACGTTATTCAACATCCTTTTTGCTATACCTGTAAGAACTTTTCCACTTCCTAGTTCAATAATTTTTTTAATTCCAATATTATTAGCAAACTGCATAGTTTCTCGCCATCTGACAGTACCAGTAACTTGATTAATTAAATTTTTTTTTAATTCGGTGGGATTAGTATGGTCTGACGCAGAAACATTAGAAATTATTGGAATTTTAGGTACCTTGAAATCTAAATTATTTAATGCTTCTTCCATAATGACTCCTGCAGGTTCCATTAAGCGACAATGAAAAGGAGCACTGACAGGAAGTAAAACTGCTCTTTTAACACCACTATTTTTAGATAATTCGATCGCTTTTTCTACTGCTTTTATATCCCCACTTATCACTACTTGACCATCTGCATTGTCATTACCAACATCACAAACACCAAGTATCTGAACATTTTGAATAATTTCTTTTGTTTTATTAATATTAATACCAATTAATGCTGCCATAGCTCCTTTACCTACTGGAACTGCTTTTTGCATGGCTTCTCCTCTTAACCTTAATAAAGTAGCGCAATCTTTAAGGGAGAAAACTTCAGAAACTGTCATGGCTGTATATTCACCTAGAGAGTGTCCACAAGTAAAATCAGCTAATTGGGTGATGTTTTTATTTCTAATTTTGCTTAATACTCTAAAAGCAGCAACTCCACATGCCATAAGTGCTGGCTGCGCATTAGAGGTTAATGAAACTTCATTATCAGAACCTTCCCAAATAATTTTTGTTAAATTGAAATTTAGAGCATCATTAACCTCTTCAAAAACTTCTTTTGCTACTTTAAAGTTATCAGCTAATTTCTTACCCATCCCTATTTTTTGTGAACCTTGTCCAGGGAAAACAATAAAATTCATTTTAATTCCTCATTTATTTTTAAAAAAATATAATTATTTATTGCATAATTTTAATAAACATTTATGTTCCACAAATGAATAAATTACTAGCATAAATTATATTAATTTTATGTACTCCTTTCCATCTAATTTAAGTTGGATAATTTGGGTAAGTACTCATAGAGCCACGAGGAGATAAAAATGGCATTTTACGAAAGTGTAATAATTGGAAGACAGGACCTTACTCCCAGTCAATTTGAAACATTAATTGACAAGTTCATATCAGTTATTGAGTCTTTCAAAGGAGAAATTAAAAAAAAAGAACATTGGGGCCTAAGAAATCTTGCTTATAAAATCAATAAGAATAGAAAAGGTCATTATATTCTCTTAAACATTGATACCAACCCTGAAGCAATTTTTGAATATGAGCGATTAATGAGATTAGATGAGGATATTATAAGATTTTTAACTATAAAAATTAATTCCATCAATGAAAACCCCTCACCTTTAATGACTAACAAATCTGATAGACCAAAAAATGAAGCTATTCATGATGATAGCAATTTAACTTTAGATACTGAAAAATAGTAGGAAGATTAATATGACACAATTAAATATTAAAAGAAAGGCTTTAAGAAAGCCAAATCTAAAAAGAAGAAAATCCTGCCCTTTTGCTGCACCTAACACACCAGAAATTGATTATAAAGATTTAAAGGTTTTAACAAGGTATGTATCAGAAAGAGGAAAAATTATACCGTCTAGAATTTCTGCAGTGTCAGCAAAAAAGCAAAGAGAGTTGTCTAAGGCTATTAAAAGAGCAAGATTTTTAGCCTTAATGCCCTATGTTGTTGGTTAAATATGGAGACTTGAATGAATATAATTTTATTAGAGCGTATCGAAAATTTAGGTCAAATAGGTGATCTTGTCAAAGTTAAGTCTGGATATGCTAGAAACTTTTTATTACCAAAAGGTAAAGCAGTTTTTGCGTCTAAAGAAAATATACAAACCTTTGAAGACAAAAAAGCACAATTAGAAGGTGAAAATATAACAAAAAAAAAAGAAGCACAAGATTTAGCAAACAACCTCAAATTAAAAGAAATTGTTATCATTAGAGCTGCTAGTGAATCAGGGCAATTATACGGCTCAGTATCAGCAAAAGATATAGCTAAAGAAGTTACGATTGAAGGTTTATCGATAGATAAATCACAAGTTGTATTAAATAAAACACTCAAAACTTTATCTTTTGAAGATGTATCTCTTAGATTACACCCTGAAGTCCACATAAAATTAAAATTAAATATTGCAAGATCTTTTGAAGAAGCAAAAGAGCAATCCAAGTCTGGTAAGGCGATTATAACAACAGAGACTACTGGTGGTGATATAAGGTCAGAAAGAGCACAAAAAGATGCAAAACGCTTTGAAAAGAAAAGACATGCCAAAGAATTTGAAAAAGTAGATGAAAAACAAACTGAAAGTGAAAAAAATAATATTCCGAAAAATAATAATGAATCTAAATTATTAAACAAAAAAGAAAAAAAAGTAGAAAAAGAGGATAATAAAGAAAATTAAGTATTTTATAGGCTTGTTTTTTTTAGATAGATTATTAAAAATATACCTCCGTTTTATACAGGAGATATTATATGGATGATAGTTTAATCGAGGACTACATTAATTCTGAAGAAATAATTAAAAATACAAATATAATGCCTCAAAACCTAGAAGCTGAACAAAGCCTTATAGGATCAATTCTTTTTGATAATAAAGTATTAGAAAACCTTCCTATAAACTTCAATCCAACTTATTTTTTCGATCCTTTACACTCAAGTATTTTTGAGGCTAGTGTTTCTCTGATAGAGCAAGGTCGTTTAGCAGATCCGCTAACTTTGAAAAATTATCTTAACGATAATAAACATAATGTAGATATTGATATTGAAAAATACCTAGTAGACTTAAGAGAAGGGGTATTATCAATAAGTAAAGCAAAGTTTTATGCTGAAGAGATACGTAATTGTTACATTAGAAGATCATTGATAATCATAGCCGACGACTTAATTCATAAAGCTAAAAATCCAACTATTGACAAATCTCCTGACCAGGAAATTTCTTCTACAGAAGAAAAACTATATAATCTTGCTGAAAAAGACCAAATAAATTCGGGACCCGCTGATCTTAATACTATTCTTGTAAATACTACCAAGCTTATAAATGAGGCTTATAATAGAAAAGGAAAATTATCTGGAGTTGATACAGGATTTACTGGGATTAATCGTCAATTAGGTGGATTAAATAAATCCGATTTGATAGTTCTTGCTGGTAGACCTGCAATGGGGAAGACAGCTCTTGCAACGAATATTGGTTTTAACGCAGCAAAGAACAGTAAATTAGAAAAAAATGAACCTATATTAATTTTTTCACTTGAAATGTCAGCAGAACAATTAGCTCAAAGAATACTTGCTGAACAAACTGGTATAGATTCCAATAGATTAAGAAATGGTGATATTGATGATAATGAATTTTCAAAATTAGTCGTCACTCAAAATAACATACATAATTTGCCTTTTTTCATTGACGATACTCCAGCAATATCTGTTGGGCAAATTGCATCTAGAGCAAGAAGGTTAAAAAGAACTCATGGATTAGCATTAATTATTATCGACTATATTCAATTAATCAAGGGATCAAAGGCCAGTGAATTCCAAGGAAGAGTCCAAGAAGTGTCTGATATTACTAGAGGGTTAAAATCATTAGCAAAAGAGTTAAATATTCCTATTTTGGCATTGTCTCAACTAAGTAGAGCAGTAGAGCAAAGAGAAGACAAGAGACCAATATTAGCTGACTTAAGAGAATCTGGTTCTATCGAACAAGATGCAGATGTCGTGATGTTCGTGTATAGAGAAGAATATTATTTAGATAAAGGTGAGCCTAGTCAAAGGGAAAACGAAAATCAAGAGAGTTTTAACGAACGATTTATTAAATGGCAAGATAGAAGAAATGCTGCAGAGGGTAAGGCTGAAATCATTGTTTCTAAACAAAGACATGGACCAACAGGGATAATTCAGGTGCAGTTTGAAGCAAGACTAACAAGATTTATGGATTTAGCAAAAAATGAAAATTTACCAGACCAAATTCATTAGTAAATTATTGTAAATTGTATATTATTATTTTATGAAATCTTGCATAAAAATATCTCTAAGAGATATTAAATCTAATTGGAAATTAATAAACAAAGTCTCTCATGGAAAGGCAGCAGCCGTCATAAAAGCTAATGCATATGGCTTAGGTATGCTTGAAATAGCTGGAGCTCTATTAGAGGCTGGTTGTAATTATCTTTATGTTGCTAATATCGATGAGGCAATACAGCTTAGAAAAAAATATAATTCTAAAAAAATTTCTATTGCAATTTTTGAAGGATATTTTGAGGGATATCAAAAATTTTATAATGAATATAATCTAATTCCTATAATTAATAGTCTTGATCAGTTGATAAGATTAAATAATTTTGCAGTAGAGAAAAGGTTTCCAAGGGCTATTCTTAATATTGACACTGGTATGAACAGATTGGGTTTAAATGAAGATGAAAAAAGTTTTTTATTAAAAAATAAAGATTTATTAAAAAATATTAAATTAGATTTCATAATGTCTCATCTCGCAAATGCACAAGAATATGAAGATAAAAAAAACTTAATACAACTAGATAAAATCAAAAATTTTTCTACTAACTTCCCAGATATTAAATTAAGCTTTGCTAACAGTGGTGGAATAAAACTTGGATCAAAATTTTGTCTTGACCAAACCAGGCCTGGGATTGCTTTATATGGAATAGATAATTTTGGTAAGTGTTTTAACTTAAATTCAAAAAAGTTAAAATTTCCCCTTAAATTGAATGCTCCAATAATTCAAATAAAAAATGTAAAATCAGGTGAATCAGTCTCATATGGTGGAATTGATATTTTGAAAAGAAATTCAATATTAGCTACAATTGGAGTAGGTTATGCTGATGGGTGGCTAAGATTATTAAAAGCTAATAGTGTTTTCTTAATTGAAAATGAAAAGTGTAAAATTGTTGGTAATATAACTATGGATAGTTTTGTACTGGATATTACTAACATAAAAAAACACAATTTAAAAGAAGGAGATCACATTTGTTTATTAGATAATTCTAATATTGAACATATACTTAAAAATAATAACATTATAAGCTACGAACTATTAACACTTATGGGTGATCGTTTACATAGAAATTATTAGTTCTTATCATTTTTAAATAAGGTGGTTAACTTTGCTTGATTTTTTTTTAGATATTCTCGGCACTACGGGAAAAAAGTTTATTAATTTTGTCGCAAATATTGGACATTTTTTTATTTTTTTTGGAAGTGCTATCTATTGGGCATTTAAACCACCTTGGTATTTTAAAAAGATTTTTCAACAAATTCTAGATATTGGATACTTCTCATTACCTGTGGTAGGTCTAACTACTTTTTTTTCAGGTATGGTTTTAGCCCTACAGACTTATAACGGCTTTGCTGACTTCAATTCAGAGTCTACTGTTGCAAGAATTGTTTTAACTTCAATTACTAGGGAATTAGGCCCAGTATTAACAGGTTTGATGGTGGCAGGTCGTGTAGGGGCAAAAATGGCTGCAGAAATAGCAACAATGAAAGTTACAGAACAGATAGACGCATTAGAAACATTAGGTACTAGACCTATGCAATATTTAATAGCACCTAAAATAATTGCATCGTTAGTTTGTATCCCTTTTTTAGTTTGCATTGGGAATACTATTGGTATTTTAGGAGGTTATGTAATAGCTATTTACAAACTCAATTTTAATCCAAGTCTATATCTATATGCAACAATGGAATATTTACAGTTAATTGACATTATACAAGGTACTGTAAAGGCTGCTGTTTTTGGCTTAATAATCTCAATGGTTAGTTGTTATTTCGGATATAATGCGAGTAAAGGAGCTGAAGGAGTTGGGTTTGCAACAACATCATCAGTAGTTATTTCATCAGTGATGATTTTAACAAGTACATATATAATAACAGCGTTATTTTTTGGTTAAAATATGGAAAAAATTAAAAAGAAAAAAATTATAATAAAGGTAAGTGATTTATCAAAAAGCTTTAATAACAATATTGTTCTCAAAAATATAAATTTTCAGTTAATCGAAGGAGAGTCTTTAGCAATTATTGGCGCTTCTGGTTCAGGAAAATCTGTCCTTTTAAAAAATATAATTGGCATATTACAACCTGATAAAGGATCAATTGTAATCAATGACACGGAAATGGTAAATTTGAGTAGAAATTTAAAAGAAAAACTTTTGCTAGATCTTGGAATTACTTTTCAACATGGCGCTTTATTTGATTCTCTTAAAATTTGGGAAAATATAATTTTTAAAACAGCCAATAAAGAAAAAACAAATAACAAACAAGGTAAACAACTAGCATTTTCAATAATTAAACAACTAGGACTTCAACCTGAAATTTTAGATCTATATCCTTCTGAAATTTCAGGTGGGATGCAAAAAAGAGTTGCTATTGCAAGAGCAATTTGTGGAAATCCAAAAATTTTATTATTTGATGAACCTACCTCTGGATTAGACCCTGTAACAGGAAGTTTAATAGATCAGTTAATTAAAACAGCTGTGAAAACAGTTGGTGGAAGCGCTATTACAATTACTCATGATATGGCATCAGTATGCAGAATTGCTGACAAAGTTATCTTAATTGATAAGCAAACAATTTCATGGACTGGCACTCCAAAAGAAATGTTTAATTCAGCAAACCAAAAAATACAAGAGTTTATCAAACCAATTAATTCTGAAATATTTTTTAAATGATAAAATCAAAAAAACAATTTATTTGTCAATCTTGTGGAAATATTTACTCAAGATGGATAGGCAAATGTGAACAATGTAATCAATGGAATACAATAGTTGAAGAAAATAACTCTAAACCCTCTGGTATTTTATCCAAATCAACAGGAAAAATAATAAACTTTGAAAAGCTGAATGATGTAAATTACGAATATTCAAGAATTAAAACTAATCTTAACGAGCTAGATAGAGTCATTGGAGGTGGATTAGTTCCAGGCTCGGTCACTCTAATTGGTGGCGACCCTGGTATTGGGAAGTCTACTTTATTATTACAACTCGTAGGCAAACTGTCTGATCAAAAAGAAAAATGTATATATATTTCTGGGGAAGAGAGTTTATCTCAAATAAAAATGAGAGCCGATCGTTTAGGTGTTAATAATAATGACATAGAATTTGCTTCAATCACAAATGCCTCAGACATTGCGATAACAATAAATTCGGAAAAAAAACGGTGTTTACTAGTAATTGACTCTATACAAACTATGTATTTACCACAATTAGACAGTTCACCTGGAACGGTATCACAAGTAAGAGCTAGTGCGCATGAATTAATACTAGCTGCGAAAAAAACAAATACGATACTAATTTTAATAGGTCATCTTACAAAAGATGGAGCTATAGCTGGGCCAAAAGTTTTAGAACATATGGTTGACACTGTCTTATACTTTGAGGGCGATAATAATTTTCAATATAGGATTTTAAGAAGCTTTAAAAATAGATTTGGAGCTAATAATGAAATCGGTGTATTCGAAATGTTAAGTAATGGTCTAAAAGAAATTGCAAATCCATCTGCAATGTTTTTGTCAGATAGACAAAAAAATATATCAGGAACTTCAATTTTTGCTGGATTAGAAGGCACAAGACCCATTTTAGTAGAAATTCAGGCATTAGTTACTCACTCTACATTAGCAACACCAAGAAGAGTAATAGTAGGATGGGACGCATCAAGGCTCGCTATGTTGTGTGCTGTTTTAGAGGCAAGGTGTAAAATTCATCTATCCAATATGGACATATTTTTGAATATTGCAGGAGGTATAAAATTATCTGAACCAGCTGCGGATTTAGCTGTAGTAGCAGCTATAATTTCTTCTGTTAAAAATATTCCCATATCTTTTTCCAGTGTGTTTTTTGGTGAAGTTGGTCTTTCAGGAGAAATCAGGAAAGTTAATCAGCCAGAATTAAGAATTAAAGAAGCATCAAAATTAGGTTTCAATAAAATTAATCTTCCTACTAAACAAAAAGTTATAATTAATAAAGATATGCGTTATAACAATCTTAGTGTTTTGAGTGACCTAGTAGAATTAATTAATAAAGATAAAAGAGACTGATGGAATTTTTTAATAATCTATATTTTAATATAATTGATATTATAGTTTTTGGGGTAATTCTTACGTCGTGCATAGTAGCTACCTTGAGAGGATTTGTTAAAGAATTATTTAGTATTATTTCTTGGATTTTGTCTTTGATTGTAGCATTTCATTTCTTTGAAAAATTTAAATTAAAATTGTTAGATCATATATCACAAGAAATAATTGTAGATTTTCTTGCTTTTGGTTTTCCATTTTTGGGAACTCTAATTTTATCTAGTATTATCTCAAGTTGGTTATCCCCAAAATTTGATCTAAATGGAGTTTTAATTTTTGACAAAATTTGTGGGTTTGTTTTCGGCGCCTTAAGAGGTTTTTTACTAATTCTATTATTATATTTAGGATTTTTATATTTAATTGGTAAAGAAAAAAAATTACCTGATACTCTTCTTGAAGCATATTCATTCAAATACATAAATTTTTCTGCTGAACTTTTAGTAGAGTTTTTCAATCATAAAGAATTAAAATTTGACAATGAGAAGGCAAAAGAATTGTAAAATAAAGAATTCTGGAATTTATAATGTACTGTAAAATAAATGATAAGTTTAAAGAAGAATGTGGAGTATTTGGTATATTTGGGACTAAAGAAGCCTCTGTTCTTACGACTTTGGGGCTTCATTCACTTCAACATAGAGGTCAAGAAGGCGCAGGGATTGTAAGTTTTGATGGAAAAGCTTTTCATTCAGCACGTAAACAAGGTTTAGTAGGAGATAATTTCAACAATAAGGATATTTTGTCCAAACTTCCTGGCAAAACAGCCATAGGCCACGTACGATACTCTACAACTGGTGAGTCCAAACCTGAAAATCTTCAACCTTTTTTTGCAAATTTAGCTATTGGCGGCTTTGCATGCGCACATAACGGTAATTTAACAAACACTTATTCAATAAAAAAACAATTAGTTGAAAGTGGCTCTATTTTTCAAACTTCATCTGATACTGAAATTATTCTTCAATTAGTTGCACGATCAAAAAAGAAAAAAATAATTGATAAGCTAATTGACACACTATATCAAATAGAAGGGGCTTATTCACTTGTAATCTTAACAAATAAGAAACTTATTGGGGTAAGAGATCCTTTAGGGATTAGACCTTTAGTTCTGGGTGAAAAAAATGGTTCTCCTGTTTTAGCCTCAGAAACCTGTGCTTTGGATATGATTGGAGCTAAATATGTTCGTGATATAGAAAATGGTGAGATAGTTGTAATAACTGATAGTGGGATAGAGTCTATAAAACCATTTAAAAAAATCCCAGAAAGACCCTGTATATTTGAAAGAATCTATTTTGCAAGTCCAGATAGTTTAGTTGGTAATAAAACAGTTTATACCTACAGAAAAGCCTTAGGTGAACAATTAGCTATTGAAAATAATGTAATTGCAGATGTAGTTGTCCCAATACCAGATTCAGGAGTTTCAGCGGCAATCGGATTTTCACAAAAGTCAAAAATACCATTTGAACTTGGTATAATTAGAAGTCACTATGTCGGTCGTACTTTTATTGAGCCCTCCCAAACCATTAGACAATTTGGAGTAAAACTTAAACATAGTGTCAATAGATCATGTATTGAAAATAAAAAAGTTATTTTAATTGACGACTCTATAGTTAGAGGAACTACAGCAAGCAAAATTGTAAAAATGGTTTATGAAGCAGGGGCAAAGGAAGTTCATTTAGGGATCTCATGCCCTCCAATTTTACACCCAGATTTTTATGGTATTGACACACCTAACTATAATCAATTGATTGCTTCTAAATCTAGCTTAAAAGAAATGACAAAATTAGTTGGAGCTAAATCATTATTTTTTCTTTCATTAAATGGTACCTACAAAGCAATGGGGTGTGGAAAAAGAAACTCTAAGACACCTCAGTTTACTGATCACTGTTTTACAGGGGAATACCCAATAGATGTAACTGAAATTCTAAAACTTAATAGATAAAATGATGCATAATAATAAAAAAATTGCTCTTATTACAGGAGCAGGAAGTGGAATTGGGGCTCAAACAGCAATTGTACTTGCAAAACATAGTTACCATACAATAATCACTGGAAAATCTTTATCTAGCCTTGAAAAAACCGAGAAAAGAATTGTTGATAATGGTGGTTCATGTACTTTAGTTAAACTCGATATGAATGATTTTATTGGTATTGACAAATTGGGTTTAGAAATATTTAAAAGATGGAAAAAATTAGATATTTTAATTTCAAACGCAGCAATTCTTGGAACTTTAGGTCCTATACATCATCAAAGTCATGATGAATTTATTAAAGTATTAAACGTCAATTTAATTAGCAACCACAGACTTATTAGATCTGTAGAACCACTTCTAAAGAATAGCACCCAACCACATGCTTCTTTTCTGTCATCAACAGTAGCAAATGAGGCAAGACCTTTTTGGGGTGCTTATGCTATATCTAAAGCATCACTTCAACACATGGTTAAAATTTGGTCTATGGAAAACCAAAATAATAATTTGTCTATTTCAATAATAAACCCAGGAAAAACTAATACAAAAATGAGAAAACAGGCCATGCCTGGTGAGAATTCTGACAATCTTCAAGATCCAAAAGAAGTTGCAGAGAAAATAAAACACATAATTTTTTCAAATAAAATTTTTAAAGGCGAAGTAATTGATTTGAATAAAGTCTAATTAGATTAATCTTTTATTATCACTGGCTCTAAATACGAGAAATAAAAATCAACTTTTTCATCAAATTTTCTGGCAATTTCTTGGGCTTCCTTATCGCTTCTAGCACAAAAGCTCAAGCTTAACCTATAATTACGAAGTCTATAAAAAAATCTCAAAAGATCTATCTGACTATTTCCTACATACCAAGATTTTAATATCCAACCTATGAAAAACAACCATGGTGAAATCATTAAAAGCATAAAATAAAAGATCATAGTAATACAAAAGTAAGTCCACAACCTATTTTGTAACATCCATAATGGTGGGGCTAAACTGGCTAATATTGAAGGCATAGTGTTAAGTAAAATAGCAACGTTACCTGGTTTTTTGAAAACTTCAAATAAACAATAAAATTCGTCCTTTTTGAAATAATCATTTAAATTAATATTTTTAAGTTCTGGTATTTTTTCAGTAGTTACATCTTCACATATTACACCTAAAGGTGCATGAACAAAAGTATTAAAAAATACTCCTTCTCTAAATAAGGTAATAACTTTTTTTTCTTTTATTTCAGATAGTTCTTTAGATAATTCTTCATAGTTCTTGTTAACAATTTCACCATCAAGTGCTATGATTACATCACCCTCTTTAAGCATCATTATAAATGCATTTGATGATGTTCTAATGGATTTAATCTGTAAAAAGGATTTTTCAGTAATAATTTCCTCACTCATCAATCAAACTCACACAGTAAAATAATAATTTAAATTATGGGTATTTAATCCTACTTGTTTTATCAGCTATCTTACTTAATACGTTGTTATTTTGTTTAAGTAGTTTTGAAATTTGTTGGGCTTGTATTGCTTGATTTGCTACGATTTTTTTATATATAGCTTTATTACTGATTTGTTGAATGGCCTTTGAAATAGATTTGTTATTAGATTTATTTAATTTTTCAATATTTGTAGTAAGGCTCTTGTTATTTTCAAAACTTGCTTGAGAGTTTTTATTTAACTCATTTACAAGAGTGTTTGTGATTAACTGCAATTCTGCAACTGTATTTTCGTTAGACGTTTGAACTCTTTTCTCTATTTTATTAAGAGTTAGAACTAATTTTTTATTAACCTCAAGTAAATCTCCTTGTTTTTTTATTGCGGCATCTAGATTTTTAAGTGAAGCGTTTACACCATCTACATTCTCCGCAAAAACAACTAGTGCTTCTCTACTTGTCTCTGTCATGTTAGTCAATTTGTCTGAAGATTGCATGAATAAAAATGCGCTAACAACTATCACGACTAAACCTGATATAATAGATGATAAAAATACGATAGTAGTATATTTATGAATTTGTTTCACCTTAGCCTCCAATTTTTCGTGCGCTTTTTTAACTTTATTGTATTCTGATGTTACATCAGTTGCTGCATCTGCTGCGTCTAAAGCTAATTTGATGCTTTCTTGAACAGCTTCCATTTTTGTATCCATTTTATTTTTCCTGTAGTTTAAAACTAAACAAATATAAAATTCTTAATTCTTCTCTTTTCTATATGCACATTTCATACCAGTTGTACTAAATACTTCTAATGATGGTATATATCTTGAAATAAAACCAAACTTTTTGCATCCCCACGGCCTTTGTTTTTTGTGAGTAATGAAAAAATAATTGCATCCATGGCAAGTTACTCTTTTATTATCATTTTTAATATTATTTATCACAGGTACAAACTTTATTTTTTATTTTTATTTTTAAATTCAATTAATCCATATATTAATTCTGCAATTTTAAATCTAAAAGCCCCTAAAACTGCTGTAAAACCAAAAAACCAATACATAGCAGCATTTAAAATATCACCTTCTTCACGCAGAGAACTTGCCTCAAAATGACATAAAAGAGCAGACCAAATAAACATTGCAGTAATAATAATTTGTCCAAATGTTTTTCTTTTCTTCACATTATCACCATAAGTTTATTTGATAGTTTTTCCATATTCGTCAAAGCTCATATTTTCAGGTATTTCAAACTCAGGATAATCAGTTTCCTCTCCTCTTTCAATTTTAAAGATATAAGCTAATACGGACGCAACAGCTGAATAGAGTTTTTCAGAAATTTCCTTTCCTATTTCTCCCGTAAAATAAAGAGCCCTAGCAAGTAAAGGACTTTGAAAAACTGTAACTTTATTTTCATCTGCTAATTTTATGATTTTTTCTGCTATCATTCCTCTTCCCATAGCTAAGATTATTGGAGCACCTTCTGATCCAACTTCATATTTTATTGCAACTGCAAAATGAGTTGGGTTAGTTATTACAGCTGATGCATCTTTGACATTATCAAGTGCAGCAGATTGAGTGGCAGCTCTATTGGCAATTTCATTCTGTAATCTTCTAATTTTTTGTTTAACCTCAGGTGATCCATCTGTATCTTTATGCTCATCTTTTACTTCTTTAATTGTCATTTTTAATTTTTCTACGTGTTGGTATTTCTGCCATATAAAATCAAAAATTGCTATAAAACCTAAAACAATTAAGAGTGCAATTGTGAGTTGTGGGAAGTTGTAAAGTAGATTTGATAAAGCGGAATATAAATTACGTTCGGATAAATATATTATATCTTTCATATTAAAATATATAACAAAAAATGTAATCCCCCCTAATAAGCCAACTTTGAACAAAGATTTGATTAGTTCAAATAAACCTTTAGAAGAAAAAATTCTTTTTAAACCTGATAATAAATTAATCCTGTTTGATTTAAATTGAAAAGCTTTTGGAGCAAAATTAATACCTCCAACAGCCATTTGTGTAATCAAAATAATTAATATTAGTGGAACACCAACAATTAAAGTTATATTTATCACATATTTTATCAATTTATTGATGCCATAGGCAGGTGATATATTAGTTATATAATCAAGATCAAATAAGAAAAATGTTTTCCAAATTGCTAAAAAATCTCTAGCGAAAAAAGGTATTGAAGATAGAACCATTAAACCCATTATTAATGATGTAAAAACAAACATTTCTTTAGATGATAATACCTGACCATCCTCAGCCGCTTTATCTAATTTTCTTTGGGATGGTTCTTCGGTTTTATCTTGTGAATTATCTTCTTCAGCCATTTTATGGACGTCCTTCTTTGTAAGAGTGAAGAACTTCGTGAATCAAATTGATTGACGCAGCCGTCAAATCAGAAAAAGCACTTGAAATTGGCCCAACCCCCAAATACAAAAAGATAAAAACACTAATCAAAGCAATTGGGAAACCAAATGAAAAAAGATTTAGTGATGGTGCAGATCTAGTAATTATGCCTATCGAGCACTGTATTAATAATAAACCACCCACAACTGGTAAACTTATCAAAGCTGCTAGGTAAAACATCTCTCCAGCGGTATTTACAGCAACATTACTTACCTCAGAAAAATCAAGAATTAAACCAATTGGTAAGTATACATAACTTTCTATAAGTAATTTTAACAAATACAAATGACCATCTAAAGATAAAAAACAAGATATAAGAAATAATGTTAAAACAGTACTTAAAACAAGTGTTTGTCCTCCTGATTGAGGATCAATCATACTTGACATTGATAGACCTGCTGTAGATGCTATTTTCTCACCTGCAACTGCTGCTGCTGAAAAAAGTATATTTAAAATTAATCCAACTGAAAGTCCAATACCTATTTCAGATAATATAAGTATAAATAAATTAAAACCTTCCATATTTTGAATCTCTGGTACTTTAATGACAGGAAATAAAAATGCAGTTAAACTTATGCTTGCAACAATTCTTACCTGTAAAGGTATTCCTCCTAATGAAAAAAATGGTGCACTAATTAAAAATGAAGAAATTCGTAAAGATGCCACAAAAAAAATTACCATATATTGGTATATATTAAATAAATTAACTCCTGGTAAAGTAAACTCTATGCCGTTCATGATAAATTTCTTTCGTGTTTAATTTTGTCCTACACCAGCAACCTGCTCAAAAATAAAATTAAAGTAATCAACAAGTCCCATCATAAAAAAGTTACCTAATAATCCTATACCTAACATTACAACTATAACTTTTGGTACAAAACTAAGAGTCATTTCATTAATTGATGTTGCAGCTTGAATAATACCTATCAAGAGACCTATACCCAGAGCTAAAGCTAAGATAGGACCTGAAACGAGTAAAACCTGATAAAAGGCCATACTCAACATACTAATATTTTCATCAAAGTTCATTTTTTTATCCTGCTGAAAAGGTGCTTACTAAAGATCCAACTGTCATGCTCCATCCATCAACTAAAACAAACAATAATAATTTAAATGGAAGTGCAACTAACATTGGAGACAACATCATCATTCCAAGTGACATTAAAATGGAGGAAATCACCATATCAATAACTAAGAAAGGTAAAAATAAAAGAAATCCTATTTGGAATGCAGTTTTAAGCTCACTTGTCATAAAAGCTGGAAGAGCTATTCTAAAAGGAATATCAGAAACTTTGTCAAATTTTTCTAAACCAGCTAATTCAGTGAACATTATTAAGTCTGTTTTTCTAGTATTTTTAACCATAAACTGTTTCATTTCTGCACTAGCTGTTTCAATAGCCTGTTCTGCAGGTAAGTTTTTTTCCATATACGGTATTGCAGCATTTTCGTAAACTTTATTAAATGTTGGAGCCATTATAAAAAAAGTTAAAAATAGAGATATTGCTATTAAAACTTGATTAGGGGGAGTTTGTTGGGTACCCAACGCTTGACGGAGAATTGACATAACAATAATTATTCTTGTAAAGCTTGTCATTCCAAGCACTAATGATGGTAGAACCGTCAACGCTGTCATTAATAACAAAATTTGTAATGGAAATGAATATTCAGTTGTATCGCCATTAGTTGATACATTTAATGCAGGAAAACCAGTGGCAATTGGTTCTCCTATGGCTTGAACAGGAAATCCACTTATCAAAATTAAAAACATAAAAAAAGATAATTTTTTAAGTAAATTTATAATAATCTTATAAATTTCTTCTTTTGGATTTGAAAAATAAAATCTTTTTATGGGTTGTGGGCAGATTGCTCTACGCATTTTTATTACCTTTATTATGAGCTGTAAGTAAGTCTGAGATATTTACGTGTTGCAGAGGTTTGGAAACCTTGGGTTTCTCTTGTAGAGTAATTTTTTTAGACAATAACTCATCTTTCTCTTTATAATTGGGATTGTTTATTTCAAATTTAGGTTGGTCTATTTGTGCAAGCGACCCCCTTCCAGACTTATGTCCTACAAACAAAAATTTTTCTTCGTCTACTTTAATAACATAAGCTAAAAAACCACTGTTAAGAGGCATTTGATTTATTACCTCAAAACTATTTTCTTTTTTTATGATTTTTTTAAGGTGTCCACTCTTTTTCTTAACAATAAAAGCAACAATACCTAATGCTACTAAAAACGAAATAACAATAATAACTGTGGTGAAATCTGGAACTGATTGTGACATTTAGCTTTCCTTAGTTTTTTATGTAAGGAAGCAAGAAAGATGCCATGATTAAATATAACAATTAAGTCATTGTTTTTTATATATTTTTTTATGTCAATTTTTTGAAACTTATAGTTTTTGTACTCGGTTTTCTGGATTTGTAACTTCTGTAAACCTTATGCCAAATCTTTCACCAACCATAACAACTTCTCCTTTAGCTATTTTAACCCCATTTGCTAAAATATCTAAAGGATCACCTGCTAATCTCTCTAACTCTACTACTGAGCCTTCATTTAATCTCAAGAGATCTCTTATTTTGAGTTCAGTAGAGCCAACTTCAACTGTGAGCTTTACCTCAATATTTTCTAAGACCTTGAGATTGTCTAGTCCTGTATTGTCTTTAACTGTTTCTTCAACTGTTTCTTCAACTTTTGCTTCAGCTTCATTTTCTGCCATGAAATTACTCCTAAATATTTATAATCTATTTTTTAAACTCACTGCAACTTGACCATTCGTTTCACCAATTTCAGCATTAAATAAAAGTTTATCATTTACAAAAAAATCCACACCATCAACTGGAGGTAAATTCATTATATCACCTTCTTTAAATTGAACTAGATTAGATAATGAGACTGAGGGTTCACTTAAAATTGCTGAGACAGGAAGTGGAACGTTCAATACTGATTTTTCTAAACGTTCTCTCCAACTAGAATCGTCATTTATTATATCAGATTGGACTCTTGAGCGTAGGAGAGAAGCAATTGGTTTTAAAGTTTGTAAAGGATATATTATATCAAATGATGCTGAATCGACGTTTGGAAGTTGGACTACAAAAGAACATATAATTACTGAATCTGATGACTCAACTAAAGTAGCAAATTGAGGATTAATTTCTCTACTTTGATGCTTAATTGTTATTGGCATAAGATCTTTCCATGCAGCCTCAAGACATTGGGAAATTCCATCTGATACTATTTCAATTATTCTGTCTTCGGTAGCGGTAAACTCTCCCTTTGCAGAAGGAAAATTTGCTAGTTTACCACCATAATAACAATTTGTTAAAACACTAATAAAGGAAGGTTCAAGTACAAGTAACATCGACCCTCGAAGTTCATCAATTCTACTTGTACTTAAGCTCATAAAGCTATTAAGGCCTGCACTGTATTCATCGTAAGTTTTTACTTCAGGAGGGAATGGATTTATCTTTGGTTGTAATCTTATCATGGGTAAAAATATACTTCTTACTAATCGAGCAAACCGCTCATTAATCAACCTTAACGCATAATAATCACCAAGAAGTTCCAAATTATCAGAACCAAATGTAAAATCTGTTACTTCTACATCATTATTTAATCCAGAGTTTGCAGTTATTTCTCCAGATTGAAGACCTTCCATTAAGGCTGACACTTCGTCAGAAGATAATTTTCTAGATGTGTTTGACATTAAATTTTAAATCCTAACCTATTGTAAAATAAACGCGGTAAAATATACGTCTTCAATTCCTGGAAATTCATTAAAAGATTCTAATTTTTTATTTAGAACAACCATTAACCTTTCAGATAATTTTTTCTTACCATCACTTCCTGAAATGTCTTCTTCAGTAAAATCACTTATAGTTGATAGTATTTCAGAACGTAACGCTAATTGATGAGAGTCAACAACTTCCATAACTTTTTCATCATATTGTGTTGAAACACCAACACTTACCTGCAAAAATTTTCTACTTCCTTTTAAATTTGTGGTAAAATCACCTGGAAATTCGAAGTAAGTGGTTTCATAACTATCAACTTCTGGAATAGCTTTAACATTCTTTTTTATAATGCCGTCTTCACCTTCTTCTTCACCTTCTTTGTTTTCAACTTCTTCGGTTTTTTTCTTTTCAGCTTCTTTTCCTTCGATTATTTGATTAACTTCAGCTGAAGGATCTGGCTCAGGTTCACCACCAAATAAAAAATAACCAATACCTAATCCAACAGCTATTAGTAAAAAGCCGCCTACTACAAAAATAATTATTTTTATCAAGTTTCCTTTTTTTGGTTCTTCTTCTACTTCTTCTGCCATTTTTTTCTCACTACATAGTTGTTGATTATGCTATTACGTTAACAATATGTCTAGATGAAACATTTTCATCCAAACTATTTTTGATATCTTTTTGTTCATTTTCAGCTTCGGATGTAATAAAGTTATTTTGATCATTATTATTTGAGTTTTTCTTAAAACTATTTTTGGAACCAAAATATTGACTTTCATCTTTAGCTAAAAATTCCAAATCAATTCCTTGATCATTAAAAAGTTTTTGAAGATGATTTTCATTTTGAGTTAATGCACTTGTAACAAAAGTGTTTTCTGTAACAATTTTTACATTACCCGTACCATTTTTTAGGCTTATAGAAACTTTAAGTTTTCCTAAATTTTTAGGTTTGAGATTAAATTCAATTTCTTCTCCACCATTTTCTAATGCATTTTCTATTCTAGAAACAAGTTTTGAAGTCCAACCTTTTTGGGTTAAATCAAGTGTCTCTAATAAGTTTTCTAAGACTGAATTTAAAGTTACATTTGTTAGTAAAGTCTGATTTTGCTGTGAAAACTGATTGCCCTTACTGCCAGATTCAATAGGACTTTGCATATTTAAAACTCTATCATTTACTTTTATTTCATTCATCTTATTCTTTATTAATTCGTCACCTATTTGATTATTAATGTAACTCAAGTTGTTATTATTTGATAATTTTGGGGCTGTTATTTCTTTATGTTGAATAGAATTAGAATGTGATAATTGATATAATTTATTAGGATGATTGTTTTTTTTAATTTTTTTTACAAACATTACTTGCTTATTATCAGAAGATAAGGTTTGTTGATTATCTATTTTTTGTTCAGGCTTAATGTCATTAGCATTTAATTTATTAACCTTAGCTTCAGAAGATTTTACTACACCTTTTTTAATAGACTGCTCAATACTTTTAATAATAGGTGTTGAACCTTTAGGGCTGTTATTTTTTATCTTGTTGTTTAATTCTTTGAAGTTATTATTTGCAGGAAATTTTATAAAAATATTTCGATTATAATTACTTGCTGAGTCTAAAAAACTAAAAATCTTATCCTTAAAATCAGATTTAATACTTTGATCCGATTGAATTTCACTTTTCATACTCTTGAGATCAACTGCATTCAAGTTATTTATATCTAAATTAGTCAGAATATGGGATAAATATTCTATAATTTCTATTTCATCTTTTTTGAAAAAAAATTCAAAATCATCTGAGACATTATTTGATTTTGCTTCATCACTGTTAAAATTAATCGAAAACAGCGATCCCAATAGAGAAGTTTTGTCTTCACCTTTACCTATAATAGACAATAAGTCAGAATTATTATTTACATCATTTGTAATTTTCATTTTAAATTCCATATTTTGATATTAAGTGCAAATACAGTGCCATTCTTAAAATATGTTATTCTAAAATGCTTTACTGATAACTTTTCTTTTCTAATTCACTGATGTAAGAACTTCTATATTCCAAAGCTTTTTCCTCAGCCTTGATTTTCTTTAAATTATTTATAACAATTTTTTTTCTTATAGTTTCTTTTTCTGTACGCAAATACTTATTTCTGTTTGATGCAATATTTTTTTGACTTTGAAGTGTAGTTAATAATTGGGCATTATTTTTAAAATATCCTGAATTAATTATTTTATTAGAAGAATTATTTTTACCACTCTCCATAATAGTATTTATCTGATCAATAAGATTTTCATTTTTAATAATTTCATTTTGTACTAAGTTAGAATTATTAATTTCTTTTGAAACATCTTTTTTTCTGATGGTGGCAAGTCTCTGAAATCTTTTTATTTTTTTTTTCAATTATGTTTCCAATTCATATAATTTTAATAATGCTGATTTAGCATTCTCAAAATTTGCTTTTTCAGAATTACTTTGAGTGATAAAATCAATTAATTTTGGCCACAATGCTATTGCATTGTCTAGATCTTGATCTTGTCCCTGGGTATACCCTCCCATCAAAAGTAAATCCTTATTTTCTATGTAAGAGCTAATATGTTTTCTAAATAATTTTGAAGCGTTTAAATGATCATCTGAAATTAGTTCATCCATAACCCTGCTAATTGAATTAGAAACGTCAACTGCAGGATAAATACCCATTTGTGCATTTAGCCTACTCAAAACAATATGACCATCAAGTATTGCCCTTGCTGTATCAACAACTGGGTCATTGTTATCATCTCCGTCAGCTAAAATAGTGTAAAATGAAGTAATACTCCCATTTCCCTGATCACTTGTCCCTGTTCTCTCAATTAAATTAGGTATCATAGAAATTACTGACGGCGGATAACCCTTGCTTGTAGCAACCTCTCCAAGTGACAGACCAATTTCTCTTTTTGCGTGGGCAATTCTTGTTAAACTATCCATTATCAATAATACATTTTTACCTTGATCTCTAAAATATTCTGCTATCGCGGTAGCTCTATTAGCGCCTCTAATTCTCATTAATGGTGATCTATCTGCTGGAACAGCAACTACAGTAATTTTTTGAGAGGATTCATTTTTAAATAATTCATTAACCATTGTACCAACTTCTCTTGCTCTTTCACCTATTAGAGCAATTACTACTACATCAGCTTCTGTATATTTACTCATCATACCTAACAGGACTGATTTACCAACTCCTGAACCAGCAATAATTCCAAGTCTTTGACCTTGCCCAACAGTTAATAAAGCATTAATTATTCTTACTCCGACATCTAATGGCTTTTTTATTAAACTTCTTTTTAAAGGATTCATAACTTTACCCATTAAAGGCCATCTAGTTTTTATTTTTCCTAGAGGTTCTTCATCTAATGGTTTGCCAAAAGCATCAGTTACTCTACCCAATAATGTGTTATCAACATATATATATCTTCCATCATCTTTTAATGAAACTTCACACCCAGAAACTATATGCGAAGAATTTTCTAAGACAGCTAGCATGTTATGTTTTTCATTAAAACGAATAACTTCAGCAAGAATTTCTTTTCCCATTTTATCTTTTACTACACATAGACTTCCTATAGGGGCTGGAAAAGGGTCACAGTAAATAATATTACCATCAAAGTGATTAACTCTTCCTGAACTAAAAATTGATTTTGGTCTTTTTATTTGGGAAATATTTTCTATTAGTTTTGTTTCAAAATTCATGAATTATTTCCAATTTTTTCTTTGTTGTAAACACTCTTTTCCGAATAACGCATTCCATCACAATTTAAGATTATGTCACCTCTTGAGAGTTCTTTATTAATAGCAAAAACTTTTTTTTCCTCATTTTTATTGAAATTTTTTATTTTTGAAAGTGCTTCAAAATCTTTATCGTTAACTTCAATTGTAATTTTATCTTCATAACAACTAATATTTTTTAGGAATGATTTAATTTTCTTTTCATATTTTTCAGGCATTTTATCTATTTGATAACCTGCAAGCTCGTAAGAAATTTCAAGAATTTTATTTTGAAAGACTTCATATATAGCTTTCTCACCTAAAGTGGATAATGATGACAGAACATTTTTAAAATTATCATAATCGCTTAGTATTTTATCTGAAACATTGTCTGTAGATTTAGGAACTTCTTCTAAACTTTCGGTAACTTTATCTTCATTTTTATTCATTGATTGAGAAACTGCGTCTCTCACTGAATCTAAAGCTTGTTGTGTTTCATTATCAGCCTTTATAATTTCATTAGAATTTGTATCAACTATAGTTTCATTTGGCTGTTTTTGATTTTCACCATCAAAATTTTTAATACTTCCATCATCTCCCAATTTTTCTGATTGGATATCATCTTCAACTTTATTTAAATTTTCCTCGCCAATGCTTTTTATTTCTTTTTCATTATTGGATTGATCTAGTTCAGCTTGAACATCTATTTCATTATCACCTTCTTTATTTTCGTCTAGTATTACCTCTTCAGTTTTTTGTTCTGCACTAGCAACATCATTTTTTTCTTGTACATCCTTATTTTTTTCTGATGTATCATTAATCACTTCATCTTCCTTAACATTTTGTTTAGATTCGAAATCATGGGCAATATCGATTAATGATTTTTTCACAAAATTTGAATTATTTGAAATATTTTTATCTTCAAAAATAGATTCAGATTGAGATTTTAAAATAGATTTAATTTCATCGTTACCTAGAGGGACAATGCTTGAAGTATCATAATTTTCTTGTTCTTGTTTCATAATTAAATTAATTATATCAAAGTAAATTATACAAAGTCATCGCCACCACGACCTGCCAACACGATTGATCCTTCATCAGACATTCTTCTTGCAACTGCAATTATCTGTTTTTGAGCCTCTTGAACTTCTGTCAGCCTAACTGGACCAAGAGCTTCCATTTCATCTTGAATGTTTGCTGCAGCACGTTGTGACATACATCCAAATAACTTTGTTTTCAATTCTTCGTCTGCTCCCTTAAGAGCTAATATAATTAAGTCGTCTTCTACAGCACGAAGAAGTGTTTGAAGAGATTTGTCATCAGACAATAATAATGTTTCAAATACAAACATACTGTCTTGAATATCTTGCATTAACTGCTTATCATCTTTTAAAATTTCTTTCATTATTTTTGCTTCACCATCTTGACTCAGAAAATTCATAATTTTAGCTGCTGCAGGGACACCACCTACTTTACTTGCTCTTAAACTTGCATTAGAAGAAAAAACTTTTTGCATTACTCTATCTAACTCTCTTAATGCTTCAGGCTGAACTGTTTCTAATGTTGCTATTCTTCTGATTATATCTGATTGACTTTTTTCTGGCATAAAAGTCAAAACATCTGACGCTGTTGAAGGTTCTAAGTAAGAAATTATTAAAGCTATAATTTGTGGATGCTCATCAATTATTAAGTCAGCAATTGATCTGGCATCAAGCCAGTCAAGTATTTCAATTGCTTTATTACTGTCTGAAGGAGTAATTTTTCCCAAAACAGTTTGTGCTTTATCCTCACCTAATGATTTAGTTAAAACGTTTTTTATATATCCACCTCCTGATATACCAAGACTTGTTTGAGCTTTTATAATTGCTAAAAACTCATCTAAAACTAAATTGACTGTATCTTGTCCTAAACCTTGAACAGAATACATAGCTGAACCAAGGACTTGAACTTCCTTTGGAGAGAGATTTCCCATTATTTCTGCAGCTTCGTCTTCACCAATTAACATCATCAAAATTGCACATTTTTGCGTGCCTGTTAAACCTTGGTAAACCTCTTCTGCACTGGGTTTTTTTACTGCTTCTGCCATTTCATTACCCTACTCTCTACTTTATTCTTTTTCCATCATATTTTTAAAGACACTAGAAACCCTACCTGCCTCGTCTCCTACTATCATTCTAATTACGGCAACTTTATCATCATATGTATTAGCTGTATCCAACATTTCAGCTGATATGGCGGCCTTCTTAGGTTTTAACTTTGCTTTTATATCTTCTAAGGACTCACCTTCTTGAACCTCAATTTTATCATCTACTTCGTCTTCTACATCTGAAGCCATTACACCAGGGCCAGATGTATATCCAACTGGAACAAGGACTCTTTTTAGTAAAGGATGTAATGCTCCAAATATAACAATTGCCAATATTAAAACTGTTGCTAGCTGTTGAGCAAGTTCCTTTACAGAATCGTTTTCGTACCAGGGAACTTCATCAGCCTCCAAAATATCTACAAAAGGACTACTAGTTACAGTAACGCTATCTCCTCTTGCTTCATCAAATCCCAAAGCTTCTTGAACAAGAGATTTTATCTCTAATAGTTTTTCATCACTAAATTTTTCAAATGTTACAATACCTTCAGGAGTAATTATTTTCTTTTCACGAACAATTACTGCAGCTTTTATCTTTTTAATTTCACCGTACTGAGCCTTTGTGGTTTCAACTTTTCTGCTAACTTCATAGTTTTTAACAGAAGTTTGACTTCTTTGTTTTAACGTACCATCAGCTCCTTTATCTTCAGGTACTTGTGTTTTTAAATCGGGAGCTAAAGGAGGAGCATTTGATAAAGCTCCAGGAATACCCCTGGCTTCGGGATTTGCACTCTCATCTAATGAACTTTGTTCACTTCTCAGAGCATTACCTTTGGGATCAACAGACTCTTCTGTAATTTCTCTTTGAGTAAAATTCATATCAACATTAATTTCAGCTTTTAAATTACCCGCTCCAACAATTGGTGTAAGTAATGAGATAATTCTAGATTTATAAATTTCACCTAATCTCATGGTCTGCGACATTTGTTCACTAGAGATTGATGCTGAAAGATCATTTGATGGTTTAGATAAAAGTTCCCCAAATTGGTCTACCACAGTGATATTTTCTGATGGTAAATTTGGGACCGATGATGAAACAAGATGAACAATTGACTGTACTTGTTGTCTTCCTAAAGATCTACCGTTAGCTAATTTTACAAATATAGAAGCTGAAGGAAGAGCGATTTCTCTTGCAAAAACTGTTTTCTCGGGGATAGCTAAATGTACTCTTGCGGAACTTACTCCTGATATATGATTTATTGAACGTGCTAATTCTGATTCCATAGATTGTTTGATTTTTATTGCTTCAACAGATCTGCTTGTTCCCATTGGCATATCGCCTAGACTATCATAACCATCAGGAACTGACGATGGCAGACCTTCACCTGCAAGCAACATTCTAGATTCATGATAATCTTTAACTGGTACAACAACTTCTCCAGTTGACGGATTAAGTGACGCATTAACACCATTTTGTTTCAATGTTTGAATTACTATAGATTTTTCACTTTCTGGAAGTGAAGCAAAAAGTGTTGTCATATCTGACTTTTGCATAGTAAAAAAGACTATTAATCCTACAAAAGCAACAATAACTCCGAATATCAATGGAATTGATTTTTGTACAGCTGGATCAGATGTCATTTTCCTAACATTTGAAATTGACGTGGAAATTCTACTAATAATATTAGTATTTTGGTTTACACCTGTTATATCATTTCCTGTTGTTGCTTCTGCCATAATTTTTTCCTAACAATTTTAAATTAAACGGGCATGTTCATAATATCTTTATAAGAACTCAAAACTTTGTTTCTTACATTTAAAGTCATCTGAAATGCAATATTTGAAATTTGTTGTTGCATAATAACCTTTGTAAGGTCAGTTTCTTTTCCAAGTTCATAATCTTTAGTTATTTTTGATGCTTTGTTTTGACTTTCAGCTACAGAATTAATAGCATCATTTATCTTTTTAGAAAATTCATCAGTTTTTTTATTTCCTGAAAAAACTTCATTTGCTTTTTCTAAAATATTTAGCCTAAGAGTATCTGTGCTTATATTTTGAGCTGAAATTTTCATTATTTATCTTCCTTGTTATTTAACTTTAGCAAACGCAAGTTGGTCTGCAAATGAATCAACTGATGAATTTTCATTAATCATGGATAATGATTTATCTATCATTATTGAATTATCATCTATTATATTAGCATTAGATAAAACAAGAGCTCTTTGAAGAGTGTTTTCAAGCTCTCTAACATTTCCAGGCCAGTTGTGTGTCAGTAATAATTCTCTTGCTTCACTTGTAAGATAGGGTACAGGTTTATCTTCTTGGCTATGTTTATCTAAAATTTTAATAGATATAGGTAAAATATCATCTTTTCTTGATGACAAATTACGTGTTTGTAGTGGAAAAACATTAAGTCTGTAATATAAATCCTCTCTAAATCTAGACTGATTTACTTCATATGCCATATCTCTATTAGATGTTGCCAAAACCCTTACATCTACATCAATGTCTCTTTGACCACCTACTGGCGTAACTTTTCTTTCCTGTAAAACTCTTAATAATTTAGCTTGTAACGATAAAGGCATTTCAGAGATTTCGTCTAAAAGTAAAGTTCCTTTATCAGCAGCTCTAAAAATACCTTTGTTAGCATTTGACGCACCAGTAAAGGCACCCTTTTCATGACCAAAAAGAATAGCCTCTAACATATTTTCTGGTATTGCTGCACAATTTACTGCAATGAACGGTTCATCTCTTCTATTAGAATTTTCATGGAGGTAATTTGCTAAAACTTCTTTACCTGAACCTGTTGGACCATTTATAAAAACCGTCACATCAGTGATTGCTACTCTTTTAGCTAGTGATAATAATTCAAAAGTTTTTGAGTCACCAGCTGAAAAAGATATATTTGGACAACAAGAATTAAATATTAATTCTAAAGAATATTGGTCTGTAAAATCTGAAATTTTAATTCTTTTAACTGCTCCACCTAGCTCTTCTTTAATTTCTATACCATCACATTTACTGTCATCATCTATAATGATTATCTTTGTCAGTTTTGCCTCTCTGGCAATTGAAATTAATTTAGATGAGCCTCCAATTTCTTTCTCAAAAATATCTGAGCAAACTAGTGTATCTGCTTGATAACCCACAAGATCAATACTAAAAAAATTAGGTTTTGAACTTCCAATACCTGCTTTTATAACAGTAATGTCTCTTTTTTCTAAAATATCGCAGAGATTATTTGCAATGTTTAAACTATTATTAACAACAATAACTTGGCTCATAAAAAACTCCTAAAATTATCAGAAATCTTAGAAGCAAGAAGCTTGCCAAACTATAATTTGAAAGAGTTTTTTGGTATCTAATAATTAAAATTAAACTATTTTTTATAAATAATATTGATTTATTAGTTTAAATGTCATTATTATGACAAAAGTTATACATCTTTTTCAATTATTTGACGGATTTTACATGAATGTTGTCGATAAATTAACAAGTCCGTCTGAACAAAATAAATCTACATTAGACAAACTAAGTAAAATGATTGATGGCGAAAGTCCGGCGACAAAGTCAATGAAAAATCTAATTGCCATGGTTTCTCAAACAGATAGTACTGCATTAATTTTAGGTGAAACAGGTACTGGCAAGGACATTGTTGCTCAAGCTATTCACAAATGTTCTAATAAAAAAGGTCCCTTCATTACCGTAAATTGTGCCGCAATTCCTTCTGAGTTACTAGAGTCAGAACTTTTTGGACATGAAAAAGGTTCATTTACAGGGGCAGACAAACAAAGAAAGGGAAGGTTTGAACAATCTAGTGGCGGGTCTCTTTTTCTTGACGAAATTGGGGATATGCCCCTACCTCTTCAAGCCAAACTTTTGAGAGCAATTGAGAGTAAAACTATACAGAGAGTTGGAGGTGCACAAGACATTAAAATAGATTTGAGATTGATTTGTGCAACACACAGAGATCTTGAAAAAAAAGTTGAAAGTGGTGAATTCCGTGCAGATTTATTTTTTAGAATAAATGTCTTACCAATCAATGTTCCTTCTTTAGCTGAAAGAAGAACAGATATACCTAGTCTTCAAAAAACATTATTAAATAATCTAAAAGCCGATGAAAGACAAAAACCAATTTTTACACCAGATGCTATTACTGCACTCTGCAAACATAATTGGCCAGGCAATGTTCGTGAGTTAAAAAACGTAATAGAAAGAGCTTGTATAATTTTTCCTGGCAAAGAAATTACAAGCACTAACGTTTACCAAAATTTACTAAGATTAAAAGTCCCAACAGTCGCCGAAGAACAAGAAGCACTTTGGGACATGACATCTGATTTAAGCGGAATAGATAACCTTGAAGAAAATAGCTTTACTAGTAGTCCTGAAGATTACTTGCCACATGCTAAAAATTATAAAAATTGGTTTTCTTTTTATGATGAAATAGATTTAAGAAGACATCTTCAGGATGTTGAAATTGTTTTAATAGAAGAGGCACTTGAAAAAACAAATAACAAGGTGGCTCTGGCGGCAGATAAATTAAAATTGCGAAGAACAACCTTAATTGAAAAAATGAAAAAGTATTCAATCAACGTAAATCAAAGTATTGACTAATTAATTAATCTTAAAAAAACTTCACCATTTGCATTAGCCTGTGCAAGCATGGAAGAAGCAGCTTTAGACATGATTTGAGCTTTAGTAAGTCTTGCTGTTTCTAAAGCAAAATCAGCATCTTCTATTTTAGATAATCTTGAAGTAGAATTATTTTTAGCATCAAGTAAATAACTTAATCTGTGATCAATTGCATTTTCACTGGCTCCAAACTTTGCTCTTGTATTGGCAACAGTATTAATTGCGGTATCAATTGTCGTTAAGGCTGATGTTGCGTTCGAAGAGCTTGATACAGAAATAATAGATCCAGGAGTTGAAGCACTACTAGATGCTTGAGCTTGAAAACCAAGTTCACCAATATCATCGCCAGATATTTTTATAACGTCACCAGCAGTATGCGTTAATAAAATTTGTCCTTTAAATGTAACTGAATTTCCTACAGATATTGTTGCACCTGTTGCATCGGTATGACCATCAATGAAAACTCCTGCAGTTCCTCCATGAGCTATTACAATATCAGCACCGCTTGCACTCACTAATTGAACTTCTCCACTGGAATTAGCTGAGGCAATAATATCCCCTATTGATGCATTATTAATTGCAGTAATAGTTTCAGTTTCATTAGTAACACTTCCAAAATTAATTGCATTACCATTAATACTTATATTTGAAGCTGCTGTTGAGGCTTCAGAAAAATTTAAGTCTAAAGTGACTAAGTTATCTCCCGAGGCAGTTACATTAGTTGATGTCGAAACTGCATTAATTGAAATAGCTTTAGCTGCAGCTGATGCACCGTCTGATGCTCCAATAGCAACATCATTTATTTTAATATCGTGAGATGCTGTAAGAGCATTAGTTGATACTAAATCAGACCTAATAACTGTGCTTGAGTCAACTTCATTAAAACCAAATCTTGCTAAATCATCAATATTTCCACTATTGGATGCATATCCGTTTGCTTTTGTCATTGCCTCTATTTTAACAAAAGTTCCATCAACATTTTCAAGTTTAATAAAACCTAGAAACGTACCTGCAGTAAAGCCAGCGTCAGTTGGGGCATTTCCTCCAATCACTATATCGTTTCCAGTAGTATTAGATAGTGTTATTGTATTATCAGAATTGAGCGTAGCTGTAACACCTCCGGCTTCTTGATTTATCTCAGTGACTAAGTTTTCTAAACTTGTTTGAACTGAAATTACATTAGTATTAATTGTAAAAGTATCACTCATGCTTAAAGAACTTTTTGCAGCAGATGTAAGTTTGTTAAAACCTGTTACAGTTGCACCATGGTTATTAGAATTAGCATTAATAGCAGTAACCAGTGCTGCTGCGGTATTATTCCCTGAAGTCAGATTGGATGTTAATGTTGCTGCAAGAGCATTTTGACCATTTATTTTGATATCACTTGCAGCTAAATTACTACTGTAATTAAAGCTTGTTACCCTGCCGCTTGTAAATTCTTTTACTCCAGAAGCTCCAGATAATCCAAGAGCAGTACTATTAGACTTAACTAGTTCTATGGAGACTTTGTCATCCTTATTCTCTCCCACTAAAAAAATTACCTTATCAGTAGATCCATCTAATAATTTGATAGTATTAAAGTTTATTAATTTTGTGAGAGCGTCTATTTCTGTTAAATAAGAATCTATTTCAACCTGCAATATATTTCTATCTGCTGTAGTTAATGTAGTACTTCCACCCTGCACAGCTAGTTCTCTTATTCGAGAGAGTAAATTATTTATTGAACTCAGACCACTATCTGCCGTTTGAGTAAGTAATTTTCCTTCTCCTCCATTCGAAATTGCTTCATGAAGTGATAAGATTTGAGCATTAAGTCTAGAAATTGGACCAATTGATGATGGGTCATCTGAAGCACTATTAATTCTTTTACCTGATGATAACCTTTCTGTACTTTGAGTTATTTCCTTTATTTGATTGGCCATATTTCTTTGAATAAATTGAGAAGCAGTCAAATCACCAATGTTAAGCATAAATAAATTCCTCCACGAATTTAGTTAAAATTATGACATTAGATACGACTGAAAATTAAATTTGTTTAATTTTTTTTTTGAAATAATAAAATTTTTACAAATTTTACTATCGGATCATAGAATATGCTTTTAGTCTTTTGTTAAATTTATTGTGATTTTTTGAGAGGTTTTGTAATTTTTTTTCTGTTGCTTTGATATTTTCTAAATTATTTTCAACTATCTTTCCTATTCTTTTCTTAATATTAACTCTCTTAATTTCACTATTTTTAATTTTTTCTATCAATAACCTTCTTTGAGAATCAAGATATGAAATATTAGCGAATTCGTTATCGTGAATTAAGTCAGAAATTTTTTTAGATAGATTTTCAAGCATTTCTAAGTCGGAGTTTAGAGTATCCATCTTTATTTCTCTAAAGATGGTATTTCTTCCCATCCTTCCATAATTTGTTTAACAACATCAATAGCTTTTAAAATTCCATCTTCAATTTTTTGACTAAAACCTCTAATTATTTCATAACGGCAATATTCATATAACTGGAAAAGATTATTTGCAATTTCTAGAGCTTTATCAAAATCTAAGCTAGTTTGAAGACCATAAATAATGGATAGTGATTTACTAAGATTTTTTGATTTATGACGAGCATTTTTTTCTTCAAAAGCTTTATCGACCAAATACTGATCTTGTTTTCTTTTTCTTTCATCTTGAATATCTAAGACAATTTTTTGCATTGAATTGACCAATTTTTTCATCAAAGTTCTTACTATTTCATGCGAGGATGTAACAGCATTAGATGATTGTTGTGTCTTTTTATATGCATTTATTTGTTCGTTGTTTACCATAATAAGAGTTCAACTATTTGTTAATAAGTGTCAAAAATTTGATTTTTCATAATTTTTATGTTCTATTTTACCCATGATTGTTAATAATTCACAAAACCCATACGCAATAAATGAGATTTATGCTTCTAAACCTCTTAGGAATGAAAGCTCAAGTTTATCTGCAAACAGCATGCCAATAAATGATAGAATAGTTTCTGAAACTAGTGTTACAAAAAGGCCTTTAAATAACACACCCCCCAATTTTATTAGACATGTATATGTTAACAATCAAACTGCTAGTAATGGATCACTAACAGAGAGTTTTATAAGATCGAGAGCTTCATTATCTCCGTCATACTTTTATAATGAAATTGTAACTCGTTATAATATGATAAGCGCAATTCCCAAAGATCTTACTCACTTAAAAAAATCAGTTGAAAAATACGCATAGATAAAATACCTAATTTTTTGGCATAACAATTGCAGTGTTTTCCTACGAAAATAATTTGGAGATTGATATGCCAACAGTAAACTCTAATACTGCAGCACAGTTTGCACTAAATAAAATGACTGCGACTGAGCGTGATATGACAACGGCAATGGAACGTCTGTCATCTGGTAAGCGCATAAATCACGCAGGTGACGATGCGGCCGGTGCGGCAATAGCTGACAGAATGACTGCACAAATAAAAGGTTTAGAACAATCTGTAAGAAACGCAGCTGACGTTATTTCAATGGCTCAAGTTACAGAAGGAGCCTTAGACGAGTCCTCTGCAATTATTCAAAGAATTAGAGAATTAGCTATACAATCAGCATCAGATGTAATGAATGCAGAAGAAAGATCTTATTTAGATGCAGAAGTTGTTCAAATGTTAGCAGAATTAGATCGTGTAACGAGGGATACTACTTTTAATGAAATTGCAGTTTTAGATGGTTCTTTTGCAGATAGACGTTTTCAAATTGGAACACATGAGCGGGAATTTGCTCAATTATCAATATCATCAATGAGATTAGATAGTTTAGGAGCGTACAAGGCTAAATCCCAGGGAACAGAAACAACTGATGATACCGGTGGCCCAGTTGATAATGATAATTTAGCATTAAATGCATATGCAGTTGCAGACACATCAGAAACCAATTTGGTACAAGCAGAATCATTTACTATTCACGGTATTTTGGGAAGTTCATCTGTAACCGCTGCCGAAGGATCAAATGTTAGAGATATAGCAACGTCTGTTAATGCCGTCTTTGACTCTACTGGAGTTACAGCTATAGCATCAACGCAACTTAAACTTCAGGCTAAAACGTTAAACTCAACCCATAACGGTCAAACAAGCATTTCATTTAGTATTCAAGGCAAAAACACTACAGCAGTTACAATTGCTGCAAATGTTACTTTAAATAACAGTGAGGGAAGTTCTGTATTGTCTGAACTTCGAGATTCAATTAATAACTACACAACTACTACGGGCGTATCAGCGACCTTATCAACAGATAAATCTTCAATTATTATGGTTCAAAATGAAGGATATGACATAAAATTAGGTGATGTAAACTTTGCAGGCGACACTGCCACAACTGGACCTAGAAGAACCTTATTAGTAACAAGCCTAGATAATGATGAAGTTGTAGCTGGAGATGCTGTATCATTAGGTGATACAAATATAACACCAACCGACGACGATGGAATTTTTAGTGGTGACACAGGTGGCGCAATAACAATTGGAACTAATGGTGGCACAGCTTTCAATACAGCAGGTATAAGAAGTTTGACTACCACCCAAGATAATATTGTTGCTAACGTAGCTATGGCTTCAGGGTTTACAGGCAGTGAATCCTTTAATATGGTTGATGCTACTGCGGTTCTTAATTCTTTTGTAACAGTTACTTCAAGTCATGCTCAGTCAGCTAACTTTGTGATTACTGGAACTGACTTAAACGGTGATGCTTTAACCGAAACAATTACAGCTCATGCAAGTGGATCATATCCCGAAACAAAAGTTACAACCAATATATTTGCAACTGTTACATCTGTAAAACCTTCTACAAATGACGCTGATGCAAGTGTTAAAGTTGGGGTATTAAACACCATCGTTAACCAATCATCTCTCGTTACTGTTACAAGTTCTACTGGAGATGAGAGTGATAAAACATTCAAAGTTACTGGCATTGGAATGGACGGTGCATCCCTAGTTGAAACAATAACTGGACCAGCAGTAGGTAAAACTGTTACTGGAAGAAGAATTTTTAAACAAATTACTAAAATTGAAGCATCAGCTGATACAGCACAAAATATTAAAATTGGAGTAAAAGCTGCAGATTCCGTTATTGTTACTGGACAACTTGAAATGTCTTCTAGCAACAGTTTCACAGTTGTCGGTGAAGACGGAAAAGGGTTGTTTGAAGCATCCCCTGGCGCAGCGTCTTTAGATAAATTATCTGGTGTTAATGTTAAAACAAGACAGTCATCTATTGATGCATTAAGAGTATTGGATAGATCTCTTGATAGAATTCATAAAGAAAGAGCAAAACTTGGAGCTCTTATGAGCAGAATGGAAAAAGCTATAGATAATTTATCAAATGTAGCATTAAATACAAATGCCTCTAGAGGTAGAATTGAAGATGCCGATTTTGCAAAAGAGTCAGCAAGATTGACTAAAGCACAAATTTTACAACAATCTGCAATGGCAATGATAGCTCAAGCAGGAAAAGCACAACAAAATGTGCTTCAATTATTACAAAATTAAATCCTCCAAAGTAAAATAAAAAAAAGGCCACCCTCGGGTGGCCTTTTTCCTTAATCTCTCCAAATTATCCTTGAAGAAGAGCTAATAAGTTTTGCTTAGATGCATTTGCCTGAGCTAACATTGAAGTTGCTGCTTGTGACAAAATCTGAGCTTTCGTCAGATTAGATGTCTCCTGAGCAAAATCAGCATCTTGAATTCTTGAATTAGCAGCTTCAGTATTAACTTTTAAAGTAGTTAAGTTACTGATTGAAGCATCAATTCTATTCTCGACAGCACCAAAAGATGATCTAAATAGAGCAACTTGTTCAATTGCTTTATCAATCAAAGATAGTGATGAATTTGCTTCAGCAAGAGTACTTACTGATAAATTTGTACCAGATACTTCTTGAGATGTACTCTGTGTCTGGACACCCATTTTCTGTAAGATTGTCTCAGTAGTTCCAAATGTGCCATCATTCTTAACTGCCATAGTTGCATCATTATCTTGTGCGACAGATTCTATTTTAATGACTTCATCTGTGTTGTTAGACAACGTTAAGTTACCCCTACCTGTGAATTGATCAGCTACCTGAACAATACCGAAGGCTAACTTAGTAGATGTCGGATCAGCACTAGAGGAAATACTTGCAACTGTTTTAAACACTTTAGTACCAGTTACAGAACCATTTTGTGTAGGACCAGTTATTTCTTCTGTTATTGTTCTACCAAACATGTCAGTACCAGTGACAGTTAGTGTAGCATTAGCACCTGTAGCATTATTACCTTCTGTTACAGTAATAAGTACGCCACCTAAATCAGCATTTACTTTAGCTGTTATAAGTGTGGCAGCCCCTGCACCAATATCTGCCTCAGCCATTAAGTGATCAGTGTCTACAGCTATAGTTTCACCGTTATGGTGACCTATTGAAACGGCAGATCCAGCTGTTGTAGTTGTAGTAACAGAAGTAACGTTTTTATAAACATTGCTGGAAAGAGCTTTTAAAGTACCACCCTCACCTCTTATTGTTTCTGAAACAGCATTACCAAATACATCAGTACCAGTTATTGTGTAAGTTTCATCTGCAGATCCGTGTACACCACCGACCACAAAAACAGCAGTGTCTGTTTTACTGTAAGAAATAGAGCTAACAGATTTAAATGTTTTTGTTCCGTTTGCTGTTCCACTTTGACTAGCACCTGCAAAAACATCAGTAATTGTATTACCATCCATATCTGTACCAGTAACTGTTACTGTTACATCACTTCCATCAGCGGTACCAGTTTCTGTTACACGTATCTGAACTCCATGTGCATGATCATTTGTAGCAGCAGTCAAAAGAGTAGCTGATGTAGCACTAACAGCACTAGATGCAACAAATGAATCAGTATCTACAGCAGAATCAGCTCCATCGTGACCTGCATTTATTATAGATACTCTACTATTAAAATCAGCAGTACTTGCTAAACTAAGAGTGCCTGGTGTTGTGATAGCCGCTGAAGCTTTTAAGAATGTAGCATTAGCAGCTGTTCCACGGATAACTCCATTAGATAGAGAGGTACCATTAACATCTTTGTAAGCTAAAATAAAATCAGTATCACCTTGATGTGTTACTTGTATATCAACTCCAGAGGCACTAGATAATTTAACGGCTCCATCAGATAATGCTTCTGCACGAACATCACCAACGTTTGCTGCATTAATCTTAGATACAATACCATGTAAACCAACAACAGTTGATATATCTACTTCTGCACCGTTGATAAAGAACTCATTTGTTGTACTTGGCATATTTGCAGTATTAAAAGCAACCTGGACTTCATTCTTAGCATTTGCAGTAACACCTGTTTCACTTGTCTTTGCATTAATAGCAGTAGCAATGGACTCAGCTGTACCACTTACAGATTCACCAATTAATACATCGTTAATTTTAATTTCATTAGCACTTAAACGTGTTCCACTAACAGAAGCAGTTTCTATTTTACCTGATACACTTTGCTCATTGAAACCAATGGCATTAACATCACCAATAGTACCTAAACCATCAGTATATCCATTAACTTCATTACCAGCTTCGATAGAAACGCCAGATCCGTCAACATTTTTAAGGCTTACAAAACCAGTATAAGTACCATTTGTAAAACCAACATCACTTGAACCAGTACCAGCTACAATTATTGAAGAACCAGTAGTGTTTGATAATGTAATGGTATTATCACCATTTAAATCAGCAACAACACCAGAAACAGCTTGGTTTATGTTATCAACTAAACCTTCATATGAAGTTGCTAATTCAACTGTATTACTGTTAATTGTAAACGTATTAGTCATATTAAAAGTACCTTTAACCACGCTTGTTAAAGAGTTGAATGCATCAGCTTCTGCACCATGAACACCAGTGTTCAAATTTATTGCATCAGCTAAAAGTTTAGCTTCATTTGCACCGGAAGCAGTAAGATCTGAAGCAAAATCTGAGGCAAATGCATTTTTACCATTAATTTTTACATCAGCTGCTGCGATAGTATGATGAGCTGAACTAAAGTTAGTAGTAGCAACACGCTCACTTGTTAAAAGCTTAACACCTTCAGAACCTTTTAAACCAAGAGATATAGAATCTGATTTTTGTAAATCAACTGCTAATGAATCTTGCTTATTAATTCCTATTTGAAAATTAACTGTTTTATTAGAACCATCTAAAAGATTTACATTATTAAAATGCGTATTTGCTGAAATATTATCAACTTCTTTTATTAAAGCTGAAACTTCAGCTTGTATCATAGTTCTATCACTATTACTAAGAGTGCTATTACCAGCTTGTACAGCAAGTTCTCTTACTCTTTGAAGTATGTTTTCAACTTCACCAAGGGCACCTTCAGCAGTTTGTGTCATAGAGATAGCGTCATAAGAATTTCTTATTGCCACTCCTAAACTTCTAACTTGTGCTTCCATTTTACTACTAATAGCAGAACCAGCGGCATCATCTGCAGCTGAATTGATCCTTAAACCAGATGAAAGTCTGGTCATAGCATCATCTAGATCTCTGTTGACTTGAAGCATATTTTTTTGCGCTGTTAATGCTCCAATGTTTGTATTTATACTGTTAGACATTTCGACGACTCCATAAATTGTTAAGTATTTGTCTATGTATTGATACGACCTATGTTAAAAACCTTTAGAAAATAAAATAATTATTTTCAGCATTAATGAATAATATCTTTTAGTTAGTCTTTGGTATGTTACTTGCAATTGTAGAGAGAACAATTAAGGGCATGAGAAATGGACGATCTTAATAATGATAATTTTGAAGATAATTTTGAAAGTGAAATAAAAAAAATTGAAATTTTTATAAATAGTAAAAATTATAAAGATGCTTTGAAAAATTGTTTAAATCTTGAAAAAAAATATCCATTTTCAGCTGAATTATTTTTTATGATTGCTCGGGTTTACAAAGATTTAAGTCAATTTGATTTGGCAGAAACATACTATAATAAGGTTCTTTCAGTAAATCCAGATCATCCAGATACATTGAACAATTTAGGAAATATTTTAAATGCAAAAGGACGTGCCGAAGAAGCAATTAATTTATTTCAAAAAGTAATACTTCTTGTACCCACTGCGCCTCAACCCTATTCAAACATTTCACAAAGTTATTTAATTTTAGGAGATTATAAAAAAGGAATTAAGTTTTCTCAGAAAGCAATAGAATTAAGTCCCAATTTTACTGATGCGTATTTAAATTTAGCTAAGTCTCAGATTAAAGGTAATTTGTACAAAAATGCTTTGGATACAGTTTCAAAAGGCTTGGATTTTGACCATAAAAATCAAGAGCTGTTGAAACTTTTTACTGATGTCTTAATTTCTAGCCCTATTTCGGAATATGATTTTGCTTTAGATAAAAAGATAGAGCTCCTATTTGACAATAACAAATTTGGACAAATATTTCCAATCCTACTTTTGAGGATAGAAAATCATCCAGATATTAGTGCGTTATTATCAAAAATTGACAATATTATTCACACAGAAGACATTATAAGAGTTGTTGAAAAGGTAGTTAAAATTCCATTTTTTGTTGAGATACTATCTTCCGGATTAAATTCAAGCATAAAAATTGAGAAGTTATTAACAGTATTAAGAAAAGGAATTTTATACAACAAGAATAATCTTAGTAGTAACAAAAGCGTTATTATGTTTCAAAAATCTTTAACCATTCAGTGTTTTAATAATGAATTTGCATTCCCTCAAACTGACGAAGAGAATAAAATTATTCAAAAATTAGAAAAAGATTTAAAAACTAAAGCAGATGAAAATCAAGTTATACAAAGCCTAGATTTACTTTGTTTGTCAAGTTACAAACAAATAAGTGATTTTCATTGGATAAGAAGTATATTGTATGAGGAAGAAATAGAAGAAGTTTTTAAATTAGTTGTTTCTGAACCTATGCTGGAAAGAAGTATTACACCCTTACTAAATTCAATTTCAAATATTGAAGATGAAACCTCTAAATTGGTTGAAGCACAATATTCCAATTCACCTTATCCAAGATGGAGCTACATCCCTAAAAATGGTGAAGTAACACTTGATTTTTTTGTTAAAACAAAAAATTTGAAGTTAGCAAAAAGTATAGAAAATTTACAAAATCCTCCAGAGATATTAATTGCTGGATGTGGTACAGGCGTTCAATCAATTTCAGTTGCTCAACAATTTCCTAGATCAAATGTTTTGGCATTAGATTTAAGTAAAAGCAGTTTAGCTTTTGCCTTAAGAAAAACAAAAGAATTAGGAATTTCAAATATTAATTATGTTCATGGTGATATTTTAGACCTACATAAAATCAATAAAAAATTTGACGTGATTCATTGTACTGGCGTACTTCATCACATGAGATCACCAACTCAAGGATTAGAATGTTTAATTGAAACATTAAAAGAAGACGGATTAATGAAGCTGGGACTTTATAGCAGTATTGCAAGAACAGAAATTAATAAAGTTCGAAATTTAATTAAAAAAGATAAAATTCCATATACTAATAATAGTATTCATTCTTTCAGACAAAAAATGATAAATGATGATCATAATTTAATTAATGAATTTAATACTAGTATTGATTTTTTTTCATTAAGTGGTTTTAGAGATCTATATTTCAATATTCAGGAAACTCAGTATACTATTCCAGACATTAAAAAAATAATTAATGATTATAATTTAAACTTTTGCGGATTTGAATTTCAACATAATCTCCATGATATTCCTTTTAAAGAAATGTTTCCGGATACTAATTCAGAACAAATATTAGAAAATTGGGATGTTTTTGAAAAACATAATAAAAATACTTTTTTTAATATGTATCAATTCTGGATACAAAAATAATAGATTAGTATATATTAAGATTTACAAATCTTAAATTTTCAGATTAAAAATTAAAGTTTTGGTGCAACAAACAAATAAGATTGCCAAGCCTCTAACATTGCTTCTTGTGTGAGATGGTTTGAATCTAAATGATAAATACCATTAGAAAATCCATCACCTCTATCAGTCAGACTGTGGAGATCTAAAAATGAATATCTAAATTTATGTGCCTTTTTCATCAATATATGGTTAAAATCTCTAATTAAACTTATTAATTCTTGTAACTTTAAGGTTGAGATTTTATCAGTATTAATATTTGGGCAGGGCACACCTTGAATAGTAATATCATGTTCTTTCGTTGCATTTAATTTTTGAATATTATTAAGGTAATTAGTAATAGTGTCATTGATTAATTTAAACTTATTTTTTTGTTGATTTTTTTTTATATGATCAAGAATTCCAGTATCAATTCTACAATCAATTTCGCCTATAGATAAAAGAATGTCACTTTTTTTAGGTAGTGATTGTAAAATATTTTTAAATCTAAACTGATATTTATTTAAATTAGAATTTCCTAAATGGAATTGTTTACATCCCATAATAAGGCTAGCCTTACATAAAAATATTCCTTTAGAATTTTTGATTTTTAAGCCATGACTTACAAGTGAGTGACTTTCGCCAACTACGTGGAGAGTTTTTTCATCAACATTATTTTGGGTTATTTCATTTTCATTATTTTTTAGCAAATAAGAAAGGTAGATATGGTAAACTTTTTCATTTTTAAAAATTTTGTTATTTAAATTCTGAATTAGAATTGATAATAATAAATATTTATTACAATTGACTATATCCCCTTCTAAATAACTTAAAATAGCTAAAATAACTTGCGATCTTAATCCATAATTATTTTTATCCAGATTTTCTAATTGTTTAGAATAAAATTTTAAGTCATTCTCTTTATTTAGGAAATGAAGCAAAGTTAACAAATTCCATAAAATTTTAGGATTATTTGAATTTAAACTAATTGCTTTTTTATAACTTACTTCTGCCTCTTCGAGAAGACTTAAGTTTTGGTAAGTGTTAGCTAAATTCATGTATGCTTCACTATAATTTGGTTTTAAATTAATCGCCCTTTTAAAATTTTCTTGTGCTTTCGTATGATTTTTCTTTTCTTGACAAATAACGCCTAGATTACAATATGCTTCAGCATAATCATCTTTTATTTTTATTGCCTCTATATAATTATTCTCAGCTTCATCATAATTTTCAAGTTTTTGATTACTAATTCCTAAGTTGTAAAAAGCTTCAGCATAATTTGGTTCTAATAAGGTTGCTTTTAAATAACTTTCTTTTGCTTCTGAAATTTTATCAAGTTTAACTAGAGCGTTGCCAAGATTATTGTATATAGCGGCTTGTTTTGCATTTAGTTTTAAAGATTGTTTATATAAAGAAACTGCTTCGTCTAATTTTCCAAGTTCTTGACAAACGGTTCCTAAATTACATATTGCTTGGTAATAATCAGGTTTAATATTTATGGATTTTCTATAATTAGTTTCAGCCTCTTTTGATTTTCCATTTTTTTGCTGAACAATTCCAAGATTACACAAAACAGCATAATCGTTAGGCTTTAATGTTAAAGCTTGTAAAAAGTTTGTTTCAGCGTCATTAAATTTATTAAGTAGATGTTGTACGTTACCTAAAATGATAAAAAGTTGTGGATTGTCCGACTTAAAAAATATAGCTTTTTTGAAAGTTAAGGCAGCATCCTCCAATCTACCAAGTTCTTGCTGTAAAGCACCCAGATTTATATAAGATTGAATATGAGAGGGATCTGTATAAATGGCCATTGAATAGCTATTTATAGCATCATCAAATTTTCCTAACTTATGTTGAATAACACCTAAATTATATTTTGCTTCAGCATCCTTTGGTGCGAAAAAAACAGATTTTTTACCAGCTTCAAGAGCTTCTGACAATCTACCGTTTTGTAACAAAATTGCAGCTAAAATTTTCCAGATAAGTTGATTTGACGGACTGGTTTTTGCAATAACTAAGGCAATTTTCTCTGCCTGCGTATATCTACCATTTTTATAATGGTCTATGAGTGTATTTAGTTCCATATTTTATAAATTAACTTATTTTGACCACACAACTAAAAATCCGGTTGTAAATCAAATGAAATTATAATTCGTTCTGAGTCTGTCGAAAATGGAATAGTTCTATGATATAATGACGATGGGAAAAAAATTATATCTCCAAGTTTTGGGTTGTGGATTATTTTGGAGGATTGAGTAGTATAGCAGTTTGGTCCAGATAGATTAAATTCTATGGCTCCCTCATTGTTTTCTAACGGTGGAACAACCTTTAGGTAAATGACTCCACTTAACCAACCAAGAGGATGAATATGTGAAGTTTGGTAACCTTGTTCTTTAAGTGTAACATACCATCCTTTTATGTTTTTTTTCTTGGGCCATTTATCAATTAAAGTACAAGAATGATTTTTAAATTTTTCATAATAATTGTTAATTTCCCTGATTAAAATTGATTTTAAGTAATCTAAATTAGGTTTAGGGTTTTTAAACAAATCACCATTAGATTGAAATCCTTTTTTTAGAGGACGAGAAGGATTTTCCCATATTGAAGGAATATAGTTTAATTCATTTATAATTTTAGAAGTATAATCATTTATATCTTTACAATAATTAGTAAGATTTGAATAATATATGAAGTTCAGCGGATCTGGACAAAATTTGTTTGCAGTTGGCTTTTTTTCCTTTTCTTCAATAAAAGATGCAAATGCAGCGATATTCAAATTAAATTCATCAATTTGGGAATTTTTCTGAATTCTATTATAAATTTCTTCAGTTTGTCCCATCAAATATAAACATTCAAGAGCTTTAGCTCGCGTTTCTTCTGTGTTATAAAGGTCAAAATTTGCTAATGCTTCTTTATAATTTTTTTTATTAAATAAGCGTGTCCCTTTATTAATAATGATAGATGAAATATTGGGGTCTATTGAAAGCATTTTCTTATAACATATCTCACTCTCCTCAAACTTTTTAAGAGCTTGAAATGAACGACCTAATTCTGAAAAGGCTTCACCATATTCAGAATCTAACGATATTGCTTTTTGAAGTGATTTCATTCCTTCTTTATATTTTCCAAGATCATTTTGGATTAAGCCTATATTATAATGAGAAACAGCTAAATTTGGTTCTATTTCCAATGCCTTTTTATAGCTTAACTCAGCATCCTCAATTCTTTTAAAATCTTTAAGTAAAGATCCAAGATTACTATGTGCCACTGAAAAATCTGGCTTAAATTTAATAGCCTTTCTATAGTTAACTTCAGCTTCGTATGATCTATTAAGGTCAGCGTACAATACAGCTAAATTATAATATGCTTCTGCATATTCTTCTTTTAATTCAAGAGATTTTTTATAGTGAAACTCTGCATCATCAAAATTTTCAATTTCTTGATAAAGATTTCCTAAATTACATAAACTTTCATGATCATTTGGATTACATTGAAGTGCTTTTTTGAATGAGATTTCTGATTTTAGATAATCTTTTAATTCAAGATATGCAGCTCCAAGAACCTTCCAAGCTAAATTATAATTTTGAAATCTTTCTGTAATAGCTATAGCTAAATGAACTGTCTTTTCATATTCCCCATTTTCATAACTAACCATCATTTCCTTGATTTCAAATTCTGATGGTAAAATGACCTCTGTTGTTTTATCGACTAAATTTTCAAGAGTTTTTCTTATTCTTACATTTTGGGGATATTTTAGTAGTATATTTTTTAGAATTATTTTAGCACTATCAATCTCACCTTTTTTAATTAATTTTTGTGCTTTATCAAAATTTAATCCAAGTACCGACATACTTTATCCAATATGTTTCATATAATTTAATTAATTATAAAAGTGCAAAAGTGATGCCAAAATTTTAGCGTGTTAAGCTCTTGAGTAAATTTTCAAACTTTTTTGTGTAAGCTTTAGAGTCGCATAAATTAGATTTAATTAATTTACTTCTCAAGCCGTCAGTTAGTTTGTTCATTTTGATTTTATTTACACTGTAATGAACTGCTTTTTCTATATATTCTTTCCTTGAGTTCACAATAAACTCATTAAAATCTAAATTTTTTAGTATGGAATAACCTACCCTACTTCTGTGACTATCACCATTAAGACATAATACTGGAACATTCATCCATAAAGCCTCAAATGTTGTAGTTGTTCCATTATATGGGAATGTATCAAGAGCTAAATCAATTGAATTATATGTCTCAAGGTGTTGTTTTCTTGAATTACTCCAACTCATTAATACAATTTTATCAGACGAAACTCCGTATTTAGCAAATTTTTCTAAATAGATCTTTCTTGTAAAATTAGAACGTAATTGTTTGTTTTTTAGGATAATTTTTGAATTATCAATTCTTTTTAAAATCTCAGACCAACATTCTATTACTTCGTCACTCATTTTTGACAAATTATTAAAACTACCAAATGTGAAAGAGTTATCTTCAAAAATAGTATTCTTGTTAATTTCTGCATCCTCTTCTGAACTAAAACAAATAAATGAGTTCTCTAATCTTAATAATTTTTCAGTATATAAATGATCGTCAACGCCTTCAGGATCTGTAAAATTGTCAACAATTCTATAATCTATTTTGTTCAAACCAGTAGTATTGGGGTAACCTAACCATGTTATTTGAATTGGAGATGGTTTCATCGCAAAAACTGGTAATCTATTTCCATCAGTATGTCCAGAAAGATCAACCAAAATTTCTATATCATTTTGTTTTATCAAATTATAAAGTTGAGTATTACTTGCTGAGCCTACATTAAACCACTTGTCAACAGATGATTTAATTCTTTTTGTTACATGATCATTATGAAATGATGCATTGAAACAAGTTATAACAAATTCATCTTTATTATAATTCTTTAATAAAGGTTCTAAAAAATAAGTTACAGAATGTTGATGTAAATCTGCAGATACAAAGCCGACATTTATTTTTTGATTTTTAGACTTATTCTCAATTAATTTTTCAGAATATCCTTCTCCAAATGACTTCTCCAAAAAAGTTCCGAATTTTTTATGTATTTCAAAAACATTTTCTTTGGAGTTGTTTGATGAATAATTACTCATCAAAAGAAGATTCGAAATTGCTGTATTTTTATTAGGGTTAATTTTTAGAGCTTTATTGATATAATATTCCGCTTCGGTAAATTCTCCAATATCACTTAATAAGGACGCATAATTTAAAATTGCTTCAACAGAATTTTGGTCAATATTTAACGCTTTTTTGAGACATATTAGTGAGTTTTCGTAATCTCCAGTTTTAAGATACAATATACCATGATTAATAAATGCTGGTAAATAAGTAGGATCAATTTCAATTGCTCTAAAAAAACACCTATGCGCTTCTTGTAAATTTTTTGCCTGTTGAAAACTATATCCCATATTTGTAAAAATTACTGCGTTGTTTGGAGATATTCTTAATCCATTTTTAAAACATTCAATTGCTTCTTCATAAGCGCCTAGAGAGGCATAAGAGCAACCTAAATTTCCATAGGCATTGTATGAATTTGGTTCAATTTTTAATATATCTTTATAAACTTGGATTGAATCATCAATATAACCAACATCGGACAATGCTGCTCCTTTATTTAATCTAGCTTCAATGGAGTTTGGATTTAATTTAAGGGCTAAGTCAAAATATTTTTGAGCATTTTTATAGTCATTTTTTTCCTTGTAAAGACACCCCATCGTTACCAAAAGCTTTTCGTTTTTATTAAATTTTTGAAGTAAATCCGAAGCTTTATTAAAAGCCTCTTGAATCAAGTTTTGTTGATATAAGAAAATAACCTCATTAACTGCCTGTGTCTCATAAGGATCATAATTATTTATTTTTTTATCATCTTTTTTTGGGAATGAACTTGATTTAGGTTCATCACTGTAAACATTTAAATTCTCTAGAAAATTTTTAATTCGCGGGTTGTTTGGATAAACCCTCAGAACTTTTTCTAAAATATTCTGTGCTTCTTGCACATCACCCTGTTTTAATACTTTTTTTGCTTTTAAAAGACTAATATCAATAGCTGTCATTAAAATTTCTCATTTTTATTATTTTTTAGCTATAATATTTAAGCTTATGGGAAAACCATAAGGCTGATAACTACTTGTATCGTCAAATAAACCAAAGTTTTTGACTTTTTTGAGGTCAGAAAAACCAACTTTTGTTAAAAATATACTCATAAAATCAACATTCCATCCAAAATAATGGAAATCATATTGATCAATCTGACCACCATAAATTATTCTCATTATGTGGAACTTTATATCTCTAGAATAATAAGGACTTAACATTGTATGACAAAGAACATCTAAATCCGGAACTGATATATAAAAATTACCATTTTTCTTCAATACTCTATAAACCCCTGCAAGAGTGTGTTCTATATCTTTTTGTCTTACATGTTCTAAGACGTGACTTGCATAAATTTCTTCAATACTCTCATTTTCAAACTGAGACAAATTACTTAAATCTCCAATAAGGTTATTTTTTGTTTTTTGTTGCGTATTTAATATTGTCCACCCATCTTTTTCTTGTTCACCACCAATATGTAATTTCATAGTTTTTCTCCAGTTTTTTTAGTCGTCTTTGTTCATGGCTTCAAAGAGGTTTGTTAGATATTCACCTGTTGATTTAAGACTTGTTACGGCTTGTTCCATGCTTGTAAACTGTTTGACATATCTGTCTCTTAAGGATGCCATTTGGTCGTTTAAATCAATCAATAAAGCTGATTGGTCAGTGACTTCTTGGTTAATAGTTGTTTCTCGAGTAGATAATTGTCCACTAGAGCTATCAAGAGTATCGGTTAAAAATGTAGTTAGTTTTTCAATAAGGCTTTGACCATAGAACACGGTAGCGTCTGCACCCAAACCTGAATATTTTACTTTTAAACCAGCTGCATTACCTGATGATATTGTAAATGTTTTATTTGTTACATCGGCTGACATAGTTACACTATCTAATGTAGCAGAACCATTAACGCCCGTCGTTGTTATGCCAGCTCCTGTGAAACCCATAGTAATAGACCCTGCGGTATTAGCTGAAGGGGTTATAGATGAAATTGTCTGAAACGTTTTAGATCCGAGAACTGTAGCATTAGCTGCAGGTCCTGTTATTACTTCTGTTTGGGCATTACCAGACAAGTCAGTTCCAACAACTGTGAATGACTTGCCACTTTCGTCACCACCAGCACTTACTATTGATGGACGTTTTCCTGTAAGATCAACAAACGCTGATTTTGTACCAATGTTTACGACTGATGCTGCAGCATTTGATGCAATTTGTGTAATATCCTTAAAAATTTTTGTACCAACAACACTACTCCCAGCTGTAGGACCAGTTATAGTTTCAGTTTGAGATGTCCCATTAATATCTGTTCCTGTAATAGTAAATGTAATAGATGATAAATTATTTGAACTGGAAATAGTTACAAAAGAATTTAAATCTGTAGCTGATCTAGGATTTGTTGCAGTTGTTTGAGCGCCATCAAGTGTAAAATTACCTGAGCTACCAAGTGTTTCATTATCAACTAATCCATCAGCATCTGTTGTAGTAACTGAAGCTCCATTTAAAGTTAAAGCAGTACTTGCAGTTCCTGATTGTGAGGCGCCAATATTATCAGCATCAGTTGTTCCTTCAAATTTTAAGAATCCATCTAAATTACTTCCTATTGCGTTAACTACGATTGATGAGGATGATCCTATTGATCCGGAGGTAATAGAATAACTTCCATTGGAATGAGTAACAACAACAGACTTTCCAGCAGCAGTTAATGTACTATCTGCATTAATCGCCGTTTGAATAGCTGTTGCGAGTGCAGCTTCAGATGTATAGTGAGCAGCTGGCACACTTACTGAACCCGATTGCGTACCATCAACTGTTACCTGGATAGTATTATTTGAGGCAGTAACCTCTGGGGAAGTATCACTACTTACTAGTCCTGTAAAAGCACCAGATACATATGCTGTCATTGCAAACGCGTAAGAACCAGCAACAGGTTTAGAAATGCTACCTCCACTTACTGAAAGCAGACTGGATGATGATGAATACATTGAATTAAAGATCGCATCTAAGGAAGTAGGGTTGTTTTTCAGTTCATTTTCTAATACGGTTGTGTTTAGGCTCAATAAACCGTCTTTTTCAGTTCTGACCCCTAAATTTGAGAGATATACACCATTTGCACCAAATCCTGACAATTGAGAAGAAGTAAGTGATTTTAACTGATTTTTAATATTCTTAACTACAGGATCATCAGATAAATCACCCGCATCTTCAGTTGAGGACCCTCTGAAAGTTTTTTCATTCAAAAGTGTTCTTGCATCATTAACTGCTGTTACAAAAGCTTGTAAATTTGTAGTTGCTGCACTTGTATCTACTGAACCTGTTAGATTAACTGGCGTATCAGTTCCACTTATAGTCGTTGATGCTAGTAAATTTACATTATAACCGGTAAAAAGATCAGAAATAGTATTTGAAGATCTAGTTAATGATATTCCATCAACTGTAAAAGAAGCGTCCGATCCAGCAAGTTTCTGTTTTGTGCCATTCGTTGTTGTATTATCTATGGTTGATAATCCAGATCCAGACGGGCTTTCTGTAGCAGTAATTCTTAATGCATTTGCTTTTCCGTCTTGTGATTTTAATACAAGTGTAAATGTACCATCACCTGCACCTAACACACTGGCTGTAACTCCATAATCTAATGCATTTATTTTATCTTTTAATGACTCAAGGGTGTCTGTTTCAAGAACTGTGAGTGATTTAGATGAAACTGTAGCACTAGTAACGAAACTTCCAGAAGACCAGTCTCCTCTTTCAAGAAGTAAACTACCAGCACCAACAAGCGATGTATTAGAAGTATAATCTTCAAACGCTAAAGTTTGACCTTTCGCTAATGATGAAACACTAATACTTGAGTTTATAGCTACTGCTGTAGATGGATCAGAAATTGTTGCACTTACCGCTGAACTAGTTGAACTTACTTTTAATGAGGTATTTCCAGTTAGCGTATTCAAAGAGGTAGAAAGTTTAGATAATGCACTTTTTATTTCACCAATCGCAGAAATAGCAGTATTTCTTGCATTAATTTTAGATTGTATTTGATTTTCTTGGGGAACTTGCTCTGCTTCAACAAGACTATCAACGATTTGAGTAATATTTAACCCACTACCACCTTGATTGATTGCGCTTAAATAATCTACACTCGTCATTTATATACCTAATTAGTTTTGATAAAATTGATTACGACATTTTAAATGCAATTTTTATGCCTTTAAGTATAAAAATATCTACGGTTTTGTAGAATAATTTATAATTCAAATGACATTTTTTGAA